>JBBQEF010000271.1:0-7930 GCA_038320445.1 Mycobacteriales bacterium
GGACGCGTTCGGCGACATGGACTTCAAGGTCGCCGGCACGCCGGAGTTCGTCACGGCGCTGCAGCTCGACACCAAGCTCGACGGCATCCCGTCCGAGGTCCTCGCGGCCGCGCTGGCCCAGGCCAAGGACGCCCGGATGACGATCCTCGAGGTGCTCGGCGAGGCCATCGACCGCCCCGACGAGATGAGCCGCTTCGCTCCTCGCGTCGTCACGGTGAAGGTCCCGGTCGACAAGATCGGCGAGGTCATCGGCCCGAAGGGCAAGATGATCAACTCGATCACCGAGCAGACCGGCGCCGACATCTCGATCGACGACGACGGCACGATCTACGTCGGCGCCTCGGACGGCGAGTCGGCCGAGGCCGCGATCTGCATGATCAACGCGATCGCCAACCCCCAGCTGCCGAAGATCGGCGAGCGGTTCCTGGGCACGGTCGTCAAGACCGCGGCCTTCGGCGCCTTCGTCTCGCTGGTCCCCGGCAAGGACGGCCTGGTGCACATCTCCAAGCTGGGCAGTGGCAAGCGCATCGCCAAGGTCGAGGACGTCTGCAAGGTGGGCGACAAGATCCGCGTCGAGGTCACCGACATCGACAACCGCGGCAAGATCAGCCTGATCCCGGTCGTGGAGGGCGAGGCGGCCACCAACGGCTCCGGTGACGCGGCTCCCGTCGACGGCGCGGCTCCCGTCGACGAGCCCGTCGAGGTCACGGCGGGTTGATCGACCTGATGCGGTCGTCTGTCGCCCCGGCGGTTCCGGCCGACGAGGAGCGGGAGTGACCTCACTGATCACGCCGCCGGGGGCGGGGGCTTCGGCTCCCGCCCCCGGCGGCGTCTCCGCGACCGTGCTGCCCGGCGGGCTGCGCGTCGTCACCGAGACGGTTCCCGGTGTCCGGTCGGTGTCGCTCGGCATCTGGATCGGCGTCGGCTCGCGTGACGAGACGCCCGGGCAGGCCGGCGCCGCGCACTACCTGGAACACCTGCTGTTCAAGGGAACGTCGCAGCGCACCGCGGCGTCGATCGCGGAAGACCTCGACGCCGTCGGCGGTGACCTCAACGCGTTCACCGCGAAGGAGCACACCTGCTACTACGCCCACGTGCTCGACACCGACCTGCCGCTGGCGGTGAACGTGCTCGCCGACGTCGTCACGGACGCCACGCTGGCGCCCGCCGACGTCGAGGTCGAGCGGGGGGTGGTGCTCGAGGAGATCGCGATCCGGGACGACGATCCCGAGGACCTGCTCGGCGAGCTCTTCGACGAGACGCTGTTCGGCGCGCACCCGCTCGGGCGGCCGGTGGTCGGCTCCGAGGAGTCGGTCAAGGGCTTGACCCGGGAGACACTGCGAGCGTTCTGGCGCGGGCTCTACACCACCCCGCGCATGGTCGTCGCGGCCGCCGGGAACCTCACGCACGCGCACGTCGTGGACCTGGTCGGAGCGGCGCTGGGGGCGGCCGCCGGGCGCGCCGGAGCCGCGAACCCGGTGCCGCCGCGCAGGCCGGCGCCCGCGGTGCTGGCGGCGGGACCCCGGCTGGTGCTGCTCGGCGAGGACTGCGAGCAGGCCCACCTGATGCTCGGTGTCCCGGGGCTGGCGCGGCACGACCCGCGGCGCCCGGCCCTGTCGGTGCTCAACACCGCGCTCGGCGGCGGGCCCAGCTCGCGGCTGTTCCAGCAGGTCCGCGAGCAGCGGGGGCTGGCCTACTCGGTGTACTCCTCGACCGTCGGGTACGCCGACACCGGCAGCGTCGCCGTCTACGCCGGGTGCGCGCCGGAGCGGCTCGGCGAGGTCACCGCCGTGATCCGCGGCATCCTCGACGACGTCGCGGCGGGCGGCCTCACCACCGCAGAGGTGGCGCGGGCCAAGGGCAACCTGCGCGGCGGGCTCGTCCTGGGGCTGGAGGACACCCCGTCGCGGATGAACCGCATCGGCCGCTCCGAGCTCGACCACGGCCACCAGCGCACCATCGCCGAGAGCCTCGACCGCATCGCGGCGGTCACCCCCGAGCAGGTGACGGAGCTGGCGCGCGACCTGCTGGCCGCTCCGCTGACGGCGGCGGTGGTGGGCCCCTACGAGGAGGAGAGCGACCTCCCGGCCTCGCTGCGCTCAGTGGGCTGACAGGGAGGCAGCGGGGCCGGACCGGCGGGCTCTCCGGTGCCCGGGCCGTCGCCGGCTACTCGGCCCGCTCGGTGATCCGGGACAGGTCGGTCGGCACCAGGCCGTGCAGCTCGGGGGCTGTCCGCGCGCGCTCGGCGGGCGACGGTCGGGCCGGCCCGGTGGTGCAGGCCTCCATCCCCCCGGCCTGAAGCTCCACCCGCGGGTGGAGCCGGAGTTCGGGTCCGGGGTTGATCCTTCCGGCCGCCGTGCGCAGCACTGTTCTCCCTGGATCCGGCTACGACGGCCGGGCAGGACAGGAGGACCGATGTCGGTCATCGAGATAGCCGGGCTCCGCAAGAGCTACCGCGGGCGGGAGGTGGTCCGGGGCCTCACGTTCGACGTCCCGGCCGGGTCCGTCACCGGATTCCTCGGGCGCAACGGCGCGGGAAAGACCACCACACTGCGGATGCTGCTGGGGCTGGCGCGGCCGAGCGCCGGAACGGCGACCGTGCTGGGGAAGCCCTACGCCGCGCTCGTGGATCCGGCCCGGCACGTCGGCGTGGTGCTGGAGACCGGGGGATTCCATCCCGGACGCACCGGACGCCGCCACCTGGAGATCGTCGCGACCGCGGCCCGGATGCCGCTGCGGCGGGTGCCGGAGGTACTGGCGCAGATGGGGCTGACCGAGGCCGCGAACCGGCGGGTCAAGGGTTACTCGCTCGGCATGCGCCAGCGGCTCGCGCTGGCGGCGGCGCTGCTCGGTGAGCCCGAGCTGCTGATCCTGGACGAGCCGACGAACGGGCTGGACCCGGTGGGCATCCACGAGCTGCGGGCGCACCTCACCGCGCACGCCGCCGCCGGTGGCACGGTGCTCGTCTCCAGCCACCAGCTCGCCGAGGTGGCGCAGGTCGTCGACCAGGTGGTGATCATCCACGAGGGGCTCCTGGTGACGGCCGGTCCGGCACGCGACCTGATGGGCGACACGTCGTCGGTCCGGGTGCGCACGGCCGAGCCGGGGCGGCTGCGCGACGCGCTGCTGGCGGCCGCGATCACCGTCGAGCAGGTCGGGCCGGACCTGCTCATGGTGCGGAGCGCCACCGCGGAGCGGGTCGGGGAGGTGGCCGCCCGGAACCAGGTGGCGCTGGCCGAGATGGCCACGGTGAACGCCTCGCTGGAGGACGTGTTCCTGGAGCTCACCTCCAGCCCGGCCGGCACCACGGCGGTGTCGGCATGATCGCGCTGCTGGGGGCCGAGCGCCGCAGGCTGACCAGTCTGCGCGGGCCGTGGATCGCATTCGGCATCACACTCGTGCTGGCCGGCGGGCTCACCGCGATCTACGTCGCGTTCGGGGTGCCCGCCTTCGACGTGTCGGGGGCGGACCTGGGTCAGCCGCTGCTCGGCATGATCGACAACCAGTTCATGGCGGTCCTCATCGGGGCCCTCGTGGTGACGCCCGACCTGCGGTTCGGCGGTCGCGCCCACGCGTTGCTCGCCGCGCCGCGCCGCGGCCGCCAGCTGGCCGCGTCGTTGGTCACCGCGTTCGGGGCCGGTGTGGTCACCGCGCTGGCCGCGGCGGCCGTCTGCTTCGCCGTGGGGGTGCCGATGATGGCCGGCCAGGGGGTGGACCTCGGCAGTGCCTTCGCCGACCCCGTGTTCTGGGGCCGTCTGGCCACCGCGGTCGCGGCGTCCGGACTGCTGACGGTGTCGGGCGCCGCGCTGGGGCTGCTGCTGCACAGCCTGACCGCCACGATCCTGGTCCTCGTCGGGATGTTGACCGTCGAGTACTTCATCGTGGTGCTGAGCACCCTGCCGTGGTTCGCGGCGGCCGTCGAGTGGTCCTGGCTGCACGCTTCCGTGGCCCTGGACGTCGGACCCGGCCATGCCGACGCGACCACGGCGTTCTGGGCGGGCGGGCTCGCCCTGCTGGGCTGGGTCGCCGTCTTCACGGCCGGTGCCGCGGCCCGGGCGTTCCGCCAGGACGCCGCGTGAGCACCCGCCGCGGGGTGGCCGCGACGCTGGTCGTCGCGCTCCTCGCGGCCGGGTGCGCGGCGGTGGTGCGGGACCGACTGCCGGGAACGCTCGGCTGGAGCACCTGCGGAGCGTTCCAGTGCGCCCGGCTGGCGGTGCCGCTCAACCACGCGGACCCCGCCGGTGAGAAGATCGAGATCTCGGTGCTGCGACGACCGGCCGAGGACCCGGAGCACCGCATCGGCGCGCTGGTGATGAACCCGGGCGGCCCCGGCGGGTCGGGGATCGAGCTGGTGCGCGACAGCGGTGCCGAGTTCGTCGACGCGCAGACGCGGGCCCGCTTCGACCTGATCGGCTTCGACCCGCGCGGGGTCGGCCAGAGCGCGCCGGTGCGGTGCCTGCCCGACGAGGATCTTCCCTTCGTGCGCGGTGCCGCGGCCGTCGACCAGGTCCGGGAGGTGACGGCGCGCTGCGTCCAGCGCGCCGGCCACGTCCTGCCGTACCTGACGACGGCGGCCACCGCCCGGGACATGGACCTGCTGCGGGCGGCGCTGGGGGAGGAGAAGCTCACCTACTACGGCGCGTCCTACGGCACGGCGCTGGGCACGGTGTACGCGGACCTGTTCCCCGGCCGGGTGCGGGCGCTGGTGCTCGACGGGCCGCTCGACCCTGCGACGTGGTTCGGCGACCGCTCCCGCCTGGACCGGCTCAACGCCACGGGCTTCCAGCAGGCGCTCGAGGCGTTCTTCGCCGGCTGCCGGCGCAACCCGGCCGCGTGCCGGTTCGGCGCCGGGGACCCGGCAGCGGCCCTCGACCGGCTGCTCGCGCGGATCGGGGCCCGGCCGCTGCCGGTCCCGGGTGGCGCCCCGGTGGACCGTGCGGAGGCGGTGGCCGCGATCGGCAGCGCGCTCTACGACAAGGCCGCCTGGCCCTCGCTCGCCGCCGCGCTGCAGCGGGCCGACGCCGGTGACGGGACCGGCCTGCGCCCGCTCTCGAACCAGCAGAGCGGCCGCAGGCCCGACGGCAGCCGCGACAACTCCACCGACGCGCGGCTCGCCATCCGGTGCGGGGACGGCGGCCGCGTCGCCGATCCGGTGGCGCTGGCGGCCGAGCTGAAGCGCCTCTCGCCGGTGTTCGGCGACGACAGCGGGGTGGACGCGTGCCGGTTCTGGCCGGGCCCAGCCGAGCGCTACGACCCCGGCGCGGTGCTGGCGAAGGGTGCGCCGCCGATCCTGGTCGTGGCCACCACCGGCGACCCGGCGACGCCGTTGCCGGGAGGCAGGGCGCTGGCCACGGAACTGGAATCCGGGGTCCTGATGATGCTGGAGGGCAACCGCCACGTCGCCTACGGCCGCGACCGAAGCCCGTGCGTCGAGTCGGCCGTGGCGCGATACCTGATCGACCTGATGCCCCCCGCCGACGGCACGCAGTGCCCGCGGGAGGCGGTGCATCCATGATGACGGTCGGCGGGTCCAGCCCGGTGCCCGTGCTCGGGACGCCGGCGATCGTCCTGATGGCCGTCGCCGCCGTCACGGTCGTCCTGCCACTGGTCGTCGCCCGCCGGGCCACCCGCCACCGCGCCGCCGCCCTGGTCGCCGAGGTGGCCGCCGTCCCGGGCGGGGCCACCCCCGTCCGGTGCGTCGCGACCGGCCGGATGCTGTTCACGGTGGCGCAGAAGGTGGTGATCGGGTGCCTGGTCCTGCTCTCGGCGGTGGACGGGGAGGCCGGTTCGGCCTTCGTGCGCTGGGCCTGCCTGCTGCTCGGACCGGGCCTGTGGGTGTCGTGGCACCGGCCGGTGGTGGTGGCGACCCTGGCCGGCGGCGAGATCGTGGTGCGGGCACGGTGGCGACACCGGCCCCCGCCGTGCCCGCGTGCCATCATCCGTTCGTGACCACCGAGATCCTCGTCGCCGCCGTGTTGATCGTGGTGGGAATCGTGGGAGTCGTCGTCCCGGTGCTTCCGGGGCTGGTGCTCGTGGTCGCGGGCATCGCGTTCTGGGCGGTCCCGCGGGGCGACGCGCTGGGCTGGGCCGTGCTCGGCATCGCGGTGGCCGTGGTGGTCGCCGGGAGCGTCGTCAAGTACCTCGTGCCGGGACGCAAGCTGCGCGACGCGGGCGTGCCGGGGCGGTCGATCGCTCTCGGAGCGGTGCTGGGAGTCGTCGGCTTCTTCGTGATCCCGGTGGTCGGGTTGTTCATCGGGTTCGTGCTCGGCATCTACGTGGCCGAGCTGGCGCGGCTCAAGGAGAGGCCGCCGGCGTGGTCCTCGACGCGAGGGGCGCTCGGAGCGGTCGGCTGGAGCATCCTCATCGAGCTGGTCACGGGCCTGCTGGCCGCCTCGGTGTGGGTCGGTGGGCTCGTGCTGGCCTGATCACTAGGCTGCGCGCGTGAGCATCAGGGTGGGTGTGCTGGGGGCGAGAGGGCGCATGGGGTCCGAGGTGTGCCGCGCCGTGGACCGTGCGGACGGCCTCGAGCTGGTCGCCCGGCTCGACATCGGCGACGCCCCGTCCGATCTGCTCGACGCGGGCGCCCAGGTGGTGGTGGACTTCACCCACCCCGGCGCCGCGCTGCAGAACATCCGCCACGGCCTCGATCACGGCATCGCCGTCGTCGTCGGCACCAGCGGTTTCGACGAGGCCCGCTACGCCACCGTCCGCGGCTGGCTGGAGGAGACGCCGGGCCACGTCCTGGTGGCGCCCAACTTCGGGGTCGGGGCCGTGCTGATGATGCGGTTCGCGCAGCAGGCCGCGAAGTTCTTCGACTCCGCCGAGGTGATCGAGCTCCACCACGCAGGCAAGGTCGACGCCCCGTCCGGCACGGCCGTGCGCACGGCGTCGCTGATCGCGGCCGCCCGTGCCGAGGCCGGCGCAGGCCCGGTGCCCGACGCCACCACCGACGAGCTGCCCGGCGCCCGCGGGGCCACCGTGGACGGGATCCACGTGCACTCCGTGCGCATGCCGGGGCTGGTCGCGCACCAGGAGGTGCTGCTGGGCACGGCGGGGGAGACGCTGACGCTGCGGCACGACTCGCTCGACCGGGCGTCCTTCATGCCGGGGGTCCTGCTCGCCGTGCGCGCGGTGCTCGACCGCCCGGGCCTGACGATCGGCCTGGAGCCCCTCCTCGGGCTTTAGCCCGGTGATCGGCGCAGTGATCGGCGCGTACCGCACAGCAGCGCCCGCAACAGGGCCACGCTGTGCGTCTCACGCCGATCACATCTGTTCGTCGCCCTGCAGCTTCAGATCCAGCGCACCGGTCAGCCGCACCTCGCGTAGCGTGCCCGTGCCCGTCTCGAACGCGCGGACGGCGCCGTCGGGCTCCCACCCGGCACGGGCGTAGAAGCGCCGCGACGCCTCGTCGGCCTCGGGGACCCAGGCCAGGCCGTAGATCGCGCCGCCCGTGCGGAGCATGTCGGCGGCCGCGGCCAGCAGCCGCCCGCCGTGCCCGCGCCGCCCCCACCGCGGCTCGACCAGCAGCGCACCGATCTCCCCCCATGCCTCGACGCCGAAGCCCCCTGCAGCATCGCGCCCCCGCGATGCGTCCGGATCGGCTCCCCGGCCGGATCGCGCCGGCTCGATGTCGTCCGTGGCGTCGGCCGTGGCCGGGCCGGCCGGGGCGGTGGCCGGACGGTCGTCGGCCACCGCGGCGAGGGCGAAGCCCACCGTCCACCCGCCCTCCGTCGCCACCAGTACATGGCCTCCGTCCACCGCTCCCGTCCAGGCCGCCTGCGCCTGCGGCCCGCGCAGCGCCTCGATCGCGGTGGCCGGGACGAGCGCGGCGTAGGCGGCGGCCCAGGTGTCGGCCTGGATGCGGGCGATCTCGGCGACGTCGGTGCGGGCGGCGGCGCGGACCGCGGCGATGGCCATGGAACATGGATAC
>JBBQEF010000272.1:0-7858 GCA_038320445.1 Mycobacteriales bacterium
CGGGCCCGAACGGTCTGGATGTTCGGGTTCCACCGGCGGTTGGTACGGCGGTGCGAGTGCGAGACGGACATGCCGAAGCCCGGACCCTTGCTACAGACGTCGCAGACGGCAGCCACGTCGAACTCCTCGGGTAGACGTACAGGAAGCCGGGATGTTCCCCGGTCGCAATGAGCCAGGGTACCTGCGCCGCCCGACCGGGCGCACACCACCCGGTCCCCGCGACGCGGCCGGTCGACAGCACGGCCCCGATCCCAGCCGCGCCCCCGGTCGAGGAGCACTCGTTACGCTCTCGCGCTGTGCCCCACGTGCTCGACGCCGCCGTGTTGACCGGTTGGGCGACGGCGGCGACCGCGGCGCTGGAGCGGCACTGCGACGAGGTCGACCGGATCAACGTCTTTCCCGTGCCCGACGGCGACACCGGCACGAACCTGCTGCTCACGATGCGTGCGGCCGTCGACGCGGCGGGCCGGCTGCCGGACGGGGAGGCGGCCACCGCCGTGGCCACCGCGCTGGCCCGGGGAGCGCTGCTGGGCGCCCGGGGCAACTCCGGGGTGATCCTCTCGCAGGTGCTGCGGGGAGTGGCCGAGGCCGTCACCGCGGCGACGGCCCCGCTCGACGGCTCCGTGCTCTGCGACGCGCTGGCGCGGGCGCGGGATCTGGCCGCGGTGGCGTTCGAGCACCCGCGGGAGGGGACGGTCCTGACCGTGCTGACGGCGGCCTCCGCCGCAGCGGCCGGTTCCCGGGTGCTGGCGGGAGTCGCCGCCGCGGCGACCGCCGCCGCCGCCGTCGCGCTGCGGGGGACCACAGCGCAGCTGCCCGAGCTGGCACGGGCGGGGGTCGTGGACGCGGGAGGGCTGGGCCTCTACGTCGTCCTGGACGCGTTGGACGGGCTGCTCAACGGGCACCCGCCGGCCGCCGTGCTGCCGGCCGCCGTCGAGAACCGGACGGCCGTCGCGGCGCGGGGCAGCGCGGCGCTGACGGCCGAGCGCGAGGCCGGTTCCGACACCTTCGAGTACGAGGTGATGTACCTGCTGGACGCCGAGGCGGCGGCCGTCGCGACGCTGCGGGTCGAGCTGGCCGGGCTGGGGGACTGCGTGGCGGTGGTCGGGGACGGTGACGGGCTGTGGAACGTCCACGTCCACTGCACGGACGCCGGGGCCGCGATCGAGGCCGGGGTGGCGGCGGGGCGGCCGCACCGGATCACGGTGATCCGGTTCGCCGACGTGGGCGGGGCGTCGACGGGGCGGTTCGTCCGGTCCCGCGCCGTGCTCATGGTCGTCACCGGCACGCAGGTGGCTGCGCTGGCGCGCTCGGCAGGGGCGGCGGTGATCGAGCGGGAGCCCGGCGAGCCCGTCGCGGAGGCCGAGCTGGTGGCGGCGCTCGCGGGCACCCTGGCCCAGCACGTCGTGCTGCTACCGGACAGTTCCGACATCACCGCGGTGGCCGAACGCGCGGCCCGGACGGCGCGCAGGGAGGGACAGGACGTGCTGGTGGTGCCCACCGCGTCGGTGCTGCAGGGGCTGGCCGCGCTGGCGGTGCACGATCCGGGACGGCGCCCCGGTGACGACGTCGTCGCGATGGCCGAGGCCGCCGCGGGCACCCGGACGGCCGGCCTGATGATCGCCGAGACCGAGGCGCTGACCTGGGTCGGCCGCTGCGAGCCCGGTGACGTGCTGGGGGTGTCCGACGGGGAGATCGTGCTGATCGCCCCGGACCTGGCTGTCGGTGCCCTGTGGTTGGCTCATCGCATGCTCCTCGCGGGCGGCGAGATCGTCACCGCGCTGCTCGGCCAGGGCGCTGACGACGATCTCGGCGAGGGGCTGGCGGCCGACCTGCGCCGCAGCCACCCCGAGGTCGACATCGTCGTCCACCGGGGTGGTCAGACGGACTATCCGCTGGTGCTGGGGGTGGAGTGACGGTGACCGACGACGCGATCGCTCCCGCGGAGGCGGCAGCATGACCGCGATCGACATGCTCTCGCCTCTGGGACCGGTCCTGGGCAAGGCGGCCGGCCTGCTGGCGAAGCACCTGGATCTGCACACCGTCGGGGACCTCGTGCGGCACTATCCCCGGCGCTACGTCGACCGCGGCAAGCTCACCGACATCGCCGGGCTGGAGATCGGCGAGCACGCCACGATCATCGCCGAGGTGGAGAAGGTCACGCAGCGCGAGATGCGGCAGCGCCGCGGAACCCTGCTCAACGTCGTGCTCCGCGACGCCGGCGGGGCCAAGCTCGACTGCACGTTCTTCAACGCCCACAAGGTGAGGCACATCATCTATCCCGGGGTCCGGGCGGTGTTCTCCGGCAAGGTCAGCATGTTCAACAAGGCCCTGCAGCTCACCCACCCGCAGTTCGACCCGCTCGACGAGGCCGACGAGATCCGGCCGTTCATCTCGGTGTACCCGGCCACCGCCAAGATCACCTCGCAGGAGATCGCGCGGTGCGTGCGCCAGGTGCTCGACGTGCTCGACGACCCGACCGATCCGCTCCCGGAGTCCCTGCGGCAACGCGAGGGCCTGGCCGAGCTGGGGCGGGCGCTGCGCCGCATCCACGTCCCCGAGACCGAGGCCGATTTCCACGCCGCCCGCAACCGGCTCGTCTGGGACGAGGCGATGGGCGTGCAGCTCGCGCTGGCCCTGCGGCGGCAGGCCGTCGTCTCGCGTCCGGCCGCCGCCTGCCCGCCGTGCCCCGGCGGCCTGCTCGACGCGTTCGACGCGCAGCTGCCGTTCACGCTCACGGCGGGCCAGCAGGCGGTCGGCGTCGAGGTGGCCGCCGACCTGGCGGGCCGGCACCCCATGAACCGGCTCGTGCAGGGCGACGTCGGCGCGGGCAAGACGGTCATCGCGCTGCGGGCCATGCTCCAGGCGGTCGACGCGGGCCGGCAGGCCGCGATGCTCGCCCCCACCGAGGTGCTGGCCGCGCAGCACGCTCGCTCGCTGCGGGCCCTGCTCGGCCCGCTGGGCCAGGCCGGTGAGCTGGGCGCGGCCGAGAACGCCACCAGCGTCACGCTCCTCACCGGCTCGCTGGGCACCAGGGCCAAGCGCGAGGCGCTGCTCGGCGCCCGGTCCGGCTCGGCCGGCATCGTCGTCGGCACCCACGCGCTGATCCAGGATCACGTGGGGTTCGCCGACCTCGGGCTCGTCGTTGTCGACGAGCAGCACCGTTTCGGCGTGGAGCAGCGCGACGCCCTGCGCGGTCGCGGCGAGCTGGTCCCGCACATGCTCGTCATGACGGCCACCCCGATCCCGCGCACCGTCGCCATGACGGTCTACGGCGATCTGGAGATCTCCGCGCTGCGCGAGCTGCCTGCCGGCCGTTCGCCGATCTCGACCACGGTCGTGCCGCTGGCGGAGAAGCCGAGCTGGTTCGCCAGCATCTGGCGGCGCGTGCGCGAGGAGGTGGCCGCCGGGCACCAGGCCTATGTCGTGTGCCCGCGGGTCGGGGACACCGAACCTTCCGAGCCCGAGCCGCCCCCCGAGGACGGCACCCCCCGGCGGCCCCCGATGGCCGTGCTGGAGGTCGCGCCCAAGCTGCTGGACGGGCCCCTGGAGGGCCTGCGCCTCGCGATCCTGCACGGCAGACTGCCGCCGGACGAGAAGGACGCCGTGATGCGGGCGTTCGAGCGTCACGAGCTCGATGTGCTGGTGGCCACCACCGTCATCGAGGTCGGCGTCGATGTCCCCAACGCCACCGCGATGGTCATCCTCGACGCCGATCGCTTCGGCCTGTCCCAGCTCCACCAGCTGCGTGGCCGCGTGGGCCGGGGCTCGGCGCAGGGGGTCTGCCTGCTGGTCAGCGACATGCCCGCGGCCACGGCCGCGCGGCAGCGGCTCGACGCGGTGGCGGGCACCACCGACGGCTTCGAGCTGGCCCGGCTCGATCTGGAGCTGCGCCGCGAGGGCGACATCCTGGGCGCGGTGCAGTCCGGCCGCCGCTCCGGCCTGCGGCTGCTCTCGCTCCTGCGGCACGAGGAGATCATCGCGAAGGCCCAGGTGTACGCGGGCCACATCGTGGCCGAGGACCCGGCCCTGATCCACCATCCCGGGATGTTCGCGCTGGTCGGGGAGACGGTCGGGGACGAGGAACGGGCGGCCTACCTGGACAAGGCCTGAACCGGCCGTGTCACCGCCCGGCGCTGCGCGCTCCTCGCCCATGGCACACGTCGGCGCCCACATCCCGGGAGGCACGGTGCAGCGCTGCTTCGACGCCCCGGTCAGTGGCACGCAGAACCACGCGGAACCGCTGAGCCCCCGGCCGTGAGTCGCATCGCGCGGGCTGGTTGCGGCTGTCGGCGGCCGTGAGACGCGTCGCGCGGGCTCGGTGCGGTTGTGGCGGGTGCTCTACGCCGGGAGGGCGCCGCGCGCGGCCACGTCGAGGGCGGACCGCGCGGGCAGCGGCACGTGCACGACCCCGGCCCGGTCCAGCTTGGCCAGCTCCGAGCGGGCCCGGGCGTAGGCGGTGATGCGTTCGGCGTCGCTGTCGGTGTCCCGCGCCGTGGTGAGCAGCTTGATCACGCGCTCGACCGTGCCGCGCTCGGTGGGGGACAGGCCCGTGAGCCGGATGCGCTCGGCCGCATCGCGGGCCGCGCGCCAGGCGCGTTCGGCGCGGTCGACGGCGGAGGTGAACTGCGTGGCGTGCGCGTCGCCGGGGAACGCGTCGGTCTCCAACGCCTGCGCCTCGGCGAACGCGTCGACGAAGCGGCCGGTGCTGGGCACCGACACGTCGGCCAGCGCGGGCAGCCGCAGCACCTCCATCGCATCGCACTCGTAGGCGGCGTACTCACCCCGCAGCGTGTGGAACCGGGCTCGTGCGTGCGACCACACGCGGTCCGGACGCGGCGGGGCGGCGGGGCGGCCCGGCAGCGGCGCGGTGCCCGCGGCGCCACCCCGGCGCAGCGCGGCCCGTCTGCGCCCGCGCCGGACGGCGACGAACGCGACGGTGCCGACGAGCAGCACCGGCACGGCGGCCATGACGAGTGCGGTGACGAGTGCGCCCGCGGTGAGCGCCGTGACGACGAACAGCACGACCGACCAGACACCGCCGGAGAGCATCGGCAGCATGGCCAGCAGCACCACGATCGGCACCGCCCCCCGATGGCGGTGGCCTGCCGGGTACGGGTGGCGCCGCCGGGACGCCTCCCGCAGACGGCGCCCGTCAGCGAACGCGGTGGGATGGGCGTAGCGCGGCCCGGCCGTCGCGAAGCCCGGCTGACGTGGATGGTGGCGCACATCTCCTTGGTACCCGAAGACGGTGGTCGCTCGCACGGGTCCGAACGAGTGTCCGACGGTACGGTTTCGCCGCGAGCCGATCACTCGCAGCCGAGGAGGGAACCGCCGTGTTCGAGAAGGTCCTGGTCGCCAACCGCGGAGAGATCGCGATCCGCGCGTTCCGGGCCGCCTACGAACTCGGGGTCTCCACCGTCGCGGTCTTCCCGTACGAGGACCGCAACTCGCTGCACCGCGCGAAGGCCGACGAGTCCTACCTGATCGGCGAGCGCGGCCACCCCGTCCGCGCGTACCTCTCGGTCGACGAGGTGATCAAGGCCGCCCGCAAGGCGGGTGCCGACGCGATCTACCCCGGCTACGGCTTCCTGTCGGAGAACCCCGATCTCGCGCAGGCCTGTGAGGACGCGGGCATCACGTTCGTCGGCCCTCCCGCGTCGGTGCTGCACCTGACGGGCAACAAGTCGCGGGCGATCGCCGCCGCCCGCGCGGCGGGGGTCGGCGTCCTGACGTCGTCGGAGCCGGGCACCGACGTCGACGCACTGTCGGCGGCGGCCGAGGAGATCGGCTTCCCGATCTTCGTCAAGGCCGCGGCGGGTGGCGGTGGGCGCGGCATGCGGCGCGTCCAGGAGCCCGGTGATCTCCGTGAAGCCATGGAGGCGGCCATGCGGGAGGCGGAGTCGGCGTTCGGCGACGCCACGGTGTTCGTGGAGCAAGCCGTGGTGAACCCGCGCCACATCGAGGTGCAGATCCTCGCCGACGCCTCCGGCAACGTGGTGCACCTCTACGAGCGCGACTGCTCGGTGCAGCGCCGCCACCAGAAGGTCATCGAGATCGCGCCCGCTCCCAACCTCGATCCCGACATCCGGGCCCGGATCTGCGACGACGCGGTGAAGTTCGCCCGCGCCATCGGCTACGTCAACGCCGGCACCGTCGAGTTCCTCCTCGACGAGCGCGGTGAGCACGTGTTCATCGAGATGAACCCGCGCATCCAGGTGGAGCACACCGTCACCGAGCAGGTCACCGACCGGGATCTGGTGATCGCGCAGCTGCGCATCGCGTCCGGGGGGACGCTGCCCGAGCTGCGCCTGACCCAGGACGAGGTGACCTGCACGGGAGCCGCGCTGCAGTGCCGCGTCACCACCGAGGACCCGTCCAACGGCTTCCGCCCGGACACCGGCACGATCAGCAACTACCGCTCCCCGGGCGGCCCCGGCGTCCGGCTCGACGGCGGCACCACGCACACGGGTGCCGAGGTCAGCGCCCACTTCGACTCGATGCTGGTCAAGCTCACGTGCAACGGTCACGACTTCCCGAACGCGGTGCGCCGCGCCCGGCGCGCGATCGCGGAGTTCCGGATCCGCGGCGTCTCCACCAACCTGCCGTTCATCGCCGCGGTGCTCTCCGACCCGGACTTCCAGGCGGGCCACGTCACCACGAGCTTCATCGAGGAGCGGCCACAGCTGCTGCGGGCGCGGCAGCCGGCCGACCGTGGCACGCGGATCCTCACCTTCCTGGCCGAGACCACCGTCAACCGGCCCAACGGGCCGCGCCCGCAGGTCGTCGAGCCCGTCGACAAGCTCCCGCAGTGCGACGTCGGCGCGCCCGCACCGGACGGGTCGCGGCAGCTGCTCCGGTCGCTGGGCCCCGAGGGGTTCGCCCGGCAGCTGCGGGAGCGCACAGCCGTCGCCGTGACCGACACCACGTTCCGCGACGCCCACCAGTCCCTGCTGGCCACGCGCGTGCGCAGCCGCGACCTGCTGGCCGTCGCCCCGTACGTCGCGCGGACGGCGCCGCAGCTGCTGTCGCTGGAGTGCTGGGGCGGCGCCACCTACGACGTCGCGCTGCGGTTCCTCGCCGAGGACCCCTGGGACCGGCTCGCGGCACTGTCCGAGGCCGTGCCCAACATCTGCACGCAGATGCTGCTGCGCGGGCGCAACACCGTCGGTTACACGCCCTACCCGCTGGAGGTGACCGACGCGTTCGTCGAGGAGGCCGCCGCCACCGGGATGGACATCTTCCGGATCTTCGACGCGCTCAACGACGTGGCCCAGATGCGGCCTGCGATCGACGCGGTGCGCGCCACCGGCACGGCCGTCGCGGAGGTGGCCCTCTGCTACACCGGCGACCTCTCCGACCCCGCCGAGCAGCTCTACACGCTGGACTACTACCTGCGCCTCGCCGAGCAGATCGTCGGCGCGGGCGCGCACGTCCTGGCGATCAAGGACATGGCCGGGCTGCTGCGCCCGCCGGCGGCGAAGACGCTGGTCACCGCGTTGCGCGAGCGGTTCGACCTGCCCGTCCACCTGCACACCCACGACACCGCGGGCGGCCAGCTCGCCACGCTGGTCGCGGCGATCGACGCGGGTGTGGACGCGGTGGACGCGGCGGTCGCCTCGATGGCCGGAACCACGTCGCAGCCATCGCTGTCCGCGCTCGTGGCGGCCACCGACCACACCGAGCGCGCCACCGGGCTGTCGCTGCAGGCCGTCGGCGACCTGGAGCCCTACTGGGAGGCGGTGCGGAAGGTCTACGCGCCGTTCGAATCGGGGCTGGCGTCCCCGACCGGACGCGTCTACCACCACGAGATCCCCGGCGGACAGCTGTCCAACCTGCGTCAGCAGGCGATCGCGCT
>JBBQEF010000273.1:0-7854 GCA_038320445.1 Mycobacteriales bacterium
CGATGATGCCGTTCTCGGTGAGCACCACCGCGTCCGGCGAGACGCCGGTCTGCTCGGCCAGCGCGGCGTTGGCGCGCAGGTGACGCCACTCGCCGTGCACCGGCATGACGTTGCTCGGCCGCACCGCGTTGTAGAGGAACAACAGTTCACCGGCATAGGCGTGGCCGGAGACGTGCACGTTGTGGGTGCGGTTGTCGATCACCTTGATGCCCGCGCGGCGCAACCGGTTGATCACACCGAAGACCGCGTGCTCGTTGCCCGGGATGAGCGAGCTCGACAGGATCACGGTGTCCGAGGACCGCATCTGGAACGTGCGGTGCTCACCGCGGGTGATCCGCGACAGCACGGCCATCGGCTCGCCCTGGGAGCCGGTGCAGACCACGAGCAGCTCGTGGTCGGGGATGTCGTCGACGTCGTCGAGCGCCACCAGCGTGCCCTCGGGCACGGCGAGCAGCCCGAGGTCGGTGGCGATCTCCATGTTGCGCAGCATGGAGCGGCCCATCAGGCAGACCTTGCGCCCGTGGATCACGGCTCCGTCGATGATCTGCTGCACGCGGTGCACGTTGCTGGCGAAGCAGGCCACGAACGCGCGACCGGTGGCCTCGCCGATGGCGGCGGCGAGGTTCGGGCCGAGCGTGGCCTCCGACGGCGAGACGCCGGGCGTGTCGGCGTTGGTCGAGTCGCACAGGAACAGGTCGACGCCCTCGTCGCCGAGGCGGGAGAAGCCGGGCAGGTCGGTGAGCCTGCCGTCCAGGGGCACCTGGTCGAGCTTGATGTCGCCGGTGTGCAGGACGATCCCGGCGGGCGTGCGGATGGCCACGGCCAGGCACTGTGGGATGGAGTGGCTCACGGCGAAGTACTCGCAGTCGAACGTGCCGTGCCGCAGGCGGTCGCCCTCGTTCACCTCCAGCAGGTGCGGGGTGATGCGGTGCTCCTTGCACTTCGCGGCGACGAGCGCGAGCGTGAACGGCGAACCGACCACGAGCAGGTCGGGCCGCTGTCGCAGCAGGAACGGCACGGCGCCGATGTGATCCTCGTGGCCGTGGGTGAGCACGAGCGCGTCGATGTCGCCGAGCCGGTCCAGGATGGGCCGGAAGTCGGGCAGGATCAGGTCGACGCCCGGCGCGTCGGCGTCGGGGAAGAGCACGCCGGCGTCGACGACGAGCAGCCGCCCGTCGTACTCGAACACCGTCATGTTGCGGCCGATCTCGCTGATGCCGCCGAGCGCGACGACACGCAGGCCACCCTCGGGCAGTGGCCCGGGCGGCTCGGTGGGCAGGCCGGGGAGCCGCGGCTCCTCGACGGGGGGCATGGTGCGCGGCTGATCGCGCCGGGCGGGCCGCGACCGGCGGTCCCGCGATCGGTCTGGTCTGGCGGGGGGACGGCTCAAGGATGTTCCTGACTGTGCTGGATGGTAGGCGCCAGGCGGCGCCGGAGAAGCGAAAACCGGGGGGTCACCGCTGGGCGACCGGGGTGGGGAGCTCCACTCGGGCGGCGGTGAGATCGGCCGCGATCGCCGCGACCTGATCCACGGTGGCGGGCGGGAGCGGGAGCCTGGTCTCGCCGACGTCGAGGCCGCGCAGCCGCAGGGCCGTCTTCGCGAACACCGCTCCCCCGACCCGTCCCATGGCGCGGGCCACCGGGATCATCGATGCGTTGACGGCCCGGGCCCGTTCGACGTCGCCGCTCTCGAAGGCATCGATGAGGTCGCGGAGCCGGTCGGCCACGACGTGGCCGGTGACGCTGACGAACCCGACCGCGCCGATCGAGAGCCAGGGCAGGTTCACGGGGTCGTCGCCTGAATAGTACGCCAGCGGCGTCGTGGCGATGATCTCGGTGCCGAGGAGGAAATCGGCGCGCGCGTCCTTCACGGCCACGATCCGCGGGTGCTCGGCGAGCAGCTGCAGTGTCTCGCGCTCGATCGGGATGACGCTGCGCGGAGGGATGTCGTAGAGCATGACGGGCAGGTCGGTGGCGTCCGCGACGGCCGTGAAGTGCAGGACGAGGCCGGACTGCGGGGGGCGCGAGTAGTACGGGGTGACGACCAGCAACCCGTGGGCGCCCGCCTTCTCGGCGTCGCGCGCGAGGTGGACGCTGTGGGCGGTGTCATAGGTGCCCGCTCCGGCCACCACCGTGGCGTGGGCGCCCACCGCCGACACCACGGCGCGCACGAGCTCGGCCTTCTCGGCGTCGGTGGTGGTGGGACCCTCGCCCGTGGTGCCGTTGACCACCAGGCCGTCGTTGCCCAGCTCCACCAGGTGTGCCGCCAACTCCTCGGCCCTGGCGAGATCGAGCGCTCCTGCGGCGTCGAAGGGCGTGACCATGGCCGTGAGGACACGGCCGAACGGTCGGCCCGGAGCGGTACGCATGGGCTGACGGTACCGCCCAGGTCGAGTTCGTGGCCTCGGAGCCATCCGCGGTGGGCGGCACGCACGCCCGCCACGAACCGGGTGCGCGCCGCGAGCCGGCATCGTGGCCGGCGCCGCGCACCCCGTCACCGATCAGCGAGCAGGACCGTGGGAGCCGGCCACATCCGGCCCACCGCCACCGTTCACGCGGGCCTCCGACCTGCGACGACGAGCGACGGGACGAAGCCGGACGGGCCGCCGTTCACAGGCCGCGCGAGGCCGCACCCAGAGCAGCCACGTCCTGCGGCGAACCGAGGACCTCGACGCGCGCGGCGTCGCGGCCGAATCCGTACAACACCAGCTCCCCCGGCTCGCCGACCAGCGTCACGACGCCGGCGCCGGTGGTGACGACGTGCTGCTCGCCCGACGGTCGCCGCAGCACCACGCCCGGAGCGGCGCTCTTGAACAGCATCCGGCCCATCCGCGCCAGCAGCGCCCACAGCTGCCCGTCGCGGGTGGGGTCGGCCTCGCGCGGCTCCCAGCCGGGCTCACCCCGCCGCACGTCCTCGAGGTGCACGAAGAGCTCCGCCCCGTTGGCGAGCCGGTCCAACGCCGGGATCCGGAACGGCGACCACGGCGGCGGGCCGGCCCGCAGCAGCCCGACCATGTCCGCCCACGGCGTCTGCGCATAGCCGCTCATGGCCCTGTCGGCGAAGGACGACAGCGCCGGCACGACGATCGCCGGAGCCACCCACGGCTGCCGCTCCCGCACCAGCAGGTGCGCGAGCAGATCCCGCGTGGTCCACCCCTCGCAGAGGGTGGGCCGGTCGGGCCCCACCTTCTCGAACTCGTCGCAGATGGCCGCTCGTTCGTCGGTCGCCAGGCTCATTGGGCCCAAGCTACCCCTCGGTCACGAACGGGCTGGACGCGATCTCGGAGCCGTCGTCGAGGGCCTGGATCTCGAAGTCGTCGAACACGTTGGGCACCTCGCGCTGGAGCTGGCGCAGGCACTCCAGGGCGAGCGCGCGGATCTCGACGTCGGCGTGCTCGGTGGCGCGCATCGCGACGAAGTGGCGCCAGGCGCGGTAGTTGCCGGTGACGACGATGCGCGTCTCGGTGGCGTTGGGCAGGACCGCCCGCGCGGCCTGCCTGGCCTGCTTGCGGCGCAGGGTGGCGTTCGGCTCGTCGGCGAAGCGCTTCTCGAGGCCTTCCAGCAGGCCTTCGTAGGCCCGGACCGCAGCCGTGGCGGCGTCGACGAAGAGCGCGTGCAGCTCCGGGTCGTCCGCGATGACATCCGGCTCGACCATCGCGGCATCGCGCTCGGGCACGTAGCGCTGCGAGAGCTGGCTGTAGGAGAAGTGCCGGTGGCGGATCAGCTCGTGGGTGAGGCTGCGCGACACGCCCGTCAGGTAGAAGCTGACGGTGCCGTGCTCGAGCACCGAGAGGTGCCCGACCTCGAGGATGTGACGCAGGTAGCCGGCGTTCGTGGCGGTCGCCGGGTTGGGCTTCGTCCAGGACTGGTAGCAGGCCCGGCCGGCGAACTCGGCCAGCGCCTGCCCGCCCTCGGCGTCGGTGCTCCACGGCACGCCCTCGGGTGCCGTGAACTCGGTCTTCGCGACGAGCTGGACCCCGAGAGGCACGATCTCCGGCATCTCCGCAGCCTAACGTGACGCCACGTCGTCCTTGACTGACGTCACATTTGGCGCCACAGTGGTGTCATGGATCTCAGCACCTATGTCACACAGCTGCGGGAGGACCTCGCGTCCGCCGCCGCAGCGGGCGACGAGCAGACGCAGCGCACCGCTGCGCTGCTCGGCGCCGCCATCGAGCCCGCCGCCCGGCTGGCCCTCATGAACGCCCTGTCCGACCTCGCCGCCGAGGTCACCGCGGCACTCCCGGACCGCGTCGTCGAGGTGCGCCTCAACGGACGCGACGTGCGCGTGGCCGTCTCCGACGACGGACCGGCCGCCGAGCCGGAGCCGGAGAGCCCGCCCTTCAGCGGGTTCGGTGGCTTCGGGGCTGACGCCGGTGACATCTCGCGCATCACGCTGCGCCTCGTGGAGCAGATCAAGGGCCAGGCCGAGCAGGCCGCTGCCGCGCAGGGGGTCTCGCTGAACTCCTGGGTGGCGCAGGCCGTGCAGGGCGCGCTCGCGGGGCGGTCCGGCCGGCCGGGACGGGACCAGCACGGGAAGCGCAGCCGCGACGGCCGCCGGATCCAGGGGTGGGTGCAGGGATGAACGACATGATCGATTTCTCGAAGGGCGACGCCGGGTCCGATTCGGACGACGCCGTGCGCCGCGAGTCCTGGCCGGTGCAGGGGCCCGCCGAGCTGGAGCTGTCGGTGGACGTCGGCACCATCGCGGTGCACCTCGACAGCGCGGACGTCGAGGCGGTCACCGTCGAGCTGCGGCACGACGCCTCGGCCGTGACCGGGTGGATGCAGGGCGTGAGCGGCCTCATCAGCTGGCTCGGCAACGCCTCCGGTGACCGCGACGGGCCGGACCCGGCCCGGCTGGCCGCCGACGCGGTGCAGGGCGCCGAGATCAGCTGGTCCGAGCCGGCGCGACGGCTGGTGGTGCGTTCCGCGCAGGAGCTCCCGCTTCGGGTGGTGCCGCTGATGGTGACGGTCACCGCTCCGGCGGGCTCGCGGGTGGCCGCACGCACCGGGGCCGGGGACGTCACCGTCACGGGCCGTGCCGGCTGGGCGGCCGTGCGCACGGGCTCCGGGGGCGCCACGCTCGGCCCGGTCGACGGTGACGCCGATGTCACCACCGGCACCGGCGACATCACCCTCGGTGTCGTCTCGGGGCGCAGCCGGGTGCGTACCGGCTCCGGGGCGATCGCCCTCGCCGGCACGGGCGGCACGAGCGACATCAAGGCCGGGAGCGGCGACGTCGAGCTCGGCACGGTGGCGGGCGACCTCCAGGTGCGCACCGGCTCCGGCGACCTGCGCATCTCCGACGCCCGGACCGGCACCTACGACCTCACCACGGGCTCCGGCGAGCTCCGCGTGGGCGTGCACCCGGGTACCCGGGCGCGGGTGGACCTCTCGTCCGGCTCGGGCACGGCCCGCAGCGACCTGGACGTGAACACCTCCGCGCCCGAGCAGGGCGCCACCGTGGAGGTGCGCGGCCGCACGGGAAGCGGTGACGTGCTGGTCACGAGGGCAGTCGTGCCGGCCTGACGTGGCGCCGGGCCCCAGCAGGAGATCACGGGCGGAACGCGGTGGCCGGAGACCATCGGGCCGCCCTCCGCCCGTGATCGGCGGCGAGGTCAGCGGAGGGCCGAGGCCAGGGGGCCGGCCAGGTCCCCCCGCTCGCCGGCCACCACGCCGTCGAGTGCCAGCCAGCCGGCCATCGTGCGCAGCTCCGCCGCCAGCTCCGTCACCACCCGCCCGGTGTCGGCGCCGGGCTCGGCGAACGCTCCCGGCACGCGCAGCACGCCGGCCGGGCGATCGGCCTTGAGATCGACGCGGGCCACCAGCTCACCGTCGAGCAGGAACGGGAACACGTAGTAGCCGTACTCGCGCCGGGGTTCGGGCACGTAGATCTCGACGCGGTAGCGGAAGCCGAAGAGGCGCTCGGTACGGGCTCGCTCCCAGATCAACGGATCGAACGGGCACAGCAGCGCCCGGCCGGTGACCCGCCGGGGCACCCGTGTCCCGGGCCGCCGGTAGGCGACGGCGCGCCAGCCGCGGACCTGCACCGGCTCCAGCTCGCCGCCCTCCACCAGCTCGGCCACCGCCTGCTGGCTGCGCCCCGGGCCGAGCCGGTAGTAGTCGCGCAGATCGGGCTCGGTGGCCACGCCGAGCGCCGACGCCGAGCGCAGGACCAGCGCCCGCGCCGCGTCGTCGGGATCGGCGGGATGCCGGGCGAGCACCTCCGGCGGCAGGACGCGCTCGGGCAGGTCGTAGAGCCGTTGGAAGTTGACGCGGGTGCCGGTGGTGAGCTGCCCGAGCCCGAACAGCAGCTCACAGACCCGCTTGACGTCAGAGCGTTCCCACCACGTCGCACCCGGCGGGCGTGGCGCGGCGCCGCCACCCAGCGCGGCCTCCAGCGTGCCCGCGCTCGCCGGGCCCAGGTCCGCCACCGCGGCCAGCACGTCGTCGACCAGGGTCGGCTCGCGCTCGGCGACCTCCTCCGCAGAGCGCCACCAGCCCCGCCGCTTGGCGCCCGAGAGCAGCAACGGCCAGTCGTGCACCGGCAGCAGGCTGGCCTCGTGGGCCCAGTACTCCACCAGCAGCCGGGGCCGCCGCGCCGAGTGCGACCACGCGGCCTCGTCGACGAGGGCGGTGTCGTAGGGGCCCAGCCTGCTGAACAGCGGCATGTAGTGGGCCCGCACCGCGACGTTCACCGAGTCGAGCTGGATCAGCTGGGTGTGCTCCACGGTGCGCTGCAGATGGCGGCGTGTGACCGGCCCGGACGGACGAGCCTCCGCGAAGCCCTGTGCGGCGAGAGCAGCGCGGCGGGCGGCGGCAGGCGTGATGGTGTCCGTCACGCGGTGGATGGTGCCACGGACCCCTGACGGTGTCGGGCCGGTCGCTCGGCGGCGATCACGAGCACCACCGCCAGCAGCACGATCGCCCCGCCGACCAGCTGCACCGAGGTGAACCGTTCCCCTGCCACCAGCACACCCAGCAGCACGGCGAGCACCGGGTTGACGTACGCGTAGGTGGCGACCGTCGAGACCGGCATGTGCGCGAGCGCGTAGGCGTAGGCGCTGAACGCGCCGAGCGACACCACCACCGCCATGTAGGCCCACGCCCACCACGACAGGGGCGTGACGACGGTGGTGTCCAGCCGTTCACCGACGGCGGTCCCGGTGGCCAGCAGGATCGCCCCGCCGATGAACATCTGCACCGCGGCCAGCGCGAACGGGTTCGCCGGCGTCGGCAGCCGGGTGGTCGCGAACGTCCCGGTCGCCCAGCCCAGGCTCGCCAGCAGCACGACCCAGGGCCCCCACCAGGCGCTGCCGTTCACCCCGCCGCTGCCCGGCCCGGCGAGGACCAGCACCGACAGCCCGACCACCCCGACGCCGACGCCCGCCACGGTCGCGCCCCGCGGCCGGTCGCCGGTGACCGCGCGGAGGATGACGATCCACAGCGGCACCGCGGCGAGCAGCAGTGCGGTCAGCCCGGACGACACGGCCTGCTGCCCGATCACGACCAGTCCGTTGCCCCATGCGGGCAGCAGCAACCCGGACAGCGCCGTCGTCCAGAACTGGGCGGCGCTCATCGAGAACGCGCGCCTCCCGGCGACGGTCAGCACGATCGCCGAGAGCAACGCCCCTCCGACGACGAACCGGAACCCGCCGACGAGCAGCGGCGGGACGGTGGTGATGATCAGCCGATTGGCCAGGTAGGTGGAGCTCCAGAGCACGTAGACGACGACGAGCGCCACCCAGGGCAGGCTGATGGTCGGTCGGGTTCGGACGGTCACGCCTGCGAACGTTGCCATGCGCAAACAGTTTCGTCGCCCCCCGTTCCGGGGCGCGGGCCGACACCCGG
>JBBQEF010000274.1:0-7821 GCA_038320445.1 Mycobacteriales bacterium
GGAGGCCGCGTTCGCGACCGTGCTGAGCAGGCTGTCGCCGAGGGAGCTGCCCGCGGCCCCACCCGAGGGGGCGTCGGTCACCGCGCCGGTGGCGGCCGCGGCGGCCGGGTTCACGCCCCCGCCGTACGGCGCGGCGGCGCCGGCCGTGCCGGTGTCGGCCGTTCCCGTTCCCGTGCCGGTGTCGGTGGTGGCCGCGGGCGGATCGACGTTGACCGTGGTCGGCGGCGGCGGCGGTGGTTCGGTGGTGGGATCCGGGGCCGACGGTCCGGCGGGAGCCGGGCTCGGGCCGGCCGTGGTGGGGTCCGGCGCCGCAGGCCGTACCGGGTCGGGCGCCTGTGGCGGTGCGACCGGATCCGGTGCGACCGGGGGGGACACGACCGGTGCCGGCACGGCCGGATCCGGAGCCGTGGCGACCGGCGCCCCCGGCTCCGTGCCCACGGGAGCGGTGGCGGCGGTCGGGCTCGGCGCGGGGCGCACCTCGGCGGCCCGGTCGGTCAACGGGGCCGGGGCGGCTGCGGCGAGCAGGGGGGCGACGGCGGCGCGGCCGCCCACCACCACCACCGACGGCGGCAGGTTCAGCGTGGCGGCGGCCATGGGGTCGACCGTGGCCAGCTGGACGCTGAGATCCTGCTGCATCTGGTCGAGCACGTCGTGGCCCTGGGCCGGTGCGACCTGGTCCAGCGTGGCGCGGACGCCGCGGATCGCCTCCGCGGCCTCGCCGGTGCGACCCTGCTGCAGCGCCGTGCGAGCGCGGTCCAGCCCGGTGGTGACATCGGCCGCGGCCTGCACCGAGCGGGCGTGCTCGGAATAGAGAACCTTGGTGACCGGCCAGAGCGTGCCGCCCGGTTCGGACTGGTAGGCCCCCAGCGCGAGACCGGAGCCGACCACGGCCACCACCGACGCCGCCACCAGCGCTCGGCGGGCGTAGCGGGCGGGCTGCCGGACCCGGCCGACGAGTGGGACGACCGGGTCGGTGCCCGGCGCGGGTGGGGCCACGACCGCGAGGGGCGTCGGCGCCGGACACGTCGCGCTCTCGGTCGCGGTGACGGTCTCGGGCCGGACGTCGAGCACCCACGCGGACAGCATCGAGCGCAGCTCGGCGTCCGCGTGGTCACCGCGCAGGCGACCACCGGTGGGCTTCTGCACCGCACCGGACATCAGCGACTCGATGAACTCGTCGTCGGCACGGAGGGCCTCGATGTCGATCGGGCGCTCGGGCTCGGTCCCGTCCCAGGGATCCGTGCCGTGATCGCCAGGCCGCACTCCGGCCTCCGTTCGTCGCGTCACCCGACCGGCTGGTCGGGAGGGGCAGGCTACCCCCGGTGGAGCGTTCGGTGATGATGTCGCTCCAGAGTGCCACGATGTTTCAACACAGGCGTAACCGGCTGGGCCCCGCGACGATCACCACGCAGGCCGTGCCGGTGGGGAGAAGTTCTGGGCACCGTGCTCGCGGTCACCGCCCCGAGATGATCAACGGCGCACGATGAGGGAGATGGCCGAGACCGCATCCTCGACGCCCGTGACGAGGGCCCGCAGGTCGACGGGCAGGGTCGCGGTGGCAGCGGCGACCGCGGCCCGCACCGTGCCCCGGTCGCGGTCGATGTCGAGGATCCGCTCCACGTCCATCGCGCCGATGATCGCCGCCAGGGCCGCTCCGGAGACCTCGGTCTCCCGCGGGGTGCGCAACATGTGCTCCAACCGCAGCCGGGGGCCGGAGGCGCGCATCAGGTCCAGCGCCGGGAAGCGGTCGGGACTGCGGCGCAACAGCCGCCTGCCGCCTTCCTGGCGGCGCACGACGCCTTCGGCGGTGACGTTGCGGGCCACCAGCTCGTAGAGGACGTCGGCCAGCGCCTCGACCCAGCTGCGAACGGTGTGCCCGGAGGGCTGGCGCTGGATGCTCTCCACCACGAAGGCGCCGATCTCGTCGCTGCCCGATCCTCGCGTTTCGGCCACGACCACGCGATCGTTCTCCATACCGAGCCGCCTGGCGATGATGAGATCTGCGAGCTCAGCGCCCACCAGACCGCATTTGAGAAGGTCGTGCCCGATTTCGGGCTTCCCGTTGAACGGGTTGTGCAGGAGCAGGAACATCTTCCTGACCAGCATGTCCTGGGCCATCCGCGGATGATAGCCATGCGCGCAGCGTGATCGGACGAACGCTGATTGTAGTTTTTTCTTCTGGCGATTCGCGGTGGTAGCGTCCGCCGAATCTTCCCCCTTCCCTTCGCTTGGGAGCATGAATGTCGTCCGTGCACCAGCCGGTCCCACAACTGAGGCGCCGCCGACTCGGCGTCATCCATCTGGTCTTCTTCACCGTGGCCGCCTCCGCCCCGCTCACCGTGCTCGGTGGCGGGGTCACCACCACGTTCGCCGTCACCGGCATCCCCGGGGTGGCGCTGTCGTTCCTCGTGCTCGCGGTGGCGCTGGCCCTGTTCGCGGTCGGGTACGCCGCCATGAGCCGGCACGTCGCCAACGCCGGAGCCTTCTACTCGTACCTCGCCCGAGGGCTCGGCCCGAAATGGGCGGTCTCCGGCTCCTTCGTGGCGCTCGTCTCCTACAACGCCATCCAGATCGGGCTCTACGGCCTGTTCGGGTTCGGACTGGCCGGCTTCCTGTCCGATTTCGCCGGTGTGACGCTGCCGTGGTGGCTGCTCGCCCTGTTCGCGCTGATCGTCGTCGGGGCACTGGGCATCCTGCGGGTGGACCTCAACGCCCGGGTGCTCGCGGTGCTCCTCGTGGCCGAGTGCATCGTGGTCGTCCTGTACGACATCGGCGCCTTCACCCATCCGGCGGGCGGGGCGGTGACCCTCACCGGGTTGCGCCCGTCGGACCTGTTCGTCCCCGGGGTGGGAGCGGTGTTCGCGTTCAGCGTCGCAGGCTTCATCGGCTTCGAGTCCGGTGCGATCTACAGCGAGGAGTGCCGCAACCCGCGCGTCACGGTCGCGCGTGCGACGTTCGTGGCGCTCGCCTTCACCGGCATCTTCTACGCCATCTCCGCCTGGGCGATGGCCGTGACGGTCGGCGCGACGGACCTGCAGGCCCAGGCCACCGCGAACGGGCCGGGGCTGGTGTTCGGCGCGCTCGCCGAGCACTGGGGCGGTCCGGTCGCCGACATCGGCAACGTGCTGTTCCTGACCAGCGTCTTCGCAGCCCTGCTGAGCTTCCACAACGGGGTGGCCCGCTACCTGTTCGCGCTCGGCCGCGAGCAGGTTCTGCCCACGGCGTTCAGCCGCGTCGGGTCGAGCTCGGGCGGGCCGGTCGCGGGATCGCTCGTGCAGTCGGGCCTGGCGCTCGTGGTGCTGGCGGTGTTCGCGGTCGCCGGCGCCGATCCGCTGCTGGAGCTGTTCACCTGGCTGTCGGGTATGTCCGCCCTCGGGGTGGTGCTCCTGATGGCCGGCACCTCCGCGGCGGTCATCGGCTACTTCCGGCGCCACCGCGACGCGTCCGCGTCGGCGTGGCAGCAGGTGGTGGCGCCGTTGCTGGCCACGATCGTGCTCCTGGCGCTCGTGACACTGCTCGTCGTGAACTTCGACGCGCTGCTGGGCACCGACCCGGCCTCGCCGCTGCGGTGGATCCTGCCGGGCATCGTGCTGCTGGCGGCCGTGCTCGGCGGTGTCTGGGGTGCGGTGCTGCAGCGGTCGCGGCCCGCGGTCTACCGCCTCATCGGCCAGAGCGCCATGCAGCCCGAGGCGCTCGAGCCGACGATCCAGCTGGCCGACCCGCCGCCGACGCGACGCTGATCAGGAACGGTCCGACCCGGCCCAACCGGCCGGGTCGGACCAGGCCTGGAGCTCGCGGCGGGTCGTGAAGCGGCGTGGCTCGCCACTGATCGGGTCCGTGAACTCCAGCTCCGAGGCGAGCAGCTGCAACGGTCGGGTGAAATCGCCGAGCGGTTTCTCGGTGAGCCGCGGGTAGAAGTCGTCGCCCAGGATCGGCACGCCCAGCCCGCTCATGTGCAGCCGGAGCTGGTGCGTGCGGCCGGTGGTGGGCAGAAGGCGGTAGCGCCCGATCTCCCCGCGGTGCTCCACGAGCTCCACGCGGGTCTCGGCGTTCGGCTCGCCGGGTTCGGTGTACGCGCAGATCACGCCGCGGTCCTTGACGATCCGGCTGCGCACGGTCCGGGGCAGGGCCAGCGCGGGATCGTGCGCGGCCACCGCCTCGTAGGTCTTGCGCACCTTCCGGTCACGGAACAGCGTCTGGTACGCCCCACGCCTCTCCCTGCGCACGACGAACATCAGCAGCCCGGCCGTGACGCGGTCGAGCCGGTGGGCGGGGCTGAGCGCCGGCAGGCCCAGCTCTCGGCGCAGCCGGACCAGCGCCGTCTCCACGACGTGCTGCCCGCGCGGGATCGTCGCCAGGAAGTGCGGCTTGTCGACCACGAGCAGGTCGTCGTCGCGGTGCACGATCGCGATCGGGAACGGCACGGGTTCCTCGACCGGCAGGTCACGGTGGAACCACAGATGGGATTCCGGCACGTACGGCGCGTCGCGGCGCAGCGGGCCGTCGAGGCCGACGATGAGCCCCTCCCGCAGCATGGCGTCGATCCGGGCCGGGTCGACGCGCGGGAGCCGGTCCACGAGATGGTCACGCATCGTCGCCCAGCTCCCGCCAGCCGGGGTCCGCATCCGCACGGCGTCGAGCCCGTGCCGCTGGGGCAACGGGGACGGTAGGCGGCGTCTCACGCCATCAGGCTAGAGCTGGCTCCGGATGGCCCTGAGCATCGACTCGGTGCGCGCTGGCGGGTCGACCTGTGCGCAGAGCCGGTCCATCACCATCGCGTAGTGCTCGACGTCGGCTCGCTTGTCGAGGTACAGCGCGCTGGTGAGCTGCTCGAGGTAGACGATGTCCGGGAGATCGGGCTCGTCGAAGCGGAGGATCGTGAACGGCCCTCCTGCGGCGGCGTGGCCCCCGTAGCGCAGCGGCGCGATCTGCAGCGACACGTTCGGCAGCCGGTTCATCTCGATGAGGTGGTCGAGCTGTGCGCGCATCAGCGACGGGCTGCCGATGGTGCGGCGCAACGCGGCCTCGTCCAGCACGGCCCAGAGGGTGGGGCCGCCGCCGATGAGGATCTCCTGGCGGCGCATCCGCAGCTCGGTGCGGCGCTCCACCTCCTCGGGGTCGGTGTGGCCGAGCGAGGTCACCGCCCGCGCGTAGTCGCGGCTCTGCACGAGGCCGGGCACGAACTGCAGCTCGTAGGTGCGGATCACCGACGCGGCCTGTTCCAGGCCGAGGAAGGTCTCGAACCACGCGGGCAGCAGGTCGGCGTAGCGGTGCCACCAGCCGGGGGTGTTGGCCTGGCCGGCCAGGGTGAGGAAGGCGCTGCGCTCGGCGGGCTCGAGGACGCCGTACAGGGTGAGCAGGTCGGCGACGTCACGCTCCTTGAACCCGACGCGGCCCAGCTCCAGCCGGCTGATCTTCGCCGTGGAGGCGCGGATCGCATCGCCCGCGACCTCCCGGGTGACCGCGGCCTCCTCCCGGAGCCTGCGCAGCTGCGAGCCGAGTGCGATGCGCAGCACCGTGGGCCCGCTGGCGCTGCGGCCGGCCGCAGCGGTCTCGCCAGGCCCGACCGCTGCGTCCGGGACCTCGTCCGTCCACCGATCGCGCATCGCGTTCATTCTCGTGCTCCCACCGTTCAACCGCCACCCATCCGGAGGTTCTTTCGCACGATGGTGGCGGATCGGTTCACCCACCGTCGGCGAGGTCGTCGAACTCCCCCGTTCGGGCGCCTCGGATGAAGGCGGCGATCTCGGCCCTGGAGTACACGATGGTCGGCCCCGACGGGTGCCTCGAGTTGCGCATCGCAACGTCCCCACCTGCGAGTTCTGCCAACTCGACGCAGCTGCCACTGGGGTTGCTGGCCGTGCTCTTGCGCCACCGGAGACCGAAGAAGGAAGTATGCACGTGCAGATGTTCATGCACCGGCACTTGCGGATGCAAGGCCTTCTGTCCCACGATCGGGGGTGACAGCCCGGACCCGGACCCGGGCGCGGGCAGTGGATGTCGTCATACGGGCGACGGTGTGGGGGAACGATGAGCTACTCGTGGGGGGTCGGGTTCACCTCGACGCGCACCGAGGGCATCCCGGTCGTCCGGACGCCGACCGACGCCTCGCCGGTCGACGTCCGGTCCCGGCGGTCGCGCGTCGTCTCGCCGGAGGGCACCGACATGCACCAGCGGGCAGCCGAGCTCGCGCCCATGGTGGACGTGTGGCGGCGGCTGCTGGACGAGCACGTCTCCGACCGGGCCGGCCGCTGCCGCACCTGCACGATGGGCGGCACGGGGCAGCCCGCGGTGTCCTGGCCCTGCACGCTGCACGGAGTGGCGGATCTGGCGCGCCACCGGCACGACACCGCGGTGCTCGCCCGCGACCGGATGAGCAACGAGCGGGTGTCCTGACGGGTCAGCCGAGCCACTCCAGGGCCGCTGCGGCCGTCCAGGCCTGCGCCCGGCTGCCCAGCGGCTCACCGGTGATCGGCTCGTAGTACTCGGCGAAGGCCAGGTCGCCCAGCTGCTCCAGCGATGCGTCGCGCAGGACGTTGCGCAGCTCCCACGCGCTGTCGCGGGCCGAGGCCCAGCCCAGCAGCAGGTTGAGGAACGGCCAGACGGGCCCGCGCCAGTAGGTGCGGCGGCGGAAGTCCGGGCTCGTGGGCGACGTCGACGGCGGCAGCGGGTAGCGCAGTGCGGGGTGGCCCATCCAGTCGTCGCCGAGCAGGATCGCCCGCTGGCGGTTGAGCAGGTCGTCGGGCGCGCCCGCGACGAGCGGGGCGAAGCCGGCCACGGTGAGCGGGCCGATCCATTCGCCGGCCCGGACGTCGAAGTCGCGGGCCAGGCCCGTGCCGGGGTCGACGGTGGCCGCGACGCCGGCCCGGAACCGCGCGGCCGTCACGCGCTGCTCGGCGGCGTCGGCGTGGCGCCCCAGCTCGTCGCCGATGCCGGCCAGCACCTCGGCGGACGCGGCGAGGATCGCGGAGAAGAACACGTCGCGCACGCGGAAGTCGATGCCGGACACGATGCGGGCGTCGTCGTAGTTCACGGCCCGCATCTGCTCCACGAGCCACAGGTACTGCGTGTACTCCTCGTCGGTCGGGCGCTCCGCCGACGAGCCGACGTGCAGGGTGTCCCGACGCACGAACGCCGGTACCTCGCCCGCGACGATGCGCGAGTAGGGCGCGTCCCACCGCGGGGAGTTGTCGAAGCCGGACTCCCAGCTGTGGTGGATCTCCACGAGGCCGGCGCCGTCGGGGTCGCGCGCCGTCGCCAGCCAGCGGTGCCACGCCAGCCAGCTGTCGAACGACTCGGCGGCGAAGGCCTCGGCGGCGTCACAGTCCGCACCACCGTTCTCGCGGCCGCGATCGAGGATGTGGCGCAGCGCGATGGCGTGCACCGGGGGCTGGCAGATCCCCGAGGTCTGCACGTGCGCGGGCTTGGTCGGGGCATCGTCGGTGCCCCAGCGGTCGGGCCCGGGGAAGTAGTCCCGCGCGCCGGGGGCGAACACGATGTGCGGGATCATCCCGGTGCTCCACTGCGCGGTGAGCAGGCTCCGCAGCTCGGTGACGGCCCGTCCGACGTCGACCCGTGCGAGCCCGATCGCGATGAACGCGGCGTCCCAGCTCCACTGGTGCGGGTACAGGTCGGGTGCGGCGGTGGTGACGGTGCCGAGGTCGTTGCGGTGCAGGACATCCACCGCAGCCGGGCGGAGCACCCCCGCGTCGAGCATCGTGCTGAACATGCGGGGGCCCTCCGGGTCACGGCGATGTTGCCGACTTCCGTACAAGAGAAGGACAGAACTGGGATACTGTCAAGAAGTCATGAGCGGTGTCA
>JBBQEF010000275.1:0-7742 GCA_038320445.1 Mycobacteriales bacterium
GCTACCGCTGCTTCCGGATGCGGGCGGTGCCGGTGCACGCCGGAGGCCGCGTCGTCGAGTGGGTGGGCACCGAGACCGACATCGACGAGGCGATGCGCTCCCGCGAGCGCCTCGACGTGCTGGCGAAGGCCACGTTCGCGATGAAGGCGGCGCTGGACCCCGAGGGTGAGCTCGCGGCGCTGGCCGAGGCCGTGGTGCCGGACTTCGCCGACCTGTGCCGCGTCTACCAGTTCGACCCCACGCCGCTCGGCGCCGGTGCCGTCACGGGGCACCGCTCGGTGACCCGCGTGGGGCTCGGGATGCCGGACCCGCCGTCGGTCGGGCCGCGGTTCGTGTTCCGTGCCCCGCACCCGATCGCGGTCAGCAAGCACACCGCCACCCCGTTGCTGACGAGGATCACGACCGACCCGGTGCCCGAGTGGGGCTCCGGGGGCGAGCAGGCGCGCTGGGGGATCACCGTCGCCGTCAACTCGATGCTGGTGGCGCCGGTACGGGCGCGGGGTGAGGTGGTGGCCGCACTGCTGTTCATGTCGTGCGGCGACCGGCCGCCCTACACCGAGGACGATCTCGGCCTCGTCGGTGAGCTCGCCGAGCGGGCGTCGGCGGCGGTGGACACGGCCGTGACATTCCAGCGCAGCCGCGAGGTGTCGGTGGCCCTGCAGAGCGCCATGCTCGCCGAGCCGCCCGTCCACCCCGGTGTCGCGATCGAGGCCCGCTACCTGCCGGCGGCGGCGGAGCTGCAGGTGGGGGGCGACTGGTACGACGCGTTCCCGCTGCCCGGCGGCGACCTCGCGGTGGGTGTCGGCGACGTCGTGGGGCACGACCTGCCCGCGGCGGCGGCGATGGGCCAGCTCCGCAGCATGCTGCGGGGGCTGGCCCACGACAGCGAGGCCGCGCCCTCGGACGTGGTGGCGCGGCTCGACCGGGTGGCGTGCGGGCTCTCCGTCACCCCGTTCACGACGTTGATCTACGGGCGGCTGTCCCGGTCGCCCGGGCGCACCGTGTTCCGGTGGTCCAACGCGGGCCACCCGGCGCCGCTGCTCGTCGAGCCGGGCGCGCCACCGCGCGTGCTGGCCGGCGTCGACCTCGTGCTGGGCGTCGATCCGGCGAGCGGCCGCACCGACCACGAGGTGGAGCTGGCGGCGGGATCCACGCTGGTGCTCTACACCGACGGTCTCGTGGAACGGCGCAGCGACCCCGACGACCTGGCCCTGGTGGGCCTGCTCGATCTCGTGCGCGACGGTGTGGACCTGCCGCTGCCCGCCTTCTGCGACCACCTGGTGCGGGGCAGCACCGCCGACACCGGCGACGACATCGCCGTACTGGCGCTCCGGGTGGACCGGTGACCCTGGCCGAGCTGGTGGAGCGCGCCCGGGCGCTGGCGGCCGGGCCGCGCCGCGCCGTTCTGGGGATCACGGGCAGCCCGGGCGCGGGCAAGTCCACCCTGGTGGCGGCGCTGCTGCGCGAACTGGGTGACGGCGTCGCCCACGTCCCGATGGACGGCTTCCACCTCGCCGACGTCGCGCTCGCCGCGCTGGGCCGCCTCGACGCGAAGGGCGCTCCCGACACGTTCGACTCCGGCGGGTACGTGGCCCTGCTGCGACGCCTCCGCGCCGACACCGAGGACGTCGTCTACGCGCCGATGTTCGAGCGCGACCTGGAGCAGCCCTTCGCGGGTGCCATCGCCGTGCCCCGCTCGGCCCGGCTCGTCCTGACCGAGGGCAACTACCTGCTGCACTGGCCCGAGGTGCGTCCCGAGCTCGACGAGGTGTGGTTCTGCGATCCCGATCCCGCCGTCCGGATGGAGCGACTGGTGGCCCGCCACGTGGCGTTCGGCAAGGATCCGGGGCGGGCGGCGTCCTGGGCCGACGCGGTGGACGGGCCCAACGCCGCGCTGGTGGAGGCCACCCGCGACCGGGCCGATCTGATCGTCCCGGCCGCGGTGATGGACGGCCTCCGGCCTAGCTGAGGTGCGCCACGGCGTAGACGGCGATGGCGTCGCGGAGGTAGGGCGCCACACCCGGCGCGACGGCGTCGTAGGTGGCGGTGAACCGCTCGTCGTCGACGTACATCTGCCCGAGCCCGGTGTACGCGTCGCGGCCCGGGCTCCAGAAGTGCGAGACCCAGGCGTGGTGGCGGGCCACGATCTGCTGGACCGCCGGGTCGTCGGCGGGGGTGCCTGCGGCCATGGCGGTGGCGAGGTCGGCGGTGACGGCATCGCCCTCGGCCCTGATGCGTGTCGCGTCGGCGTCGGTCAGGGCGTCGGTGCGGCGGCGGGACTCGGCGTAGCCGTCGGGCCACCGCTCCTGCGCCTCGGCGGCGTACGGGTCGTTGCGGAACCCCTGGAAAAGATCTTCGGCAGCCATCTCGACTCCGACCTCCCTCTCGGTGATGGTGGCCGCCACGGTGGCGGCCAGCGTGCGCAGGCGCTCGGCCTCGGCGAGCAGCCGCTCGTGGTGGCGGCGCAGCGCCGCCACCTCGTCGGACTCCCCGTCGAGGACCGCGCCGATGTCGTCGAGCCCCAGCCCCAGCTCCCGCAGCACGAGGATGTGCTGGAGGCGGAGGAGCTGCGGCCGCTCGTAGAACCGCAGCCCGCCCGACCCGGTGTCGGCGGGCGGCAGCAGCCCCAGGTGGTGGTAGTGCCGCAGCGTGCGGGAGCTGACCCGGGACATCCGGGCGACCTCGGCGGTGGACCAGCGCATGCGGCCACGGTAGGAGTTGACGCTGCGTCAACCGCAAGTCGGATTCAGGCCCGGGGGAGGCGGTCCACCGATCCCGGTGCGCGGCCGACCCGGATCTCGCAGTGGATCGAGGCCTCGTCCAGTCCGGTCAGCTCCGCGATGAGGGCGCGGGCCGCGGCGTCGGCCTCGGGCATGCCGGCGACCGTGGTGGCCGCCTCGATCTCCGGCACGTAGAGGACCAGCCGCCGGTCGGCCAGCCACGCCGCGACCTGGAAGACGCGGTCCTCGGATGCGGCGGGCACCGCTCAACGGTAACTGCCGGACCTGCTCAGCTGCAGGGGTCGACGAGGGTGCAACCCTGCGGCGGCCCGCCGCCGGGTGGGCTCGCGTCCGGCGGCGGCGCCGCTTCGGCGGGAGCCGGTGGCGGGCCGGCCGCCGGGGGTGGTGGCGCGGCGGGTGGTGGCGCGGCGGGTGGCGGCCCGGCGGGTGTGGTCAGGGCGGGCGCGGGTGTCGGCTCGGCCGGCGGGGTCGGCGCGGCGGGTGTGGGAGTGGGCGGAGCGGGAGCCGGAGCCGGGGTCCGCACCTCGCCCGGTGCCAGCGTGGAGGGTGCCTCGCCGATCGGCCGGAACGGCGCGAAGTCCTGTACCGGCTGGTCCTGCACGGCACCCCGCATGAACGTCCGCCACACCTCGCCGGGCAGGCTCCTGCCCTCGATGGGGGTACCCGACGCCGTCCGGATCGGGGAGTTCATGTCGGTTCCCATCCACACCGACGTCGCCACGGACGGGGTGAAGCCGGCCATCCAGGCGTCGTTGTTCTGGCCCTCGAAGCGCGACTGCACCGTGCCCGTCTTGGCCGCGACGGGCCGGCCGCCGGGCAGCGCGAGGCCGTCGGCCGGGGCCACGTCGAGCATCGCCTCGGTGACGTTGCGCGCCACGCGCTCGGGGAAGCGCTGCTCGCCGCCGGCGGGGGCCCGGTAGAGCACGCGCCCGTCCGCGGTGGTCACCGACGACACGAGGTGCGGCTGGTGCCAGACGCCGCCCGCGGCGACCGTGGCGTACGCGGACGCCAGATCGAACGTGGTGATCTCCTTGTTGCCCAGCGCGATGCCGGGGTTCGGGTCGTCGAGCGGGCTGGTGATGCCCGCGGAGCGCGCCGCGCCCGCCACGTTCTCCGGCCCGACCTTCCGGGCGAGCGCGGTGAACACGACGTTGTTGGAGATCGTCATGGCCTGCGTGAGATCGCACGTGGCGCAGTCGGCGCCATCGGCGTTGCGCAGGCCGGGGACCGGCTTGCCGCTGAACATCTCGCCCAGCCCGATGGGCGGGTCGTGCTGCAGCGCGGCGAGCACCACGAAGGGCTTGAACGTGGATCCCGCCAGCCGCTCGACGCGCGCGTAGTCCAGCCCGAGGCCGTTGTCGCCGCCGTAGTAGGCCGGCACGCCACCGGTCTGCGGATCGACCGCGACGACCGCACTGCGCAGGTTCACCGGCTGGCCGGTGAGGGCGTCGTGGGTGGCGTCGACGGCCTCCTTCTGCCGCTCCGGGTCGATCGTGGTGGTGATCCGCAGGCCCTGCTGCGCGAGGTCCTGCTCGGTGATGCCCAGGTCCTCGAGCTCGGCGGTGACGGCCGAGACGATGTGGCCGTTGCTGTCCGCGGGTACGCCCCCGGCGGTCGCCCTGCGCGCCGCGGTGGCCGGGAACTGCTGCGCCCGGCGGGCCGACGGGGTCAGCCAGCCCTGCGAGACCATCCCGTCGAGCACGAAGTTCCAGCGCTGCACGGCCCGCTCGGGGCTGACCGCCGGGTCCCATCGTGACGGCGACTGGATCATCCCGGCCAGCACCGCGGCCTCACTCGTCGTGAGGTCCCGCACGTCCTTGCCGAAGTAGGCCTGGCTCGCGGACTGGATGCCGTAGGCGCCGCGCCCGAAGTAGATGGCGTTGAGGTAGTCGCCGAGGAGCTGGTCCTTCGTGCGCTCCTGGGAGATCTTGACCGAGAGGATGATCTCCCGGTATTTCCGCCACAGCGTCGGCTGGTCGCCGACGAGGGTGTTCTTGACGTACTGCTGCGTGATCGTGGAGCCGCCGCCGACCCCACCGCGCAGCTGGTTCCACGCCGCCCGCAGGATGCCCGTCGGGTCGAATCCGGGGTTGGAGTAGAACGAGCGGTCCTCGGCCGCGAGGACGGCCTGCCGCACCGGCAGCGGGACCGCGTCGATCGGCACCTTGGTGCGGTTGCCCGCCGCCGGCACCAGCCGCGTCAGGGAGCTGCCGTCGTCGTAGGAGATGAGCGCGACCTGGTTGTCCACCGCGTCGTCCGGGCTCGGGGCGGTCAACGCCAGGTAGCCCGCGGCGAACGCGAGGACCGGGCCGAGCACGGCCGCGGCGGCCAGCCCGAGCAGGACGCGCACGGCCGGCCGCAGGCGGCGGCTGCGCCGCTGCTCGGGGGGCGGCGGGCGGCGGTGGCCCCCACGCGGCGGCCGGCCCGCGATCACCTCGGTCGGGTCGGGGGCGCGGTGCCGGGCGGAGTCGTCGGGCCGGGGGTTCTTCGGCGGGAGCCACCAGCCCACCCGGTCGGGGTGCTTCCCGCGACGTCGCGGCGCGGAGGTGCGGGGCCGGTCGCGCAGGTCCGGCCGGCGCGCGCGGGTGGCGTGTGTCCCGGTCAACCGATCCACCTCCCGCCGTCGCCGTCAGTCGGTCCAACGGGCCCGCTCCGCGGCGCGGTGTGGAGTAGCGGGTGACTTCACCCGATGGGTGGGACCGCCCGACGTCGACGGCTGACCGCCGACCCTGGATCGGCCACTCCGGGTAGCGGCTCTCCATCGTCCGGCGCAGCGGCGGCGTCGCGTACCGTCGTGCCCATGCGAGGCAGCGCTGTTGTCGTGGGGCTCATGGGGGCCCTCGCGGCGGCCGCCGCCCGCCGGCCCGTGATCCGGCGCTGGCCCCTGTCGATCGCGGCGGCCGCGCCGAGCCTGCCCGCGTCGGAGATGCCGGGGTTGCTCACCGCCCTGCACTCCGCGGTGGGCGTGGCGTCGCTGCTGCGCGGCGGGGTGGCCGGGCCGCTGGCGAACGCGGCCGCCGTGGGGATGCTGGCCGGGCTGGTCGGCGACGCGCGACGGTCCGCCGCGGCGCTGGAGGCCGCGCTCGCGCCGGTGGGCAGCCCTCCGACCGGGCCCGCGAGCGGTCGCCTGCTCGCCGGCCGGGCCGCCCGGTCGAGGTACCTGCGGGCCTCCGACGTCGCCTACGGCGACGGTCCCGCCCAGCGGCTGGACGTGTGGGCGCAGGCCGGGCTCGCCGGCGGCGCACCCGTGCTGATCGAGGTCCACGGCGGCGGCTGGACCGGCGGCGACAAGGCGCTGGCGGCGTCCCCGATGATGGCCCACCTCGCGAGGTGCGGATGGGTCTGTGTCACGCTCAACTACCGGCTCGGGCCGGCCGACCGCTGGCCGTCCATGATCGTCGATGTCAAGCGGGCGATCTCCTGGGTGAAGGACAACATCGCCGAGCACGGCGGCGATCCCGGGTTCGTCACGATCAGCGGCGGCTCCGCGGGCGGGCACCTGGCCTCCCTCGCCGCGCTGACGCCGAACGACCCCGCCTTCCAGCCGGGCTTCGCCGGCGCCGACACCACCCTCGCCGCGGCCGTGCCGCTCTACGGCGTGCACGACTTCAGCGTGGACGAGCACGGCCTGCACCGCACGCTGCAGAAGGACGTGCTGGGCACCCGCCAGGTCGACGATCCCGACACCTGGCGGCGGGCCTCGCCGCTGCACCGCGCCGGCCCGGCCGCCCCGCCGTTCCTCGTGATCCATGGCAGCGCCGACACGATCGTCGCCGTGGGCCAGTCCCGGCGCTTCGTCGCGCGGCTGCGCGAGGTCAGCCGGGAGGCGGTGTGCTACGCGGAGCTGCCGCACGCGCAGCACGCCTTCGACGCGTTCCCCACCGCGCGCACCGGCCACACCGTCCGCGCGATCCACCGGTTCCTCACCGCGGTCCACGAGCGGCACACATCGGCTGCCCTGCGCGCCACCGGCTGATCCGCAGGCGGCGCGGCCTACGGCAGGGCCCCGATCTCGACGTCGTCCCGATGGCGCGGCGCGTCCGCCGTCACAGCGGCGTCACGTAGGCGCCGGAGATGCCGCCGTCCACGAGGAACGTCGACGCGGTGATGAAGCTGGCGTCGTCGCTGGCCAGGAACGCGACGGTGGCGGCGATCTCCTCGGGCTTCGCGAAGCGGCCCATCGGGATGTGCACGAGCCTGCGCCCGGCGCGCTCCGGATCCGCGGCGAACAGCTCCTGCAGCAGCGGGGTGTCGACGGGGCCGGGGCACAGCGCGTTGACGCGGATTCCCTCGCGCGCGAACTGCACGCCCAGCTCGCGGCTCATCGCGAGCACGCCGCCCTTGGACGCGGTGTAGGAGATCTGCGAGGTCGCCGCGCCCATCACCGCCACGAACGACGCCGTGTTGACGATGGAGCCCCGGCCGGCCCGCCGCATGTGCGGGATCGCGGCCCGGCAGCACAGGTACACCGAGGTGAGGTTGACCTCCTGCACGCGGCGCCAGGCGTCGAGGCCGGTGGTGAGGATGGAGTCGTCGTCGGGCGGGGAGATGCCGGCGTTGTTGAACGCGACGTCGACGCGGCCGTAGGTGTCGGCCGCCGCGGCGAACAGCGCCTCCACATCGGACTCCGACGTGACGTCCGTGTGCACGAACAGCCCGTCCACCTCGGACGCGGCGGCCGCGCCGGAGTCCGGGTCGACGTCGGCCACGACGACGGACGCCCCCTCGGCGGCCAGCCGCCGCACGGTGGCGAGCCCGATCCCGCTCCCGCCCCCGGTGACCACCGCCGTGCGCCCCGCAAACCGTGCCGTCATGCGCGAGACCCTAAACGGCGGCCGTGCAGAGGCCGTGGTCGCCGTGCAGACCGCCGAACGTCTGCACGGTCACACGGAGGTCTGCACGGTCGCGGCGCGGACGAGGGCGGCGAACACGCGCGCGTCGGCCGCGTCCTGCTCGGGGTGCCACTGCACGCCGACCACGAAGCCGGGCCCGCCCCGCTCG
>JBBQEF010000276.1:0-7727 GCA_038320445.1 Mycobacteriales bacterium
GATCAGGCCCAGCCCGATCCCGGCCCACCCGAGCCCAGCCCACCCGAGCCCGATCCGGCCGGGCATGGCGATCTGGCGGCCGCAACCGGCGGGTCGGCCGATACGGGCGGGGTGGAAACGGCCGACGACGCAGCGGACACCGCCGGGCAGCCGGGACCGGACCTCACGTGCGCGGGATGCGCCGGCCGAGCCGGCGACGAGCGGGTCGGCATCGAGGTGCGCGTCGGGCTCGGCACCCTGCTGGGCCGCGACGAGCACCCGGCCGAGATCCCCGGGCTGGGGCTCCTGCTCGCGCCCGACGCCCGGGCACGGGTGGCGCTGCAGCGCCGCGCCGAGTGGCGGTTCGCCGTCACCGGCACCGACGGTCGTCTCGTCACCGAAGGCCGCACCCGGCGGCGGCCGGCCTGCGTGCACGGGTGTGTGGTGCGCCGCGACGGCCCGCCCGGCGGCATCGTCGAGCTCCACCTCACCGATGCCCTGCTCGCGGAGCTCGTCGCGGCGGGGCCGGCGATGAGCGGTGAATGGGCCGCCGTCGTCGCCGACATCGCCACCCGACACCGGCGCTACGAGGAGCACCTCCGCGATCTCGACTCCCGCCCGGGAGATCGGCTACCCGGCGCTGCCCTGCGCCGCCACACCGAGATCCGCGACCGCACCTGCACGTTCATCGGCTGCCGTCGCCGCGCGCACGCGTGCGACCAGGACCACACCGACGAGTACCGGCGCGCCGGACGCACCGTGCGCGCCAACATCGGCCCGGCCTGCGATCACGACCACGACGTCAAACACGAGGGTGGCTGGCGGGTGGAGCAGCCCGAGCCGGGCCGGTTCATCTGGCGCAGCCCACTCGGCGGCGAGTACCACACCCAGGGCGAGTTCCTGCTGCCCGAGATGCCCGCACCCGACCCCGCCGACCTCGGACCCGGCTTCGACACCCCCACCGCAGGCATCAGCGGTCCGATCCTGCGACGGCCGCCACCCGTACCACCCCGACCAGCGCCACCGCGCGCCCCTCCGATCCCGGATCCGGACGAACCGGAGCCGTTCTGACCGGGCGGCGGGGCTCCCGGCCGGCAAGCACCCGAGCACGGCCACACAACCGCCCGCCGGCCGGCCCCGGTGACCTCGCGTGCCGGCGGGACGCAGGGTGCAAGCGCGATCCTGGGCCCGGGTGCGACGCGCTGCACTCGTCCGCAGGTCGGTGGGTCGGCCCGTCGGAAGGCAGCGACAGCCGTGGGCCAGCGCGCAGATCAGCGTCCAGCGGCCGCGGCCGCCCGGACTCGGAATCAGACTCGGACTCGGACGGGTTCAGATCCACCCGATCTACAGCTTCTGCATCGGCACCCCGCCGATGAGCATCAGCCGCACCGTGCCCGCACTCCCGAAGTCGATGGTGACCGTGGCCCGCACCCCGGACCCGTCCGACGCGACCACCGTGCCGAGACCGTACTTGTCGTGGTTGACCCGATCGCCGACGTCCAGGCTGAGCGACGGCGCCATCGACGCCTTCGGAACGTTCCAGGTGCCGCAGTCGGTGGCGCCCGGCCGCTTGCCGAACCCGAACCGTCCGACCGGGGCCGATCGCTCAGGAGCGGAGCGGCGCCAGTCGATCAGCTCGGCGGGAACCTCCGCCAGGAACCGCGACTCCGGGTTCGCGTTCGGCTGGCCGAACGTCGAGCGGATCATGGCGCGGGAGACGTAGAGCCGCCGCTGGGCGCGGGTGATGCCGACGTACGCGAGCCTGCGCTCCTCGGCCAGCTCGTCGGGATCGCCCATGGCCCGCATGTGCGGGAACACGCCGTCCTCCCAACCGGTGACGAACACGGCCGGGAACTCCAGGCCCTTCGCGGTGTGGAGGGTCATCAGCGTGACCATGCCCTCGTCGTTGTCCGGGATGGAATCGGCGTCGGCGACCATCGCGACCCGCTCCAGGAACGCGGCGAGCGACCCGGGGGCGGGCACGCCGGGCTCGGGCTCGCCGGTGTCGAACTCGGGAGCCACCGCGGCATCGGCCACGGCGGCGTCGCCCGCAAACTCCCGCGCCACCGTGACCAGCTCGGCGAGGTTCTCCAGCCGGGAGCCGTCCTGTGGATCCTCACTGGCCTCCAGCTCGGACGTGTAGCCCGTGCGCGCGTAGATCGCCTCCAGGATCTCCGCGGTCTCCTCGCCGCGCTCGACCAGCTCGTTCAGGTCGTCGAGGATGCGGACGAACGTGGCGATACAGCGCTGCGAGCGGGTGGCCAGTGCGGGGATGCGGTCGGGCCGCTCCACCGCCACGCGCAGGGCCGCCGCGAACGAGATGCGCTCCCGATCGGCGTAGGCCGCCACCAGCTCCTCGGCGCGATCACCGATGCCGCGCTTGGGGACGTTGAGGATGCGCCGCAGGCTGACCGTGTCCTCGGGGTTGGACAGCACCCGCAGGTACGCGAGCGCATCGCGCACCTCCTTGCGCTCGTAGAACCGCACCCCGCCGACGACCTTGTAGGGCAGGCCGACACGCAGGAACACGTCCTCGAACACGCGTGACTGGCTGTTGGTGCGGTAGAAGACCGCGACGTCGGAGTTGCGGATGTCGCCGGAATCGACGAGGCGATCGATCTCGTGGGCCACGAACGCGGCCTCGTCGTGCTCGTTGTCGGCGACGTAGCCGACGACCTTCTCCCCGTCGCCCTGCTCGGACCACAGCCGCTTGTCGCGGCGGTTCGGGTTGCGGGCGATGACCGCGTTGGCGGCCGAGAGGATCGTCTGCGTGGAGCGGTAGTTCTGCTCCAGCAGGATCGTGCGCGAATCCGGGAAGTCCTTCTCGAACTCGATGATGTTGCGGATGTTGGCGCCGCGGAACGCGTAGATCGACTGATCGGAGTCGCCGACGACGCACAGCTCGGCCGGCTGCGCACCGGGAACGGCCGGCGCCACCAGCTCGCGGACCAGCACGTACTGCGCGTGGTTGGTGTCCTGGTACTCGTCGACCATCACGTGCCGGAAACGGCGCCGGTAGTACTCCGCGACCGCGGGGAGCCGCTGCAGCAGCGAGACGGTCTCCATGATCAGGTCGTCGAAGTCGAAGGCGTTGGCCGTGTGCAGCCGCGACTGGTACACGCGGTAGACCTCGGAGACGGTGCGCTCGTACTCGTTCGTGGCCCGCTCGGCCGCGGTATCGGCCCCGACCAGCTCGTTCTTCAGGTTCGAGATCTGCGCCGCGACGGCCCGGGGCACGTACTTCTTGGGATCGAGCTCCAGATCGCGCGCGACCAGCCCGATCAGGCGCCGCGTGTCGTCGGCGTCGTAGACCGAGAACGCGCTGCGGACGCCCAGGTGCTGGGCCTCGCGCCGGAGGATGCGCACGCACATCGAGTGGAACGTGGACACCCACATCGCGTTGGCGCGGCGGCCGACGAGCGCGTCGACCCGCTCCTTCATCTCGGCCGCGGCCTTGTTGGTGAAGGTGATCGACATGATCTCGCCGGGGTGCACGTTGCGTTCGGCCAGCAGCCAGCCGATGCGGTGGGCCAGCACGCGCGTCTTGCCCGACCCGGCACCCGCGACGATGAGCAGCGGCGAGCCGGCGTGCACCACCGCCTCGAGCTGGCGCGGGTTGAGGCCTGCGAGCAGCGCCTCGCCCCGGGCGGTGGTGGGGTGGGCGGCGGTCTCACCGGGTAGTTCGAACAAGGCGCTCATCGTGTTCGAATCCTACCGAGGCTCCCCGACAGTCTCCCCGTGTGGCACACTGCGTCCCGTGCTTCTGATCAACAGGCGCCACCTGAGCAAGATCCAGTTCTACGGGTACCGGACACCGGCACCCGTGGCCTGCTGACCAGCCCCCCACCACGCCCCGGAGTCCTCACGGATCCGGGGCGTTGTCGCGTCTGGGGCCGGTGGGACGCCGGCCACCAGGAGGAGACCATGACCGTGACCACCAGCGACGACACCACCGGGGTGCCCGGCGGCGACACGCTCGCCGAGAACGAGATCCAGGCGCTGCGCGTGGAGATCAACGAGATCGACGCCGAGATCCTGCGGCTGGTCAAGCGGCGCAGCGAGATCTCGCAGCGCGTCGGCCGGGCCCGGATGGCCGCGGGCGGGCCGCGCATCGTCTACAACCGCGAGATGACGGTGCTGAAGAAGTTCGAGGAGCTCGGCGCCGACGGCCGCGAGCTCGGCATGATCCTGTTGCGGCTGGGCCGCGGCAGGCTCGGCGGGCGCTGAGCGGAGCTTGCGGAGCGAGCATCGACACCGAGCGGAGCCTGCGGAAGCGACACCGACACCGGGCGACGCACGCGTTCCGTCATCGCGGTCGCGTTGCTACGCGCGCGCGGCGTGCACAACGCGCGCGTGAGCCGGTTTCCACCACCTCCGACCGGCCCGAGTGGCACAGTGGAGCCATGGGCACTGTGTTCGGGATCGTCGCAGCGGTGATAGCCCTCGTCGGGCTCCTCGTCGCGCTGGGTCATGTCGGCTACCTGGCCATGCTGAACAGTGCGGCGCGCAAGCGCGGCGTGTCCGGCGGCGTCACGGCCGACTACGTGTCGGGCCGCTGGAAGGTCGCGGGCGGCACCGCGGCCCTCGCCTTGCTGGGCGTGCTGCTGACCAGGGCCGACAGTATCCCGGTCGACGTCATCGGACTGCTGGTCGGCGGTGGCGCCGGGGTGGCGGCCAAGGTGGCCCTGGATTCCACCCGCAAGCAGTTCCGCTCCTGAGCTGAGTGCAGCCCGCCCGATTACGCTGACGGGGTGCCTACCCCGCTGCCCGACGTCGACCGTGTCCTCGTCATCACCGCCCATCCCGACGACGTCGACTTCGGGGCGGCCGGCACCGTCGCGACGTGGACGCAGGCGGGGATCCAGGTGTCCTACTGCATCTGCACCTCCGGCGACGCGGGCGGCTTCGACGACACCCCCCGCGACCAGATGGCCCCGCTGCGGGAGGCCGAGCAGAAGGCGGCCGCCGTCGAGCTCGGGGTGCACGACGTCACCTTCCTGCGCTATCCGGACGGCCGGCTGACGCCCAGCATCGAGCTGCGCCGCGACATCAGCCGGGAGATCCGCCGGGTGCGCCCCGACCGGGTGCTCACGCAGTCACCCGAGATCTGGTGGAAGCGGCTCGGCGCCTCGCACCCCGACCACCGTGCGGCCGGAGAAGCCGCGGTCGCCGCCGTCTACCCGGATGCGCGCAACCCCTTCGCCCACCCCGAGCTGCTCGCCGACGAGGGGTTGGAGGCCTGGACCGTCCGCGAGCTCTGGATCATGGGCGCGCCCGACGAGCGCGTCGATCACGCCGTCGACGTCACCGCGACGGCGGACCGCAAGATCGCCGCCCTGCGCGCGCACGTGTCGCAGACCGCTCACATGGACGGGCTCGACACGCGGATCCGGGAGTGGCTGCGCCTCACCGCATCGCGGTTCGACCAGCCCGAGGGCAGCCTGGCCGAGGCGTTCCAGATCGTCCCCATCGGCTGAACGGTCGATCGTAGCCGGCGAGCGGCGCTAGACCGTTCAGGTGAAGCGAGCCGAGCGGACGGCCTACGCTTGGCCCAGCTCGGGCGGATCCGGTAGACAGCCGCCATCCGTTCACTCCCAGGGAGGATCCGCTCCGTGGCCCAGCTCGCGTCCCCCGGTGGGCCACGGCCGTCGGGCGTCGTCACCGTCGCCGATCTCGTGAAGCGCAACGCACCGGCCGCCGTCACGGCCACCGGGTCGCCCGTGACGCCACCCGTCTCGGTCGGCAGCCTGCTGCGCCGGGAGGGCCGCGTTCCGCAGGCGCTGGATCGCCCCGTGCAGCCCCGCGCCTCCCGGGAGACCCGCGCTACCCAGGAGACCCGTACCTCTCGGGAGACGGCTCACGGCGCGCGCCGCATCCTCGTCCGTGGTGGAGCGATCGTCGCCGGCACGCTGCTGGTCGCCGGATCGGCGTTCGGAGGGGCGGTGCTCGTCCAGACGTTCGTCGGCGACCCGGAACCGGTGACCGGCGCGTCCCCCGCGCCGGGTGCCGCCGACGGCGCCGCCGCCACCGCCGGTGCGCCGGTCGGGCGGGCTGCCGCGACCGGCGGACCGGCCGCCGGCACCGGCCCCCCGGCGGCGTGGACCGACGTCGCGTTCCCCACCCAGGGCGCCGGCCGCGTGCCCGGCTCGGCCGAGGGATCGCCGGCCCGCGGCGCCGCGGCACCGGTCACGGCATCCCCGTCCACGGCGCCGCGCGCCGCCGCGCCGCCGCCGCGCCGAGGACCCTCTGCGGAGGCCCCGGCGGCGACCGGCGGCGGTTCGAGCGGGTCGGCCCCGGAGCAGCGGGTCCCGGCGCCGGACCCGCCCGCCCCGGCCGAGCCCGCCACCGGCGGCCCGTCGTCGACCGGCACGGGCGACGGCACCACCCCGCAGGGCGGCGGCGTGGTCGGCACCGTCGTCGACGCGGCGACGGGCCTGCTCGGGCTCGGCTAGCCGCGACGGGCGGGTCCCGGGTCGGTACGGCTAGACCAGCCGCCGGTCGGAGGCCCACCGCGACAGCTCGTAACGGTTGGACAGCTGGGTCTTGCGCAGCACGCTCGACACGTGCGTCTCCACCGTCTTGACCGAGATGAACAGCTCGCCCGCGATCTCCTTGTAGGCGTAGCCGCGCGCGAGGAGCCGCAGGACGTCACGCTCGCGGCGGGTGAGCAGGTCGAGCTCGGGGTCGCCGGGAGGGGCGGCGCCCGGCCGGTCGGAGAACACGTCGAGCACGAACCCGGCCAGGCGGGGCGAGAACACGGGGTCGCCCGACTTCACGCGCCGCACCGCGTCGGCCAGCTCCCGGCCGGAGATCGTCTTCGTGACGTAGCCGCGGGCACCGGACCGGATGACGGCGATGACGTCCTCGGCCGCATCGGACACGCTGAGTGCCAGGAACACCACGTCGGGCAGCTCGGGGCGGATGCGGCGCAACACCTCGGCGCCGCCGCCGTCGGGCATGTGGACGTCGAGCAGCACCACGTCGGGCCGGGTGTGGCGGATGGCGGCGACCGCCTCGTCGACGGAACCGGCCTCGCCGACCACCGTGACGTCCGGGACGCCGCGGTCGAGCTCGGCGCGGACGCCGGAGCGGAAGAGCGCGTGGTCGTCGACGAGGAAGACCCGGATCGGCTCGGGTTCGGTCATGACTCGCGCTCCCCGAGCGGTCGTGCGGGTGTCGTGATGGTGGTCGGCCTCATGACGCCGTCTCCTTGTTGCTGTCCTGATGGACGTCGGCGCCCACGGGCATCATCAGGTGCACCTCGGTGCCCTCGCCCGGCGTGCTGCGCAGCCGCACGGTACCGCCGTGGCGGGCCATCCGGCCGCGCACGGAGTCGGCGAGACCGTGCCGGTCGCCGGGGACGTCCTCGGGATCGAAGCCGACGCCGCGGTCGCGGACGAACACGTGGACCTCACCCTCCTCGACCTCGACGTACACGCTCACCTCGGCCACTCCTCCGTGCTTGGCCGCGTTCACCATCGCCTCGCGCGCGGCGAGGACCAGCGCGCGCAGGCCGTCGTCGAGCGGGTGGTCGCCGACGAGCACGGGCCGGACGTCGATGGCGTAGGTGTCCTCCACCTCGGCGGCCGCGGACGTGATCGCGTCGGCGAGCCCGGCCGCGCCGCCGGTGGCTGGGCGGCCGTACCCGCCGGGGCCGTAGAGCCAGTTGCGCAGCTCGCGTTCCTGGCCGCGGGCCAGCCGCAGCACCTCGCGGGGCTGGTCGGACTGGCGCTGGATGAGCGCGAGCG
>JBBQEF010000277.1:0-7600 GCA_038320445.1 Mycobacteriales bacterium
AGGAGATGGACGGACGGCGCCGTAGACGACGAGCCCGGCCCACGCCATCATCTCCAGGGCCGCGCGGTCGCCGGCCTGCCCCGCAGTCGTGCCGCCCACGTCGCTCACGGCCGCGGTGGCCGTTGCGGGCGTGTCCACGGCTCCGCGCCTCGTGCCGTCCGTTCCTCGCAGGGGTGACCCTCCAGGTCCTGAGGGTCAGCGACGGTCGCGAGCCGGGCGATCCGGCGGGGGTGGGCCGGCGTCGTCGGCCCGGCCGAGCTTCTCGAACACCCAGATGAGCCGGGCGGTCATGTCGAGCTGACCGCGTCAGGCCCCCAGGGCCTTCAGGGCGTCGGCCACGGTGGGGTGGATGTGGGTAGGGAGCACCTCACCGAGGCCGGTGAGGTGGAGCAGGCGGGCGACGGCGCGGTTCGCCCCTCCGGCGAGGTGCAGCCGTCGATCGGTGAGCCGGGCGAGGTCAGGGGCGCCGAGCAGCCACCGGAGCCCGGAACAGCTCACGAATCGCACGTGGCCCACGTCCAGGATCACCTGTGTCGAGGCCGCAACCAGCGCGAGTTGCTCGCACACCGCCGCGTCGAGCAGTGGCGCGGTCGCCATGTCCAGCTCCCCGTCCACGGCCAGGATGCAGATGTCGACCGCGGTGTGGATCACGTGGTGCACGCGGAGCGCGACCGGCCGGTCAGCAGTGCACCTCGTGGCGACCGGGCCGGTCGGGTCAGTGGTGGTCATCGAACCCGCTCCTGCCCCGTGCGCCGGGTGGATGAGTGCAGTGGTGACGACGTGCGCCAGGTCATCAGCCGTCGTGCTGGTCACGCGCCGACGGGGTCCGGGCCGGGCAGACCATGTGAGCGGCGCGGACGTCTCGCCACTGTGAGAACCATAGCGTGACGTGGCCCGGTGACCTACGACGTCGAGACGCTGCCTCCAGATGGACCCGTAGGAGGAAGCCGCGTGGCCGTGGGGTTGCTACAGGAACCGGCTGTCAGCAGCGGCCGGTGTCGACGGCGCACTCGCGCGGGTGGGGCGGCGGCGGTTGCCGGCCGGTCTGACGGCGGTGCCCGTGGTGCCGTCCGGAACGGGATCGTGCAGGTCCGGCGGGATGACGCTGTCGCGGTTGTGCAACGCCAGCGAACGGGCGTAGCGGCGCGCGATGTCGGGCATCACGGTGTCGGTGTCACCGACCCCGAACACCGTGCCCGCGTAGTCCAGCGGGCCCATCAGTTCCCGGATGCGTTCCCAGTCGCCCGGCGCGACGAGCTCGGCCGGGTCACCACCGGCGAACCAGCCCATCGGTACCGCCGTGCCGGCCGCCACGACCGTGTTGACGTGCACGACGGCGTGGAACTCCACCTCCGCACCGGCCTCGACCCTGGCCCCGTTGAACACCACCGCCCCCGTCGCGATCCGGGTGTCGCCCTCGATCACGCACCCGGTCAGTGACGCGTGCGGCCCGACCAGCACGTGATCGCCGAGCCGGGCCGGGTGCCGCGGCACACCTCGCACCACGGCGTTCTCCATGATCACGCAATGGGAGCCGATCTCGACCGGACCACCCTCCGCGGTGACCACGGCACCGAACAGCACCCGGCTGTGCGGTCCCACGGTCACGTCCCCGCACAGCACGGCGGTCGGCGCGATGTAGGCCGACTCGGCCACCCGGGGGCTGTTCATGCGGTGCCGCACGAACAGCGCGTGCCGCCCCACCCTGCGCGGTGCCGATCGATACTCCTGCGCCATCTCCGCCTCCACAGTGCCACCGATCCCGGTGAGTTCCCGTGGGCACGGCCGTCCGTCAGACGGGGCTGCCGTCACCAGCTCGCGGGAGACGGACGCTACTCGCGACCCAGCCCTCGGTCACGCTTCATTCCACCGACGGTTCCCCGGCTCGGCTCGCCCACGTCGCGGGCGACCGATCGGGGTGGCGCACCCGGGTGCCGACGTCGAATCACCGTGGTGGGTGAGTAACACGCACGCACGGTGAAAGAAGACTCACCGAGTGGCGGCTCAGCCTGCACCGTTCAGGCGCTCCGACCGGGTGTCCGTCGAGCGCACCGTAGTGACCGACCGCCGATTCCTCGCGAGGAGACGCTGCCGTGACTGCCACCGACGCCCGACCCGTCAACGATGTGAGCACCACGATCCACAGAGGAGCCGAGGCGGATTCCCCTACCGCGATCGTGGGGGCCGGGCTCGAGGTTCCCCTGGTAGGAGGGGGAAGCAGGCGGTTCGTCAACCTCGACTACGCCGCGAGCGCGCCGTGCATCGCGGGGGTGGCGGCAGCGGTCGACGCGCTGCTGCCCTGGTACTCCAGCGTGCACCGCGGCGCCGGATACCCTTCACAGTTGGCCACCGCCGCCTACGAAGGAGCGCGGCAGGCCGTCCACACCTTCGTCGGCGCACGCCCGAGCGACGTGGTGATCTTCACGAGGAACACCACGGACGCCACGAACCTCCTCGCCGCGGCGTTGCCTCCCGATGCGCAGGTGTTCGTGTTCGCCTCCGAGCACCACGCGGACCTGTTGCCGTGGCGACGCCGGGACCGTGTGGTGCTGCCGGTGCCGGCGAGCCCGGGGCAGGCACTGGAGCAGCTGGCGAAGGCGTTGGCCGGGCGGGACCGGCGACGGCCCGCGCTGGTGGCCGTGACGGGGGCGTCCAACGTGACCGGGGAGATCTGGCCGTACGCGCAGGTGGCCTCCCTCGCGCATCTGTTCGGGGCGCGGATGCTGCTCGACGCCGCACAGCTCGCGCCGCACCGCCGCATCGACATGGCCGGGTCCGGCGTGGACTACGTGGCGTTCTCCGGGCACAAGCTGTATGCCCCGTTCGGCGCCGGGGTCCTGGTCGGGGCGCCGGCGTGGCTGGAGGGACAGGAGCCGTTCCTGGCCGGCGGTGGCGCGGTGCGCTACGTCGGCTCCGAGGAGGTCGTGTGGGCGGGGTTGCCCGACCGGCAGGAGGCCGGGACGCCGAACCTGGTCGGCGCCGTCGCGCTCGGCGTCGCCTGCCAGCTGCTCACCGTGGCCGACCTCGACCGGCAGGCGGCCCGCGAGACCGCGTTGCTCGACGCGGCGCGTGCGCGGCTGGCCGAGGTGGACGGCGTGGAGATCTACCGGCTGTGGGCGGCGGGCCATCCGCGGATCGGCGTGCTGCCGTTCGCCCTGCGCGGCGTGCCGTACGCGAAGCTGGCCGCGGTCCTGAGCGCCGAGTACGGGATCGGCGTGCGGCACGGCTGCTTCTGCGCCCACCCGCTGATGGTCACGTTGCTGGGGATCGACCCGGCCGTGGACGCGGGCATCCACGACGCGGTGGCCCGGGGCAGGTCCGTGGCGATGCCGGGCGCGGTGCGGGCGAGCATCGGGCTGGGCACCACCGCGCACGATCTCGACCGGCTGGTCGACGCGGTCCGCGAGATCGCCGCCGACGGGCCGCGCTGGACGTACCGGTCGAGCGCGGACGGGACCGACTGCCGACCCGACCCGGACCCACGTCCCCGGCCGGTCCTGCCGTTCGACCTGCACGACTGGCCGGCCGGGTCGGTGACCTGACCCGCGTCCGGCTGTGCGTCGCCGGGGAGCACGCCTGCGGAGCGGTCCCGTCAGGCGATGCGGAGGCTGCTCCCCGTTCCGCACTGCGCGGCCACGACCGTCGGCCCGGTCGCGCCCAGACACAGTGCGGTGGCCGGGTTCACCAGGCCCGGCGCCGGGCTGGTCGGGGTCCAGGTGCGCTGCCTCCGGCCCGCCGGCCGCCGTCGTCGGTGTCGTCGCTGGTGTCGTCGCTGGTGGTGCCGTCCGGGTGCACCAGCACCCGCCAGCTCCAGTTGCCCCCGTCCGCGGTCACGGCGGCGCGGACCGGGCGACCGCGCCGGGCCGCCGTGGTGGTGACGAGCTCGATCCCCACCAGCATCGGGTCCCGCCCGGCCGGCACCTCGACGACCAGCCCGTCCACCGTCAGCGTCGCGGCATCGCCGTCGCCCGAGATGGCGATCTCCGCTCGTTCCGACCCGTCCACCCGCGGTCCCCCGATCGTGTCCGGCGGCAGCGTAGGACCCGGCACCCACCGTCGTCGACGCCCGAGCAGTGCCCCTGATGGACCATCCGGGTAGCCGTGGCCCCTGGATGCGGTCCCGGCGTCAGAAGCCGATGAGGCGGCGGCCACCGACCCACAGGCACACGACGGCGACGAACCAGAACAGAGCGACCCACACGACCGCGGGGATCCATGTGCAGCGCGCGAGCTGGGCGGCGTCCGAGCCTTTGACGCCCAGTCCCTGGCCGAGCAGCGTGCTCACGCCGCCGAGCAACATCCACCAGACGATCGTGATGGCGACCAGCGACTGCACGCCGGCGCCGCCGCGCACCGCGGCCCACCCGATCCCGACGCCGGCCAGCACGACGACGAGGTTGGTGAACGGTCCCCTGGCGTGCAGGAACGACCCCGCGAGCAGGATCACCGCCGCCCACAGCACCGACCACGACTTCCCGCCGAGGACGAGGTTCGCCCCGGCCAGCCCGATCAGCGGTGGCGTGACGTAGCCGGCGAGGAAGATGAACACGAGCGAGACGCCCCAGCCGCCGACGAACCGCGTCTCCCCGCCGCCGGTGGTCTCGTTGACGACGAAGCCGGCCGGGTTGCGCCCGCTGAGCAGGGCGACGACGACGTGCCCGCCCTCGTGCGCCACCGTGACGATCGACGCGGCCCACGTCCCAGTGAACACGACCAGCAACAGCGCCACGAATCCGGCGACGTACACGACCGACGACCCCGCTGCCACCGGGCCGATCAGACCGTCCATGCAGTGGGCGTCGTCACAGGCGATCCGGTCGTTACCGGCGGGCCGGACCGGCCGCCCGGCCCCTCCACCGGGTCTGCCCCTCGCTCATGTCGGCGGGCGACGAACCTGCAGCTCGACATGTGGCCGGGGCCGGCCGAACGGCCCGGCGTCCGCTACCTGGTTCGGGACCGGCAGGCGACGCTGCACCCGGTCGCCGCCGCCCTGGCGATCACGACGCTCGCGCCGGTGGCTCCCGACGCACTATCGGAGGGTGGGTGCGCCGTCGCCGTGCGAGACGCGCCGGATGGTGCTGGCCCACCGACCAGGACCTCTGGACGGCGGTGCGGCGGTCGCTCACGCGATGCTCGACGCGGTCATTCCGGGACCAGGCGCAGGTGGGTTGCCGGTCTGACGGTCGCCGACGTGTACCGGCCGTCGACGAGGACGCCGAGAACGTCGAGCATCGCCCAGCACAGGTCCTCCGGAGGGCTGTCGGAGTCCAGGTAGAGCACCCATCGCTCCCGTGAGGTGTCCAACCTCGCGACGGTGTCCGGCATGGGCGTGTGGACGATGTGGAGCACGTGCCCGAGACCGCCGGCAAGGACCTCGGCAGCAGCAAGAGAGCTGATCATCATGACGTTCGCGTAGTGGGGAGCGCACCACGCAGCTCCTTCGCGTCGAAGCGGGCGCTGGTGGTCGCGAGGTCAGGGCCTCTCGTCAGCACTCTGCGGATGAACCTCGGCAGGAACCTGCCGCGGCGTGAATCTTCATCCCCTATGTCGGCGTGCAGATCCGGACGTTTCCGATTCGGAAGATCGCTAACCGATCGGTGGACGAATCGAGCCACACCTGCTTCTGTGCTGACGGTGAGTGAACATCACACGCCTTTTGCTGGGCCGTTCCGGTGACGACGCGACGGCGCGGCCGACTTGGGCCACTCCAAGAACGGTCCTGTCGGATGGTCGACGCTCGGCGCGTCCCGGTCCTCGGCCGACTCGGCCACACCCGCGCGGATCAGCATGAGGATCGCGTCGCGCATCCGCCCGGAGAGGCGATCCGTGCCGGGCGGGAGGAGGTGGGCGAGGCCGCCACCGGCCGGTGCGACGGCCAGCCCCACCGCCCTGGCTGCGGCGAGCACCACCGTCGTGACGTCGAGATCGAACACCTGCGCGATGACCAGCAGCGATGCCGGATCCGGGAACTTCTTCTGTGGCACGCCCGACCCGAGTTGCTGCCATCGGCCGCGGCTCAGAGCGCCCTCCGACCGTCGTTCGAGGTCGGAGTACGACCACCCCTGCGCATCCATCCGCGAGCGTATGAGCTCGTGGAGGGTCAGCGACGGCGGCCCGTCGACATCGGTCGGGTCGATCAACTCTCAGCCTCGCTCGTCTTCAGTTCGCGCACTGCGTCGACCCTGGCATGCGCTACTGTCACTTGCCAATTTGCGTAGCTCGGCTTGACAGCGTCACGAACAGGGGTGAATCTATGACTCGTCGAGGTCGACATCGACAGTGGTGATGGTGATGGAGTACCGGTTCAGCCTACCGGTAACAGCAGGTCACCGAGCCATCAACCGAATGGACCGGTAGTCACCCGGTTGTGGTGCCGTGCGACATGCCGCCGAAATGGCGTGTCCGCGGCCGGATCCATTGCTCGAGCAACGCCCGGCGAAGCCCCCCGTTCTCCTCAGTCGCCGGGCCCATGCCGCCAGCTGCTCACCGGCTGTCACGGTGCGACCACAGTCAGGTGAGCGCGGTCCCACCACGTCCTGCTCGTCACGAATCTCAGCCCGCTAGGGGAAGACACGCCATGAAGCTCTCCACAGACGCGACGGGACGACAGCGCATGCGCACCGGCGCCGCGGTCGGCGGCGTGATCGCGTTCCTCACGGCAACCCTGATGGTGCTGGTCGCGGGATCCGCCAGCGCTGCGACGACGGTTCCGTTGGGCACCGCGGCGAGCTTCGCGGTGCTGGCCGGCCAGTCCGTCACCAACACCGGTCCGTCGGTGATCTCGGGGGACCTCGGGGTCAGCCCGGGGAGCTCGGTGAGCGGCTTCCCTCCCGGTCTGGTGAACAGCGGCACGCAGCACCTCGGTGACGCCGTCGCCGGGCAGGCGCAGTCGGACCTGACGACCGCGTACAACAACGCGGCAGGCCAACCCAGCACTGCCGCCGCCCCCGCGGACCTCGGCGGGCAGACCCTTGCTCCGGGCGTCTACACCAACGCGACGGGGCTGGGCCTGACCGGCACCGTCACCCTGGACGGGCAGAACAACCCGGACTCGGTGTTCATCTTCCAGGCCGGGTCCACCCTGATCACCGCGTCGAACAGCACGGTGGCGCTGATCAACGGCGCGAACGCCTGCAACGTGTTCTGGCAGGTCGGAAGCTCGGCGACGCTGGGCACGAACACGACGTTCCTCGGCACGATCCTGGCGCTGACCTCGATCACCGTCCAGACGGGCACCACCGTTCAAGGCCGCGTACTGGCCAGGAACGGGTCGGTCACCCTCGACGACAACGTGATCAACCGGACCGGATGCACCGCGACCCCGGCTCCGACGACGACCCCGACGACCCCGACGACCACACCCGCCACGACAACACCGACAACCGCGCCGACGACGGCGCCCACGACGGCACCCACGACCTCCACGACGGCACCCACGACCACGACCACCACGACGTCGCAGACGACGACCACCACGGCCGCGCCGACGACGACCACCCGCACCACTGCTCCGACCACCACGACCCGGACGACAACGACGACTCCTCGGACCACCGCGCCTGGCGGCGGCGGCGGTAACGGCGGCGGCGGTAACGGCGGC
>JBBQEF010000278.1:0-7561 GCA_038320445.1 Mycobacteriales bacterium
CGGGCCACCCGGTTGCTGGTGGAGCAGTTCGTGGCCCGGCCCGGCCCGGACGCCGTGGCGCCGGAGCAGCTCGCCGCCCTCACCGCGCGGGAGGTGGAGGTGCTGCGCCTGATCGCGCAGGGCATGTCGAACTCCGAGATCACCGCGCACCTCGTGGTGAGCCCGGCGACCACCAAGACGCACGTCAGCCACCTGCTCGCGAAGCTCGGCGCGCGCGATCGGGCGCAGCTGGTGGTGGCCGCGTACACGTCCGGGCTGATGGGTCCGACCCCGGGCTGACGTGCAGGATCGGCCTGCGGACCGACGCGCCGGGGGAGCCCCGCAGGCGACGCTCTCGTCCATGACAACCGACATCCGGCTCACCTCCCCGGTGCGGGCCTTCGCCGCGCACCGCCCGGTGCTGACCTACCTGCTGCTCACCTTCGGCCTCGGCTGGGCGTTCCTCGTGCCACCGGCCCTGATGCACTCCGACAACCTCACGCTCTTCGTGCTGCCGACGGCGCTGATCGCGCAGCTCGGGGCGGCCGTGCTCGTGACCGCGCTGGCCGACGGCCGCGCCGGCGTGCGTGCCCTGCTGCGCCGCACGTTCCGCTGGCGCGTGCACCCCGGCTGGTACGCGCTGGCCGTGCTCGGGCTGCCGGCGCTCGCCGTGGCCGGCGCCACGCTGTTGGGCGGGATCGACCCCGTCCGGACCGCGTTCGCCGATCCCGGAGCGGCGCCGGCCTTCCTGACCGGCCTGGCGATCGTGCCGCTGATCAATCTCTGGGAGGAGACCGGCTGGATGGGGTTCGTGCAGACCCGCCTGCAGGACCGCCACGGCGCGCTGGCCGCCGCCCTGCTCACCGCACCGCTGTTCGCGCTGCTCCACCTGCCGTTGCAGCTCGACAACCCGCCCGCGCAGATCGCCCTGAACATGGGGGTGCTGGTGGTGCTGGCGGTGCCGTTCCGGATCGTGGTGGGCTGGATCCACAACCGCACGGGCGGCAGCGTGCTGCTCGCCGCGGTGTTCCACGCGTCGTTCAACGTGGGCACGTCGTCGGTGCTGTTCGCCGCGCTGGTTCCCGGGCAGAACCCCGCGACGGTCACGGCAGCGGTCCTCGTGCTCTGGGCGGTGGCGGCAGTGGCGCTGACCCGGGGCCGCCTCGCCCGCTCCCGGTGCTACGCGGGGACCGGCTGATCGAACTGGGTGTGGTGCAGCTCCGCGTAGCGGCCCTCGCGCAGCATCAGCTCCACGTGGGTGCCCTGCTCCACCACGCGGCCCTCCTCCAGCACGAGGATCTGGTCGGCCGCGCGGATGGTGGACAGGCGGTGGGCGATGACGATGGCCGTGCGGCCGACCAGCGCCTCCCCCAGCGCCTCCTGCACCGCGGCCTCCGAGGTGGAGTCGAGATGGGCGGTGGCCTCGTCGAGCACCACCACCCGCGGCTTCGCGAGCAGCAGCCGGGCGATCGTCAGCCGCTGCCGCTCGCCACCCGACAGCCGGTAGCCCCGCTCGCCCACGACGGTCTCCAGGCCGTCCGGCAGGGCGGCCACCAGATCGGCGAGCCGCGCGCGGCGCAGCGCGTCCCACAGCTCCTCCTCGGTGGCCCCCGGGCGGGCGAGCAGCAGGTTGGAGCGCAGCGACTCGTGGAACAGGTGCCCGTCCTGCGTGACCAGGCCGAGCGCGCCGCGGATGGTGTCGAACGACAGCTCCCGCACATCGACCCCGCCCAGGCGCACCGTGCCCTCGTCGACGTCGTAGAGGCGGGGGAGCAGCTGCGCGATGGTGGACTTGCCGGCTCCCGACGAGCCGACCAGGGCGATCAGCTGCCCCGGCTCGGCGCGCAGCGACACGCCGTGCAGCACCTCCTCGCCGCCGCGGGCGTCGAGCTGGGCCACATCCTCCAGGGACGCGAGCGACACCTTGTCGGCCGACGGGTAGCCGAACCGGACGCCCTCCAGCTCGACCGACAGCGGCCCCTCGGGCAGCGGGGTGGGCTCCTTCGGCTCGGCGATCAGCGGCGGCAGATCGAGCACCTCGAAGACGCGCTCGAAGCTCACCAGCGCGCTCATGACCTCCAGCCGGGCGCCCGCCAGTGCCGTGAGCGGGGCGTAGAGGCGGGTGAGCAGCAGCGAGAGCGACACGACATCGCCCGCGTTCATGCTCCCGCGCAGGGCGAGGTACCCGCCGAGCCCGTACACCAGCGCCAGCGCCAGCGCGGACACGAGCGTGAGGGCGGCGACGAACACCCACTGCACCATCGCGGTGCGGACGCCGATGTCGCGCACGCGCGCCGCGCGGGCCACGAACTCCGCGGTCTCCTCCCGGGGACGGCCGAACAGCTTCACCAGCGTGGCTCCGGGCGCGGAGAAGCGCTCGGTCATCTGGTTGCCCATGGCCGCGTTGTGATCAGCGGCCTCGCGCTGCAGGGCGGCGAGCCGGCGCCCGACCCGCCGGGCCGGCAGCACGAAGATCGGCAGCAACACCAGTGCGAGCAGCGTGACCTGCCAGGACAGGCTCAGCATCACCGCGAGCGTGAGCACCAGCGTGACCACGTTGCCGACCACCCCGGACAGCGTGTCGCTGAACGCGCGCTGGGCGCCGATGACGTCGTTGTTGAGCCTGCTGACCAGCGCGCCGGTGCGGGTGCGGGTGAAGAACGCGACGGGCTGGCGCTGCACGTGATCGAACACCGCGGCGCGGAGATCGAGGATCAGGCCCTCGCCGAGGTTGGACGAGAGCCACCGCTGGACGATGCCCGTGAGGCTCTCCACGACCGCGATGCCGGCGATGATCACCGCCAGGCCCACGACGGTGCCCAGCGGGCCGCCCTGCACGATCGCATCGACCACCCGGCCCGCGAGCACGGGGGTGGCCACCGCCAGCACCGCGCCGACGACGCTGACCAGCAAGAATCCGGCGATCCGACGGCGGTGCGGCTGCGCGAACCGCCCGATCCGCGCCAACGTGGCCCGGGAGAACGTCCGCTTCTCCTCGTGCCCGTGCGCGGCCTGGTACATCGCGTGCCAGGCCACCATCTCCATGCTCATGACGAACTCCTTCGCATCGGTGACCAGTGTGCCGGGCACCACCGACAGTGTCGTGCGGCCCGTGCCGGCGAACGCTAGGAGGTGAAGTCAGGTCGAGGTCAAGGGCGAAGCACCAGCGCGTCGCCCGCCACGAGCGGAAGCGCCGGATCGGCTCCGACGGGGACGCCGTTGAGGATGCAGGACCGCCCGGTCGGCAGGCCGACCCCGGCGAGCGTGGCGGCCCGCACGGTGGAGAGGGCGACGCCGTTGCGGACGGTCACCTCCGGCGCGGCCCGGGCCCGGGCGATCCGGTAGTCCTCGGGGTCGTTGACGTTCACCAGCGAGTCGAGCCCGGGGTCGGCGACGGCGAGCCCGGCGTCATCGAGCAACGCGGCCTCGTCCAGGCGCAGCACCCGGACCTGCTCGAACACCATCCCGGGACGGGTCCGGCCTGCGGCGATCAGCGCCTCGATCCGGGGGCCGAGCGCGGCGCGGTAGGCCGCGGCGAGGGGCTGCTGGTGTCCCCGCGCGACGGGCAGCACCACGTCGAGGTCGGGCGTCAGGGCCCGCAGCACCCGACGGGCGAACGCGGGGTGCAGGAACGGCATGTCGACGGCGCACACGAACGCGCGCGGGGCGGAGATCGCGGCGAGACCGGTGGCGATGCCCTGCAGCGGGCCGACGCCCGTTCTCGCGTCGTCCACCACCTCGACGCCCGGGGGGAGGGCGGGCAGTCGCTGCCCGGGTGCGCGGACCACCACGACGGGTCCGAGGCGCTGCATCAACCCCGCCGCGCGGCGCAGCAGCGTCGAGCCGTGCCATTCCAGCCAGGCCTTCGATTCGCCCATCCGGGACGAGTGCCCACCGGCCAGGACGATCCCGGCGACGTCGGCTATCGGCACGCCCGGAATGCTAGGACCCATGACGACATCAGGCCGGGGCGCCGCGATCGGCGCGGGTGTGACGTGGACGGCGCGGTGGAGCCTGCGGCTGATCCTCGCCACCGCGGGCGTCGTGCTGGTGTGGCTGCTGATCGCCCAGCTGTGGTCGGTGGTCCTTCCCGTGCTGCTCGCGGTGATCCTCGCGACCGTGCTGTGGCCGCCGACGGCCTGGTTGCGCCGCCACCGTTGGCCGCCCGCGCTCGCCGCCGGCGTCTCGTTGCTGGCCGCGCTCGTGGTGGTGGCCCTCCTGATCACGGTCGTCAGCACGTCGGTGTCGGGCAGCCTCGGCCAGATCGCCCAGAGCGCGTCGGCCGGCATCGCATCGATCCAGCAGTGGCTGGCCGGGCCGCCGCTGAACCTGGCCCAGAGCCAGCTCGACGACGTGGTCACGACCGTCACGTCGCAGCTCCAGCAGAGCATCTCCGCGATCTCCACGAGCGTGCTGGCCGGCGTCAGCGGCATCGCGTCGGGCGTGGTGACGGCGATCCTGACGCTGGTGCTCGCGTTCCTGTTCGTCAAGGACGGGCCGCGGTTCCTGCCCTGGGTGCAGCTGGTCGCCGGTGCCGGCGCGGGCGGGCACATCGCCGAGGTGCTGCGCCGGATCTGGGGCACGCTCGGCACCTTCATCCGGCAGCAGGCGGTGGTCAGCCTCGTCGACGCGGTGCTGATCGGTGGCGGCCTGCTCGTCGTCGGCGTGCCACTGGCCCTGCCGCTGGCGGTGCTCACGTTCCTCGGCGGGTTCATCCCGATCGTCGGCGCCGTGGTGGCGGGAGCACTGGCCGTGCTCGTCGCGCTGGTGAGCAACGGGTTCTCGACGGCCCTGATCGTGCTGTTGATCGTCATCGCGGTGCAGCAGATCGAGGGCAACGTGCTGCAGCCGATCCTGCAGTCGCGCAGCCTCGGCCTGCACTCCGCCGTCGTGCTGCTGGCCGTCACCGCGGGCAGCACGCTGTACGGCATCGCGGGTGCGTTCCTCGCGGTCCCGGCGGTGGCCGCGTTCGCGGTGGTCGTGCGGTACCTGGGAGAGCTGATCGACGCGCGGACCGCGACGGTGGATCCCGCCGCGGCGTCGGAGCCGGCCCCGGTGGAGGAGCCGGCCCCGGTGGAGGAGCCGGCCCCGGTGGCCGAGCGGGCCGCCGCCGCGGAGCCCGACGGCCCGTGATCGCCGGGCACCTGGGCCGCCGAGTCATGTGCCGAACCCTTCCGGGCGAGGCACTAGGCTCGCCGCGACTGCCACCGAGAGGGTGGCCGCAGAGAGGCGTCCAACGATGAGCCCAGTCGACGAGATCCTGTCGCAGATCCCGCTCCAGCAGCTGGCCGGCCAGCTCGGGGTCGATGCGTCCACCGCCGAGCAGGCCACCCGACAGGCGCTCCCCGCGCTGCTCGGCGGCATCCAGGCCAACACGGCCGATCCCGGCGGCGCCTCGTCGTTCGCCCAGGCCGTGCAGCAGCACGACGGCGGGTTGGTGGACGGCGGGGTGGACCTGAGCCAGGTCGACACCGAGCAGGGCCAGAAGATCGTCGGGCACGTGTTCGGGGCGAACCAGGGCCAGGTCGTCAACCAGCTCGGCGCCCTCGGCGGCACCGGCGGCCAGGACATCATCGCGAAGCTCCTGCCGATCCTGGCGCCGATCGTGATGTCCTACCTGGCCTCGAAGCTCATGGGCGGCGGCGGTGTCGCGGCGGCACCGGTGGGCGCTCCGGCGGCCGGTGGCGGCGGGATCGGCGACGTGCTGGGCGGCCTGCTCGGCAGCGTCCTCGGCGGCGGCGGCGGAGCTGCCCAGTCGGCGGGTCCCGATCTCGGCAGCCTCCTGGGTGGCCTGCTCGGCGGCGGCCGGCGGTAGCCGGTCGTGCGCGGAAAACGTCGTTCCGGCGACGTTCTCCGCGCACGGGAGCTACAGGACCACCCGCATCGGCCGCCCCCGGTCGTCGGTCTCGGGCCCGATCTCCTCGGCCTCGCCCCGCGCCCACCGCGCCGCCGACCAGCTCGCGGCCAGCGCGTCGAGCACGTCGTCCAGGCGGGCGCCGTCGGGGAGGTCGGCCAGCGCCGTGGCCGGGTCCACCCAGCGGGCCAGCGCGGCGATCCGTTGTCCCGCACCGCGGGCGGACTTCTTCGGTACGAACGCCGTCCCGGGCGCGAGAGCGCGGAAGGCGAGCTCGGGGTGCACCTCGACGACGCCCACGGGCCGCTCCACCGCGTCCCACTCCCGGATCTTCGGTCCGATGTGGAACGCCTGCAGGCTGATCCCGCGCCCGGTCAGCGTCCGGGAGACCTCGCACGCCTCCGCGTGGGTGGCGGCGGCCAGCACCGCGCGCGGCGGCGCGGGGAACACCGAGGAGCGCGCCCGCCCGAGGCGTGCTGCGGTCAGGTCGTCGCACGCGCGGCGGGCCGCTCCGGCCGGCAGGCCCAGCGGGATGTCGACGCCGACGGCGACGCAGTCCCTCGTGGCCTCCAGCACCGCGCCCGCGTCCGGACGGACGAGCCATTCGACGCGGCCGGGTGACACGCGGGCGACCACCCAGCCACCTGGAACACCGTCCACCCCGGCGACCGGGCGAGTAGGGCAAGATCGTGCCTCGTGCGCGTCCACATCGGGTCCGACCACGCCGGTTTCGAGCTGAAGTCCCACCTGCTGGCCCATCTGGCCAGTCTGGGGCACGACGTCGTGGACGTCGGGCCCGCCGTGTACGACGCCCAGGACGACTACCCGCCGTTCTGCATCGCCACCGGCCTGGCGGTGCTGGCCGATCCGGGCAGCCTCGGCATCGTCATCGGCGGCTCCGGCAACGGCGAGCAGATCGCGGCCAACAAGGTGCCCGGCATCCGGTGCGCGCTCGCGTGGAGCGTCGAGACGGCCACGCTCGGCCGCCAGCACAACAACGCGCAGGTCGTCGGGATCGGCGCCCGGATGCACAGCCTGGACGAGGCCGCCGGGATCGCGGCGGCGTTCGTGGCCACGCCGTTCTCGCAGGAGCCGCGCCACCAGCGTCGCATCGACCTGGTCGACGCCTACGAGGCCACGCACGAACCTCCGGTGCTGCCCGCGACCTGACCCGACGCGCGCGATCGATCTCCGCGCGGGAGGCTGGTGCCATGCCCGAAGGCCACACCCTGCACCGGCTCGCCCGGCAGCACCAGCGCCGGTACGCCCGCCAGGCGGTCGCGGTCTCCAGCCCGCAGGGGCGCTTCGCCACCAGCGCCGAGATCGTCGACGGCCGCGTGTTCGAGCGGGCCGAGGCCCACGGCAAGCACCTGTTCCACCACTACGGCCCCGACCTGGTCGTGCACGTCCACCTCGGGCTGTACGGGAAGTTCAGCGACGTGAAGCGGCCGCTCGACGAGCCGCGCGGGCTGGTGCGCATGCGGATCGTCGGCCCGACGCATTACGCCGACCTCCGCGGGCCCACGGCGTGCGAGCTGATCACCGACGCCGAGGCCGCCGCCATCCGCGCCCGCCTGGGCGAGGACCCGCTGCGCCGCGACGCCGACCCGGACCGCGCCTGGGCCCGCGTCTCCCGCTCCCGCGCGCCGCTCGCCACGCTGCTCATGGACCAGACGGTGATCGCGGGGGTCGGCAACGTGTACCGGGCCGAGGCGCTGTTCCGCCACG
>JBBQEF010000279.1:0-7560 GCA_038320445.1 Mycobacteriales bacterium
CGTGGTCTTGCCGGCCCCGTTGCTGCCGACGAAGCCGAACACCTCACCGCTCCCGACCGTGAACGTCACCCCGTCGAGCGCCTGCGTGGTGCCGAACCGCTTGGAGATCCCCCGAACTTCCAGCATGTCGATGACCCTAGTCATCGTTCCGACACCGCGCCGTGACACGCGCTGACGAGACTGCCGCGGTGGAGAACGGGCGGACCGGGCACGTCGTGGTGTGTGGAGTGGACGGCACGGCGCTGCGGACGGTCGAGCAACTGCTGGCGGCGGGGGCGGACGTCGTGGTGGTCGACCCGTCCGGCGGCGCCGACGTGGCGGCCGAGCGGCTGCTCACCCAGTGGAAGGTGCCGCGCGTGACCGGCCGGGTGCGGGAGGCGCTGCTCGACGCCGGGCTCGACCTGGCGGCCGCCGTGGCCTGCCTGCTCTCCGACGACCTGCGCGCCATGGAGACCGCGCTGCTGGTGCGGCGGCTGCGGCCCGACGTGCGGCTGGTCGTGCGGATGGGCAACGCCGGCGTGGGACGGGCGCTGGCCGAGGTGACGGGGGAGGGCAGCGTGCTCGACGTCGCCGCGCTGTCCGCACCTGCGGTGGTGGAGGCCTGCCTGGGCCGCACCACGCACGCCATCGAGCTGGCCGGGCGGCAGTTCCTCGTGGCCGAGATGGTCGCCGGGAGCAACGCGACGCTCCGCGAGCTGTACGGCGAGCTGGCGCCGCTGGCCGTCGCGGCCCCGGGCGCGGAGACGGTCGTCTGCCCCGGCCGGGACCACGCGGTGCAGGTGGGCGACCGGGTCACCGCCGTGGGGACGCCGGAGCAGTTCGGATCCGCCGCCGTGGTGGAGCGGTTGCGCCCGCAGGCCCCGGTGCAGCACACGTCGGGAGCGCGGTCGGCCGGGGCCGCTCGGGCGGCGGAGCGCGCCGAGGCCGGCGGCCAGGTCGGGATGCGGGCCTGGATCCGCTCGGCGGTCGCCGAGGCCGACCGCCCGCTGCGCGTGACGCTGGGGCTGCTCGCACTGGCCATCGTGGTGTCGATCATCGTGCTGCAGATCGGGTACGTGAAGGAGGACGGCACTCACATGAGCTTCGTCGACGCCGTGTACTTCACGGTGGAGACGATCGCGACCGTGGGCTACGGCGACTTCTCCTTCGCGGCGCAGGCCACCTGGCTGCGGGTGTGGGCGATCAGCCTGATGGGCGGCGGCGCCATCCTCGCGGCCATCATCTTCTCGCTGGTCACGCAGCTGCTGGTGAGCAGGCGGCTGGAGCAGTCGTTCGGCAGGCGGCGGGTCGGCACCATGCGCGGGCACGTGATCGTCGTCGGGCTCGGGTCGGTGGCGCTGGAGGTGGTGGAAGGCCTGGTGGCGGCGGAGACGCGGGTCGTCGTGATCGACCGGGACGAGGCGGGCCGCCACCACGCCCGGGCCCGCGAGCTCGGGGTGCCCGTGGTGATCGGCGACGCCACGGACGTCGGTGTGCTGGCGTCGGCGAACGTCGACGCGGCCACCGCCGTGGCCGTCCTGACCAGCGACGACCTGATCAACGTCGAGACCGGCCTCGTCGTGCGCGACCGGCTCGGCGACCGCTGGCGTGGCGTCCCCGTGGTGTTGCGGGTGTTCGACCGCGAGCTCGCCGCGGGCATCGAGGCCGGCTTCGGCTTCCGTTACGTCCGCTCGACGGCCGCGCTGGCCGCACCCTGGTTCGTGGGCGCGGCGCTGGGCCTCGACGTGCTCGGCACGTTCTACGTCGACCACACGCCGTTCCTGGTCGGCCGCCTGTCGGTGGGGTCGGGGGGTGGGTTGGAGGGCCTCGCGATGGGTGATCTGTCGGAGCGCACGCGGGTGGTGGCGATCCGCCGCGCCGGCACCGGTGAGCGGGTTCTGGAGTACCCGCCCCGGCGGGGGACCCGGTTCGGGGCGGGCGACGATGCCTACCTGGTGGGTCCCTACGAGGAGCTCATGCAGGTACTGCGACGCGACGCCGTCTGAGCACCCGCCCCGCGACGGCCAGGGCGGGCACCCGGCACGAACCGGTGGGCGGCCGCGCCCCACACCCGCCGCAGATCGCTCGCCGGGCCGCGGGGCTCGTCGCGGGGTGACGGGGTCCCGGCGCGGCCGGCGTGATCGCCATTCGTCACCGGTCAGCGATCCTCAGCTGAAACGGAGGGTTGTCTCAACCTGGCCGATCAGTTGACAACGTGGCCGTCAGGGTCGTGAACAAGTAGGCGTCGTACGGGTCGTGCGCAGCTCCTGACCGCGCTCTTCGTGCGCTTGTTGACTTAGAGCGCACTCGCAGTAGGAGACTTGTCGGTGTGGGAGAAGGTGAGGTGGGTATGGACGTCAGTTCGGACTGGTTGACCGTGAGTGCCGCGGCACAGGTCACGGGGATCAGCGCCCACACTTTGCGGTACTACGAACGGGCGGGGCTGCTGCAAACCCCGCGGACCCCGGCCGGGCGACGCCGTTACGGTCCGAACGAGGTTCTGGCCCTGGAATTCATCAGCCGCCTCCGAGCTACGGGAATGCCCATCCGCGTCATCAAGACCTATGCCGACGCGGTCCGCGCCGGGGACGGTCGCGAACACGGTCTACCCCTGTTGCTCGCCCACCGCGAGCAGCTGATCGGCGATCTCGCGCGACGTCACGCTCACCTCGACGCCATCGACACCAAGATCGCCGCGTACCGCGACGGTGCACCCGCTGCCAAGGAGACATCATGACCACGCCAGGGCCCATCGGCGACCACGGTGAGCGCACCATCCTCATCACCGGAACTTCCACGGGCATCGGGCTGGCCACTGCCGTGGCCGCCGCGCAGGCCGGGTGGAGGACGGTGGCGACCATGCGTGACCCGGGTAGGTCGGGAGCGCTGCGCTCGGCTGCGGCTGCGGCGGGAGTCGCCGTCGACGTCCGGGCGTTGGACGTGACCAACCTGGACTCCATCACCACGTGCGTCGAGTCCGTGATCTCGGATGTGGGCCATCTCGATGCGGTGCTCAACAATGCAGGGGCGGCGCACATCGGCACGACCGAGACCGATGATCTCACCGCTGTCCGCGCGTGTTTCGAGGTCAACTTCTTCGGGGTTGTCCAGCTGACCCAGGCAGTGCTGCCCCACTTGCGCGCCACCGGTGGACGTCTCGTGACGGTGACGAGCGTCGGTGGCGTCGTCGGGCAACCGTTCAACGAGGCCTACTGCGCCGCGAAGTTCGCTGTCGAGGGCCTTATGGAGTCCCTCGCGCCCGTCGCGGCCTCCACCGGCGTCGGGGTGAGCGTCGTCGAGCCCGGCGCGGTCGCCAGCGAATTCATCACCAACGCAGGCCTGGACCTCGAGGCGCTGCTGGGTGCGGCCGGTGCCTATGCGGGCGCGCTGCGGGCCTACCTCACGCGGGTCACCTCACAATTCGCCGGCAACGCCCAGCCCGCCGCCGAGGTCGCCGACATCATCGTTGCTCTGCTCTCCGCGCAGGAACCACCCTTCCGTGTGCAGACCTCCGACTGGGCGCGACGGTTCGTCGACACCAAGCTCACCGACGTCGACGGCTCCGCAGTACAAGCGCTGACAACCCCCTGGGTCACCAGCTGACCCGGATGCACCGATCCGCACCAGCTCCCGACACCCGGTGGGTGCCTGCGACGCCCAGCAGGATGTCCACATGCGTTGGATGGCAGCGAAGATCGCAGCACCGGACAGTGCAGCACCGGTGACCATGCTCGAGCTGTTCTTCGACCTCGTGTTCGTGTTCCTGATCACGCAGCTGACCAGCGTCCTCACGTCCTCGCACGGTGTGCTCGGTTACGGCCGAGCAGCGTTGATCCTCGTCGTGACCTGGTGGATGTACGACGGCTACGCATGGTTGGCGAACAACGTTCCGCCGATGACCACCGCGACACGGCTCCCGATGTTGGTGGCCATGACGTGCTTTCTCGCCATGGCCAGCGCGGTGCCCGACGTGTTCGGCGCTGGCGCGTGGCTGTTCGCGGTGGCCTACCTCGTCGTGGTCAGCGTCCACGCAGTGCAGTTCGCCCGATCGTCTCAAGGGGGCTCCGCGCAAGCGATCCGACGGATCTTGCCGGTCAGCTACACGGTTGCAGCCTTGTTGCTGCTCGCGGCTGGACTGGGACCCCGACTGGGGTGGTGCAGCTGGATCATCGCCGTGCTCGTGCTCCTCCGCACCGTGGTGGGGCACCGGAACACAACATTCGCCGTGCGCAGCGAGCACTTCGCCGAGCGCCACGGACTACTGATCATCATTGCGCTCGGCGAGACGCTCATCGCCGTCGGGGCCGGTGCGCAGGGTCAGCTCACTGACCTGGCGGTGGCTGGTTGCGCCGTGCTCGCCATGGCTGTCATCAGCGCGTTGTGGTGGATCTACTTCGCGGTGGGAGACGATGTTCGGGCGGTTCGGGCAGTAGAATCTGCCGCGCCGGAGCGTCGGGTACGGCTGGCCTCCCGGGCGTACTCCTCTGCGCACCTGCTCCACGTCGCAGGCCTGATCCTGCTGGCGGCCGGTCTGCACACCGTGATCCGGTCGCCGACCGTTCCCCTCGACACGGCATCGGCTGTCGACCTGTCCGCTGGGGTCGCGCTGTTCCTCCTCGGCCACACAGCGTTCCGCGTCATCCTGCGCATCGGACCGGTCGCGACACATCTGAGCGTCGCGCTGCTCAGCATCGCCGTTGTTCCGGTGGGAATGATCACCGCCGGGGTGGTCCAGCTCGGGGTCATCGCGATCGCGTTGATCAGCCTCGCCACGGTCGTGCAGCTCAGGCGCTCACCGCCGGCGTTCGCATGAGCAGCAAGGCCAGCGCCGCGGTGTCCTCGACGCGCGAGCCGGTGAAGCCAGCCGGAGGCCGGAATCCCCGGTGAAGTGGTCCTGGACCGGACTCCCGTCGCGCAGGTCCTAGCTCCCCGACTCCGGCGTCGAGATGCCGTAGCCGCGGATCTTGCGGTAGATCGTCGCCCGGCTCATGCCCAGGTGCCGGGCCGCCTCGGCCTTGTTGCCGTTGTTGTCCAGCAGCGCGTCGACGATGGCGTCGCACTCGATGGCTTCCAGCGGCGTGAGCACGCGGCGGGTGATGGCGCGGGTCTCCGGCGGCAGGTCCGACGGCTGGATCGCCCCGGCCCGCCTGCGCGCGACGGTCTTGCGCAGCACCTGGTAGAGCTGCTCGACGTTGCCGGGCCAGCGGTTGCGCATGAGCACCCGCATCGCCTCGGGCGAGCAGGTCAGCTCGGAGCCGCGGGTGAGCCGGGCGATGAGGTGCGGCACCAGCTCGGCGACGTCCTCGACGTGGTGGCGCAGCGGCGGCACCTCGACGGTGCGGGGGAAGAACTCCAACAGGTCGTCGCCGGGCATCCCGCCGGGCTCGGCGGTGACCACGACCCAGGTCCGGTCCGGGTCGGTGGAGTCGCGGTAGGGCTCCAAGGCGTCGGCGAGGGTCTGCCGTGCGGTCTCGGCCAGCCGGTCGACGTGGGCGATGACCAGGGTGCCGCCCTCGGTCTGCAGCTCCTCGTCGATCTCGGCGATCCAGGCCGCGGAGTAGTCCTCGGCGTCCATGACCCGCAGGTGGGCGGCGGGTTTGCGCATCTGGTGGGTGGCGCGGGCGATGGTGGTGCGGCCGGTGCCGGTCTCGCCCTCCAGCACGATCCACTCGCGGCTGTGGAAGTGCCGGTCGACGGCCTGGCAACACTTGGTCCACAGCAGCCCGGAGCCGACGGCGGCGGGCAGCGTCGTGACCGGCGCGACGGCGACGGACTTGGAACGCGCGGCGATGTCGGGTGCGGCGAGCTGCACCTGCAGCACGCCGCCGGACTCGCCCTTGTCGATCCAGCTCGGCCGCACCTGGACCCGGGCGACGGCGCCACTGGGCAGATCCACCAGCAGCAACCGGCGGCCGGTGTTCATCGCCTCGGTGGCGCCCGCGACGAGGGTGACCTGATCGGCGGGGTCGATCAGCTCGCGGGCCCGGTCGTTCGTCATCACCAGGTCGGGGCTGATCGCGAACACGGCGCCGCGGTTGCGCCGGCACGCGGCCAGGTAGTCGTGCAGCAGGGCGAGCTCGCGAGGGCCGGACTGGTCGAGCAGGGCCGTCTCGATCTGCCGTGCGATGCGCTCGACGGCCGTCGACATGAACCGCCCGGCGTCGGGCCGCCAGCAGGTCAGGTCGATGACGCCCATCAGCTTGCCGCTGACCGGGTGCCAGATCGGGGCACCCGCGCAGGCCAGGTCGGCGAGCCCCTCGACGTAGTGCTCGTGCCCGAAGACCTGCACCGGCCCGCGGCCCTCCAGGGCCGTTCCGATCCCGTTGGTGCCGATGAACTTCTCGGCGTAGCTGAAGCCGGGGGCGAGCCAGACCTTGTCCAGGTGCTGGTTGAGCTTGCTGTCGCCGGTACGGCGTTCGAGGACGACACCCTCGGCGTCGGTGAGGATGACACTGACCGGCTCGCCTGCCAGGTCGTCGGCGACGTCGGCGAGGACGGGGGCCGCAGCCCTCGCGAGCGGGGTGTCGGACTCGGGGTGGAACTCGCAGGACAGCTCGACGCTGTCGATGTCGACGTCCCATTCCCGCGACCGCGTCCAGGACGCCAGGATCGTGTCGCGCACCGCGCCGTCCTCGACCTTGTCGTCGACGAGGAAGGACGTGCGGGCACGCACGAGGTTGTCGGCGGACCTGTCGGCCCGTCGGCGGGATGGCTGCTGGTGCGGCCGGACCAACCGGTTGCCCTCCTCGGCGCAGCGTTCGTTCAGCGGCGGTGCAGAACGTACGTACCTGCGACGGTACAGCCTGGACGGACGCTCGCACAGGCTGAGCTGGGACGGAGGTCGCTCTCCCGATCGGCCACAATCTCATAATGAGACCTCGGCCCGCGCGTCGGGGAGGTGTGATTCCCGGCACGAGACAAGCGCTCCGAAGCCCGGCCCCGCGTGCCGGACGACGAGGTGTGCGTTTCGGGTCCACCTCCGCTGCCGGCGCCAGCCCGCGCAAGGAACCGGTTCCGCGGACGGGGGCAGACCACGGGGTACTCGCCACGCCACCGCGCGGCATGGGAGAGCACCCCGGCCCACCACCACGTGAGGAGATGACGTGAGTCGGCAGAGTTTGGCCAAGGCTCATCAGAAGATCCAGGAACTCTCCTGGGAGCCGCAGTACCACGAGCCGTACATGAAGTACGGAACCGACTACACCTTCCGCAAGGCAGCCAAGAAGGACCCGCTCAAGCAGGTCCTGCGGTCCTACTTCCCCATGCAGGAAGAGAAGGACCACCGCGTCTACGGCGCGTCTGACGGTGCCATCCGCGGGAACATGTTCCGCCAGGTCCAGGAGCGTTGGCTGGAGTGGCAGAAGCTGTTCCTCAGCATCATCCCGTTGCCGGAGGTCTCGGCGGCGCGCTCGATGCCGATGCTGTTCCACGTGGTTCCGAACCCGGAACTGCACAACGGCCAGGCCATTCAGATGATCGACGAGGTACGCCACTCGACGATCCAGCAGAACCTGAAGCGCCTGTACATGAACAACTACATCGACCCGGCGGGCTTCAACAACAGCCTGCGGAACTTCCACA
>JBBQEF010000280.1:0-7557 GCA_038320445.1 Mycobacteriales bacterium
CTTGGGTGTCGTAGGAGAGCGTCGGCATCCAGGCGAGGTTGCGCTGGGCCATCATCTCGCCGGTGAGCACCAGCCGCACGCCCGGGATCTCCCAGGCCTTGCTCGTGTCGATGCTGGTGATGCGCGCGTGCGCCAGCGGGCTGCGGAGGATCTCCATGTGCAGCATGCCGGGCAGCCGGATGTCGTCGACGTAGTTGCCGCGGCCCCGGATGAACCGGCTGTCCTCCACGCGCTGGCGGCTCGCACCGAGCCCGCCGATCTTGACCTCGTCGACCGCCGTCATGATCCAGCCTTCTTCTGAGCGGCCCACAGGACCGCCTTCACGATGTTCTGGTAGCCCGTGCAGCGGCAGAGGTTGCCCGAGATGGCCCACCGGACCTCCTCCTCGGAGGGGTCCGGGTTCTGCTCCAGCAGCGCGACGGAGGTCATCATCATGCCGGACGTGCAGAAACCGCACTGCAACGCGTGCTCGCGGGAGAAGCCCTCCTGCACCGGGTCCAGCTCGCTGGGTGTGCCCAGGCCCTCGACCGTGGTCACCTCGTGCCCGTCGGCCTGGACGGCCAGCATCGTGCACGACTTCACCGGCGTCCCGTCGACGAGCACGGTGCAGGCGCCGCAGCTGGTGGTGTCGCAGCCGACGTGGGTGCCGGTGAGCGCGAGTCCCTCGCGGAGCAGGTGCGCCAGCAGCAGGCGCGGCTCCACGTCGATCACGCGGCGCTCGCCGTTGATCGTGACGGTGATGCGGCGCTCGTCGGTGCCGACCTCCCGCACGACGGCCGATTGTCCGTAGCTCATGCCGCCACTCCCTCGATGCCGTCCGGTCCGGTGCTCCGGGCCAGCCCGCGCCTCACGAACGTCGCCACCACGTGGCGCTTGTAGGCCGCGCTGCCGCGGTGGTCGCCGCGCGGCTGGGCCGCCTCGGCCGCCAGCTGCGCGGCCAGCTCGATCGACTCGGCCGACAGGGGCTTCCCGACCAGCGCCTGCTCGGCTGCGGTGGCCGCGATGGTGCTCGGGCCGACCCCGGTGAGCGCGATGCCCGCCCGGACGACGGTGCCGCCCGAGGTCTCCAGCGCCACGGCGACGCCTGCGGTGGCGAAGTCGCCCACGCGGCGTTCCAGCTTGAGGTAGGTGCCCGAGACGTGGCCCACCGGCGCGGGGACCACGGCCTCGACCGCGATCTCACCGGGGCGCAGAGCGTTCTGGAACGGGCCGAGGGAGAACTCGGCGGCCGGGATCGAACGGCGCCCGTCGGGGCCCTCCGCGGTGATCGAACCGCCCAGCGCGAGAAGTACCGACGCCCAGTCGCCCTGCGGGTCGGAGTGGCACAGCGAACCGACGAGCGTGCCGCGGTTGCGCACGATCGGGTCGGCGATCAACGGGGCGGCCGCGGCCATCAACGGGTGCTTGGACGCCAGCAGCGCCGAACGCTCCAGGTCGACGTGCCGGCACAGCGCGCCGACGCGGAGCGTGCCGTCGGCGTCCTCGCGGTGGTGGCCGAGGCCCGGGATGCCGTTGATGTCGACGAGCAGCGCGGGCGCGGCGAAGCGCAGCTTGAGCAGGGGTACGAGGCTCTGCCCACCGGCGAGGATCTTGGCGTCGTCGCCGTGCTGCGCGAGCAGCGAGCGGGCCTCCTCCAGCGAGTGCGGTGCCTCGTAGCGGAACCGGGACGGGTACATCGATCTCCTTCGCTACGGACGCGGGTCGCTTGCCGGGTGCGGTCGGGGCCCGCGGTCCGGTTCGGCCACGGCGACGGGCAGCGTGTCCTCCTCGGGATCGGGGCGCGGCTCCTGGTGCGGCGGCCACGGACCGGCGACCGGCTGCGACGCGACCTTCAGGTACTCGGTGAGCTGCGGCCAGGCCCAGATCGTGGGGCTCTTCCCGGTCTTCGGGGCATCGGCGATGAGCTCGAACATCCGCCGCCGGCCCTGCCCGCTCGACTCGATCGCCATTCGTGTCTTCTCCATCGTGTCGCGTAGCGTAGCCATTCGATCACCCGTGAGGTGGTGGGCAAGCTCACAGTCCTACGGGCTGCGTGTCAAGGGTGGTCATGCTGCACCCGGTCGGGCCGGTGTGCGCCATGCTCCTAAGCGAAGGGTTAAGAAACGTTGTCCGCTGGGTGCGGCGCGACCACGATGGCGGTTCAGATCCCGGGAGTGTGCGGTGTGCAGGTCCCTGCCCAGTTCGAGTACCAGCGGGCGACGAGCGTCGAGCACGCCGTCGCGCTGCTCACCCGGTACGGCCCGGAGACCAGGATCGTGGCCGGTGGGCACAGCCTGATCCCGATGATGAAGCTGCGGCTGGCCCAGCCCGAGATGCTCGTCGACATCAACGACCTCACCGACCTCGCGACGATCTCGGTGGTGGGGGACGAGCTGCGGCTCGGCGCCCTGTTGCGGCACGCCGACCTGCTGGCGTCGGCGCAGGTCGGCGCCCTGGTTCCGCTCCTGCACGACGCGGAGCGGGTGATCGCCGACCCGGTGGTGCGCAACCGTGGCACCGTCGGCGGGTCGGTGTGCCAGGCCGACCCGTCCGAGGACCTGGCCGGCGCGTTCGGCGCGTTGCGGGCCGTGGCCGTGATCCGGGGCGCCTCCGGGGAGCGCATCGTCCCGATGCGCGAGTTCTTCACCGGGCCGTACCAGACCGTGGTCGGTCCCGCCGAGCTGCTGGTGGAGCTGCGGGTGCCGCTCTGGTCGTCGGGCAGCGCCTACGTGAAGGTCGACCGGCGCGCGGGTGACTGGGCCATCGCCGCGGCTGCAGCCGTGCTCGCGGTGACGCCCGACGGCCGGGTCGCCGACGTCGGGATCGGGTTGACCGCCGTCGGGGCGCCGCGGTTCGTCGCCGAGGAGGCCGAGGAGTACCTGCGCGGCCGGCCCGCCACCCCCGAGCACTTCGCCGCCGCCGGTGCCCTCGCCGCGCGGCACTGCCGCCCGACCGCCGACCAGCGCGGCCCCGCCGACTACAAGCGCCACCTCGCGGGCGAGCTGACCGCCCGCGCGCTCGCCACGGCCGCGGACCGGGCGAGCCGATGGACGTGACCGTCACCGTGAACGGGCGGGAGCACACCCGCGACATCGAACCCCGGCTGCTGCTCGTGCACCTGCTGCGCGACGAGCTGGGCCTCACCGGCACGCACTGGGGCTGCGACACGTCCAACTGCGGTGCGTGCGTCGTCTGGATGGACGACGTGCCGGTCAAGTCCTGCACCGTGCTCGCCGTGATGGCGGACGGGCGTCGCGTGCGGACCGTCGAGGGCATGGAGGGCCGGTCCGGGCTGGACCAGGTGCAGACCTCGTTCATGGAGTGTCACGGCCTGCAGTGCGGCTTCTGCACGCCGGCCATGCTGCTGACCGCGCGGTGGCTGCTCGACCACGACCCGGACCCGTCCGAGCCGGAGGTGCGCGCGGCGATCTCGGGCCTGACCTGCCGCTGCACCGGCTACGAGAACATCGTCCGCGCGATCCTGCACGCCGCCGAGGCGGAGCGGCTCCGCCGCCCGTGCGCGGAAAACGTCGCCGGGGCGACGTTTTCCGCGCACGAGCACCGGAGGTGCCCATGACCGTCCCGACGGCGCCGACCACCGCCCCGGTCCCGGCCGAGCAGCGCCCGACCGTCATGGGGCACGGCCGCATGCTCCGGAAGGAGGACGTGCGGTTCCTGCGCGGCCGCGGCCGGTTCGTCGACGACATCCAGCTGCCCGGGATGCTCCACGGTGCGGTCCTGCGCAGCCCGCACGCCCACGCGCGGATCGTGGCGGTGGATGCGAGCGCGGCCGAGTCGCACCCGAAGGTCCGGGCGGTGATCACCGGGGAGATGCTCGCCGAGCGCGGCCTGGCCTGGATGCCCACGCTCAGCCACGACGTCGCTGCGGTGCTGGCCACCGACAAGGTGCGCTACCAGGGCCAGGAGGTGGCGTTCGTCGTCGCCGAGGACCGCTACGCCGCCCGCGACGCGCTGGCGCTGATCGATGTCGAGTACGAGCCGCTGCCGCCCGTGGTCGACGCGCGCCGCGCCCTGGACGCCGACGCGCCGCTGGTCCGCGACGAGATGGCGGGCCGCACCGACAACCGCGTGTTCGACTGGGACTCCGGCGACGAGGCCGCCACCGACGCCGTGTTCGCCGCGGCCCCCCACGTCAGCACGTGCGACCTGCTCTACCCGCGCGTCCATCCCGCCCCGCTGGAGACCTGCGGCACGGTCGCGAGCGTCGATCCCGTGAGCGGCAAGCTCACGATCTTCGCGACGACTCAGGCCCCGCACACCCACCGCGTCCTGTACTCCAGGATCGCCGGCATCCCCGAGAACAAGATCCAGATCGTGGCGCCGGACATCGGCGGCGGCTTCGGCAACAAGGTCGGGATGTATCCGGGCTACCTGTGTGCCGTGGTCGGCTCGATCATGACCGGCGCACCGGTCAAGTGGACCGAGGACCGCTCCGAGAACCTCATGGCGACCTCGTTCGCCCGTGACTACCACATGCGGGGCGAGATCGCCTCGACGTCGGACGGCCGGATCCTGGGGCTGCGGGTGCGGGTGCTGGCCGACCACGGCGCGTTCAACGGCACCGCCCAGCCCTCGAAGTTCCCGGCCGGGTTCTTCCACATCTTCACCGGTTCCTACGACGTTCCCGCCGCCCACTGCCACGTCACCGGCGTCTACACGAACAAGGCGCCCGGCGGCGTCGCCTACGCGTGCTCGTTCCGCGTGACGGAGGCGTCGTACCTGGTGGAGCGGCTGGTCGACGTGCTGTCGTTCGATCTCGGGCTCGATCCCGCCGCGGTGCGGATGGCGAACCTGCTGCGGCCCGAGCAGTTCCCGTACCGGTGCGCGACGGGCTGGGTGTACGACTCCGGGGACTACCCGGCCACCCTGTCGAAGGCGCTGGACATCGCGGGTTACGACGAGCTGCGCACGGAGCAGGCTGCGCTCCGCCGCGACGGGAAGCTGATGGGCATCGGCATCAGCTTCTTCACCGAGGCCGTCGGCGCCGGGCCGCGGGGCGAGATGGACATCGCGGGCCTCGGCATGGCCGACGGCGCGGAGCTGCAGATCCACCCGTCGGGGACGGCGGTGCTGCGCGTCTCGTGCATGTCGCAGGGGCAGGGCCACGAGACGACGTTCGCGCAGATCGTGGCCGAGGAGCTGGGCATCCCGCCCGCCGACGTCGAGCTGGTGCAGGGCGACACCGACCGCACCCCGTTCGGGCTGGGCACCTACGGCTCCCGCTCCACGCCGGTCTCGGGCGCCGCCACGGCGATGGCGGCGCGCAAGGTCCGCGACCGCGCCCGCATCGTCGCGGCCGCGATGCTGGAGGTCGGCGTCGACGACCTCGAGTGGACGAAGGGCCGGTTCGACGTGCGAGGCGTGCCCGGCATCGGCGTCACGATCGCGGAGATCGCCATGGCCGCGCACTCCGACCTGGAGCTGCCCGAGGGCGTCGAAGGGCAGTTGGACGCGCGCTGCGTCTACAACCCGCCGAACCTGACGTTCCCCTGCGGCGCGTACATCTGCGTCGTGGACGTCGACCCGGGCACCGGGCGGGTGAAGGTCCGCCGTTTCGTCGCGGTCGACGACTGCGGGGTGCGGATCAATCCGATGATCGTCGAAGGGCAGATCCACGGCGGGCTCGCCGACGGCATCGGGATGGCACTGATGGAGCTCATCGCGTTCGACGGCGACGGCAACCACCTCGGCGCGTCCTTCATGGACTACCTCCTGCCGACGTCGATGGAGTGCCCGAGCTGGGAGCTGGGCGAGACGGTCACGCCCTCCCCGCACCATCCCCTCGGTGCGAAGGGCGTGGGGGAGTCGGCCACCGTGGGGTCCCCGGCGGCCGTGGTCAACGCGGTGCTGGACGCGATCGGGGTGCGGCACGCCGACATGCCGCTCACCCCGGCGCAGGTGTGGCGGGCGCGCCACGGCAGGCCCCTACGGACGGATCTGGCGGTGACATGATGTGGGCTGACGATGACTAGAGCGGACATCCTGGAACGCGTGCACGGGCTGCGCAGCGGCCGTACGCCCTTCGTGCTCGCCACCGTGGTCCGGGCCGAGCGCCCCACCAGCGCGAAGCCGGGCGACTGCGCGCTGGTGCTGGCCGACGGCACGATCGACGGGTTCGTCGGCGGCGTGTGCGCCGAGTCGACGGTGCGGCTGGAGAGCCTGCGGCTGCTGCACGCCGGCGAGTCGGGCCTGCTGCGGATCACCCCCCATGCGGGTGACGCCTCCGCGGAGGAGGGTGTGCGCACCGTCGGCAACCCCTGCCTGTCCGGCGGCACCCTGGAGATCTTCCTGGAGGCGATGATCCCGCCCGTGCTCGTGACGGTGCACGGCGAGGCGCCGGTGGCGCGGGCGCTGGTGCGGGTCGGCACCGCCCTGGACTGGGACGTGCGGGCCGGCGTCGACGCGACGGCGCCGATCAGCCCCGACACCTCGGCGGTCGTCGTCGCGTCGCACGGGCGGGACGAGGCGACGGTGCTGCGCGCCGCGCTGGCCGCCGGGATCGGCTACGTGGCGCTGGTGGCCAGCCGCCGCCGCGCTGCCGGGGTGCTGGCCGAGCTGGCCGCGTCCGGCGTGGACGGCAGCGCCGTCCATGCACCCGCGGGGCTCGACATCGGCGCGCGCACGGCGGGCGAGATCGCCCTGTCGGTGTTCGCCGACATCGTGGCCTGCCGCCCCCGCATGACGGTTCCCGCCGACGACGCCACACCGGCCGGGCCCGACATCGCCCACGACCCGGTCTGCGGGATGGACGTGGCGGTCACCCCGTCGAGCGTCGCGGTGCAGCACGCGGGCGCTGCCGTGTACTTCTGCGGCACCGGCTGCCGCCAGGCCTTCGTCGACGACCCTGCCCGCTTCGCGGTCTGAGCAAGGACCACACCCCCGTCGATCAGGGGTGCCGGGGGTGCTCGGGCGGTGGGCCCGCCATGACGGCTCCCGCCGCGCCGTCCACCGTCACCACCTCGCCCGTCGTGATGCGCAGTGTCGCGTCCGGGACGCCGACGACCGCCGGGATGCCGTACTCCCGCGCCACCACCGCGCCGTGGGAGTTGGCGCCGCCCATCTCCATCACCAGCCCGCCCGCCGTGAGGAACAGCGGCGTCCACCCCGGGTCGGTGGACGGCGCCACCAGGATCTCGCCGGGCTCCAGGCGCGCACCGACGGGATCGAGCACCACCCGCGCCGGGGCGGTCACCGTGCCCGCGGACGCCGGGGTGCCGATCAGCGCGCCCTCGGGCGGCGGACCGGCGAGCGCCTCGGGTTCGGTGCCGTCCGACAGCAGGACGCGGGGGACGTGTCGGCGGCGCAGCTCCCGGTCGTACTCGGCGCGCCGCACGACCACAGCGGCCCGGTGATCGGCGCCGCCCAGAGCGGTGCGGGCCTCGCGGAGATCCAGGAAGAAGACGTCGTCGGCGGTGTCGAGCAGGCCGCGGCCTGCCAGCTCCTCTCCGACGACCACCAGCTGGGCCCGCACGTGGGCGAGCAGCCACACCAGGTAGTCCTTGTGGGTCTCGCGCATGCCGGCGAGCTGCCGCATCCGGCGCAGGGCGAACCGCGCCA
>JBBQEF010000281.1:0-7477 GCA_038320445.1 Mycobacteriales bacterium
TGCACGCTCAGTGGCACTCCGCGCAGCGACTCGCCACCGAACTGCCCGGCGCCGCGACCCTGCACCCGACCCACGGGTTCGGCAGCTTCTGCTCCGCGAGCGCGACGGCGAGCGGCACAGCAGGCACCATCGGGGACGAGACCCGTAGCAACCCTGCCCTCACCCTGGACGAGGAGCACTACGTCCGCGAGCTGCTCGCCGGGCTCGACGCCTTCCCCGCCTACTACGCCCACATGGCGCCGGCCAACAGCGCCGGCCCCGGCAACCCTGACCTCACCCCGCCCGCCGTGGCCGACGCGGCCGAGCTGCGCCGCCGCATCGACGCCGGCGAGTGGGTCGTGGACCTGCGCGACGGCACGGCGTTCGCCGCCGGGCACGTCGCCGGGAGCGTCAACATCGGTCTGTCCGGACAGTTCGTCACCTACCTCGGCTGGCTCATCACGTGGGGCACCCCGGTGACGCTGCTCGGTGACACCGCCGCGCAGGTGGCCGACGCCCAGCGTGAGCTCGTCCGCATCGGTATCGAGCGGCCCGCCGCGATGGCCACCGGACGCCCTGCGGACTGGACCGGCAACCCGGCGTCGTTCCGCCGCGCCACGTTCACCGATCTCGCCGCCGCGCTCGCCGCCGGCGACGACGACCGTGCCGTCCTCGACGTCCGCCGCACATCCGAGCGTGCCACGGCCGCGATCGTCGGCTCGGTGCACATCCCGATCCACGAGATCCTCACCCGGCTCGACGAGGTCCCCGCCGGGACGGTGTGGGTGCACTGCGCCGCCGGCTACCGCGCGGGCGTCGTCGCCTCCCTGCTGCACGCCCGCGGCCACCACGTCGTCGCCATCGACGACGACTTCGCGCAGGCCGTCGCCGCCGGGCTCACGGCGACCACGGTCCGGGCTGCGGCGTGGGTGTCATGACCCTCGCGCTCGTCGCCCTGCTCGCCGTGCTGGTCGGGGTCACCCTCGGCCTGCTCGGCGGCGGCGGCTCGATCCTGATGGTCCCCCTGCTGGTCTACGTCGCCGGCGTGCCCACCGGCAGCGCGATCACGACATCGTTGTTCGTCGTCGGCGTCACCTCCCTCGCCGCGCTGCTCCCCCACCTCCGCCGCGGCATCGTGCAGTGGCGCACCGGGCTGCTGTTCGGCGCCGCGGCCATGGCCGGGGCGTTCGCCGGCGGCCTGGTCGGTGGGCATCTGCCCGGACCGGTACTGCTGGGCGGCTTCGCGGTCATGATGATCGCCACCGCCGTCGCGATGCTCCGCGGTCGCCGCTCCGGCGCAGCAGCGGTCCCCGCTCACGCACCGGCCCGCACGCTGCTCACCGGTGTGGTCGTGGGTGCCGTCGCCGGACTGGTCGGCGCGGGCGGCGGGTTCCTCGTCGTGCCGGCGCTTGCCCTGCTGGGCGGGCTCGCCATGCCCGCCGCCATCGGCACCTCCCTGCTGGTCATCGCCCTGCAGTCGGCAGCAGGGTTCACCGGGCACCTGGGCGCAGCGGCCCTGGGTACAGCGGCCCTGGACTGGCCACTGACCCTCACCGTGACCGGCGCCGCCGTGCTGGGCGCACTGATCGGAGCTCACTACGCGGCACGGGTCCCCGCAGCTGCCCTACGCCAGGCCTTCGGCTGGTTCGTCCTCGCCATGGGCACGTTCGTCCTGCTCCAGCAACTGCCGGCAGCCGCGCTCCTGCCCGCCGGTGCCGCGGTGGGAGCCCTCGCCGTCGCAGGGGTCGGCTGCGCACTGATCTCGCCACGGTGCCCGCTGCGCTCTCTCGGACACACCGCAACGGCGGGAGTACCATGACAGATACACCCCGGGGTATCACTGAAGGAGCAGCAATGAAGATCGAGGACGATGTCGTCGGCAGCGTGGTCAACCGCCTACGCCGAGCAGAAGGCCAGCTCGGGGGCGTCATCCGCATGCTGCAGGAGGGCCGCGACTGCAAGGACGTGGTCACCCAGCTCGCCGCCGTCTCGCGAGCTCTGGACAAGGCCGGGTTCGCCGTCATCGCCTCCGGCCTCGTGCAGTGCATCGCCGCGGGCGAGGAGGGCGAGCTCGACCGCGCCCAGATGGAGAAGCTCTTCCTCTCCCTCGCCTGAGAAACCCACCGAACCAAGGAGACCGCCATGTCCGCGCACACCGTCACCCTCGACCTCTCTCAGACCGACGCCATCGACGCTGTCACCGCGGCCCTGGCCACCCAGGGGTTCGGTGTCCTCACCACCATCGACGTGAAGGCCACCCTCAAGGCCAAGCTCGGCGAGGAGGTCGAGGACTACACGATCCTCGGCGCCTGCAACCCCGCCCTCGCCCACCAGGCCCTGTCCACCGATCCCGAGATCGGCCTGCTCCTGCCCTGCAACGTCACCGTCCGCCAGTCCGGCGGCCACACCCTCGTGCAGGCCGTCGACCCCGCCGAACTGCTGGCCATGGCCGGCGACGGCGGCCCCCAGCCCGCCGAGCTCGCCGCCGTCGCCAAGGACGCGTCCGCGCGCCTGCACGCCGCACTCGACTCCCTGACTGCCGGCTGAGGATCGAGGTCCTCCGACCCGGCAGGACAGGGCGAGGGCCCCTCGTCCTCCCGACACGGGACGACGACCGTCGAGCCCCTACAGACGGAAGGGACCGCACCACCATGATGGGTACGACAGCGATGAGCTGGTTCTGGATCTGGCCGACCCTCGTCGTCGTCGGGCTCGCGCTGCTCGGCTATCTCGCCTACCGGATGGTCCAGAGCCGAGGTACCGGACGCCCAGCCGCCCGGAACGGGTCGGCCCGCCGGATACTCGACGAACGCCTCGCGCGTGGCGAGATCGACGCCGACGACTACCGCCGCCGAGCCGACCTCCTGTGACACCGGCACCGATCAGCCGCCGCCGCGCTCTGGCTCTGGGAGGTCTCGGCGCGGTCGGGCTGGTCACCGGAACCACCGGATGGATCGCGAGCGCCACCGCGGCCCCCGCCACGTTCCTGCCCGGCGCCGGCGGTGCAGAACTCGTCCAGCCCCCGGTACTCGACAGCCGCGACGGCCGGCTCGCCGTCGAGCTCACCGCGGCACCCGGCGCCCGCCTGGCCGGCCGCGACACCTCCGCACTGGGCTTCAACGGCGGCTCCCCCGGCCCGACCCTGCGCGTGCGCCCCGGCGACGAACTGGCCGTGCGGCTCACCAATCGCGTCGGGCAGCCGACCAACCTGCACACCCACGGCCTGCGCGTATCCCCCCAGGGCAACAGCGACAACCCCTTCCTGCGGATCGATCCGGGTGCGTCGTTCGACTACCTCTACCGGATCCCCGCCGACCATCCGGCCGGCACCCACTGGTACCACCCCCACCACCACGGCATGGTCGCCGACCAGCTCTACGGCGGGCTGGTGGGCGGGTTGATCGTCGACCGCGGACCCGACGTCCCGGTCACCACCGACCGGCTGCTGCTGATCACCGACATCACCCTCGACGCCGCCGGGGCCGTCGTCCCGGCCACCGCCACCGATCGGGCGAACGGCCGGGAAGGACAGCTGCTGCTGGTCAACGGCCAACACCGGCCCACCATCACCGCCGCACCGGGCAGCACCGAGCGCTGGCGCATCGTCAATGCCTGCACCTCCCGTTTCCTGGCGCTGCGCCTCGACGGCCACCAGCTCGACCAGATAGCCCTCGACGGCTCGTTCCTCCCCCGACCAGCCGGCCACGACACCCTCGTCCTCGCTCCCGGCAACCGCGCCGACATCCTCGTCCGCCCTCAGGACACCGGCCGGTTCGCGCTCGTCACCGACCCCTACGACCGGGGCTCCATGATGGGCCGCGGCACCGCCGGCACCGCATCGACGTCACTGGCCACGCTGGTCACCACCGGCCCGCCACGCGCAGCAGCACCACTCCCCGCCGCCCTCACCGCCGAAACCCCGGCCACCGCACCGGCCACCCGGACGCGGACGACCGACTTCCGGATGGGCATGGGCGGGGGCATGGGCGGCGGTGGGGGCATGGCCGCCTCCATCGACGGGCGCACCTTCGACCCGAACCGCGACGACCAGACCATCGCCTTCGGCAGTACCGAGGAATGGACCGTCACCAACAGCAGCCCGCTCGCCCACCCGTTCCACATCCACGTGTGGCCGTTCACCGTGACCGCCGCCAGCGACAGCCGGACCACCACCGGCACCCCGCAGGACGTCGTGATCGTGCCGCCCCGCGGCTGGGTCCGCCTGCGGATCCCCTTCACCACCCTGCCCGGCCGGAGCGTCTACCACTGCCACATCCTCGACCACGAGGACGCCGGGATGATGGCCACCGTGGTGGTCGCATGAGCAACTGCTCGACGCCCTCGGCGGCACCTCGCGGTGGGTGGAGCTCGCCCGTCGTCGCGAGCACCACACCACCCCGGCGGGAGCCGACCAGCCGTTCAACTGGCTTGCATCGCAGCGCCGGTCGGCTTCCTGATCAGGCGGACGCCGGAGCGAGGTTCGGGCTGGCGGTCAGGCGCAGGTAGGGCTTGACGACACGGTGGTGGGGGAACCGCCGCGCGGCGTCCTCATCGTCGACACCCAGACCGATGATCACATCCTCGCCAGGCTGCCAGTCCGCGGGCGTCGCGACCGGGTAGGCCTCCGTCAGCTGGAGGCTGTCGATGGCGCGCAGGATCTCCGCGAAGTTGCGGCCGGTGGACATCGGGTAGGTCAGCATGAGCCGGACCGTCCTGTCCGGCCCGATGACGAAGACCGTGCGCACCGTGGACGTCGCACTCGCGCCCGGGTGGATCATGTCGTAGAGCCCGGAGACGACCCGGTCGACGTCGGCGATCATCGGGAAGTCCACCGGGGTGCCCTGGGTCTCACCGACGTCACCCTCCCAGCGCAGGTGCGACTCCACCGAGTCGACCGACAACCCGATGACCTTGACCCCGCGGGCGACGAACTCGGGGCCGAGGCGGGCGACGGCGCCCAGCTCGGTGGTGCAGACCGGCGTGAAGTCTGCCGGGTGGGAGAACAGCATCCCCCACGAGTCACCGAGCCACTCGTGGAAGCGGATCGGGCCGCGGGTGGAGTCGACGGTGAAGTCGGGGGCGGTATCGCCCAGGTGCAGGCTCATCAGGATCGGATCCTCTCGGTCGTTCGTCGGAGACATCGGGGCCGACCACGATGCCCACCCCACACAACCCCCGGGGGTATCAGTTTCGGCGCGCCGAAGGACCCCTCTGCTGGGGCTGTCCGACCCCGACCGACATCGGGAGCCGCTTCGGGGACAGGTCCGCGAGAGAGTGGACGCGTAACCGACCGAACGCCCACTCCTCCCGAGCGCAGGTCCGAAGAGAAGACAAGGTGGACTCCGATGACCGCAAGCGACTGGGACCAGCGGTACGCAGGCCGCGACTTCGTCTGGTCCGTCGAACCCAACCAGCTACTGGCGGACGAGGTCCGTCGGCTGCGGCCGGGCCGCAGCCTCGACCTCGGGGCCGGTGAGGGGCGCAACGCGGTCTGGATGGCGACCCGAGGATGGAAGGTCACCGCCGTCGACTACTCCCCTGTCGGCATCGAGAAGGGCCGACGACTCGCCCAGGAGCACGCGGTCCCAGTCGACTGGATCGTCGCCGACGTCACGGACTACCAGCCCGACGGATCGTTCAACCTCGTCGTCCTTGCCTACCTGCAACTCCCCAGCACCGTCCTCTCACCGGTACTCGCCACGGCCGCTGCCGCCCTGACGCCGGGAGGCACCCTGCTGCTCGTCGGCCACGACCGCGCCAACCTCCGCGACGGAGTGGGCGGCCCGAAGGACCCAGCCGTCCTGCACACCGTCGACGAGGTCTGCAGGGCGCTGACCGGGCTCGACGTGCAACGCGCCGAACAGTACCGGCGTCCCGTCCAGGTCGACGGCGCCGAGCGTTTCGCCGTCGACACCGTCGTCCGGGCGGTCCGCCCCGCCGGCTCAACTGACCACCGAGAACTTTAACGACACCGTCGGGGACGGCGGGATCGTGCTCCTCGACTTCTGGGCATCGTGGTGCGGCCCGTGCCGCATGTTCGGCCCGGTCGTCGAGAAGGCAGCTCCACCGGGCCGGACGGACGGGTCCCACAGGGGAGAAAGCCTCATGCCACGGTCGCCTGCGCCCGGAATGCTGGCGGCCGCGGTCGCTCCGACCGGAGCACAGCACGCCACCGGAGGTCGACATGGGAGACGCAGCCGCACTGCAACGGGAAGCGCGCACGCTCGGGCGCGAGCTGCGTCGGGCGATACCCGACACCTATAAGGCCTACGCACAACTGCACGGCGCTGTGCTCGAACCGGGCGCGTTGAGCACGAGCACCAAAGAGCTCATCGCGCTCGCGATCGCCGTGACCAGGGAGTGCGACGGCTGCATCGCCGCCCACGCCGACGGTGCCGCGCGCAGCGGCGCGACCGCTGACGAGGTGGCCGAGGCGATCGGCGTCGCCATCCTGATGAACGGCGGCCCCGCCACCGTGTACGGGCCACGCGCCTTCGCCGCCTTCCGCGAGTTCGCGGAGGCGGCACCCCCGCACCGGACCACGAACTGCGCCGACCACGACGTACCATCTCCCGCCGATGCCTGAGCCACGCGACGTCGCGCCCGACGCGGAGACCACGACCGCACGGACCGGCCCCGTCGTGGACGCACGACTGGATCATCTGCTCCACGATCTCGACGTCGCCAACGACGCCCACCCGACCCGTCGCGAGTGTACGAGACTCCCCGACACGACCGAGGATCACGGAGAGACACTGCACCGGGACGGGCCGGCCACCGGATGCTGAGCGGCCTCAACCGGACCTGGTCACACTGACGGCGGCGGCGCTCCGGCCACGACCGCCGGCGCCCGCAACGCCCGGATCAGCGGCCCCAGCTCCAGATCCCACACCCGTGACCCCGACCGCGCCGGCTGCCAGCCTGCGTCCCGCCCGTCCCACGACGCGATCACCCGCGGACTCCGGTGCTCCTCCGCCCGCCCCGGCCCCATCAGATACGCGACCAACCCCCCGACCCGCCAGCCGTGCACCACCTTCGTGATCACGACAACGGCTCGACCAGAACGTCAATCAACTCGTCGACCACCCGGGCGAATTCACCGTCGAGACCAGGCCGGGCCGCGACCAGCTCCTGCCGCAGCAGACGACGGTCAGCGACACCCGGAACCTCACCAGTCCCGGGTGACGATCACCCAGCCCATGGCGGTCACCTGCGGGATCCAGACATGGTCCTTCATCGCCGGGCTCGTGATCGGGCACGGCGCGCGCAGCCGCTTCAGCACCACACCGCCGGGATCGCCGGGATAGGTGACATCGGGGCCGAGCCCCGCGATCACGTGGGCGAGGCCGAGCACGTCGGCGTCGAAGTAGAACCGGACGGTCGCGGGCTTGTACTGCCTACCGGGCACCGGCGGCCGCACGGGCACGGTAGGCGGCCCGGATCGACGTCTCGTAGGCCAGAGCCCAGCGCACCTGGTCGACCGTGAGGCCGAAGTCCC
>JBBQEF010000282.1:0-7437 GCA_038320445.1 Mycobacteriales bacterium
GCCCGGCCGCACCGGGATCGAGCGGAAGAACGAGCTGGACGAATCCACCTGGGACGGCGACGACGCGCCGGCGTTCCCCGGCGGGCTGCACTACGCCGACGACACCGCGCGGCTCTTCCTGCAGGGCTCCACCCAGTACGACGCGCTGGGGCACGTCTGGTACGACGGCAAGCTCTGGAACGGCTACGACGCCCGCTCCACCATCGGTGCCATGGAGAAGGCCTCGGTGCTCCCGCTGGCGGAGAAGGGCATCGTCGGGCGCGGCGTGCTCATCGACATGGCCCGCCACCGCGGCAAGCAGTGGCTCGACAAGGGCGAGACCTTCGACCACGACGACCTCGAGGCCGCCGCGGCCGCGCAGGGGGTCGCCATCGAGCCGCACGACATCCTCTGTATCCGCACCGGCTGGATGAAGTACTGGTACGAGCTCAACGACCCGACGAGCTTCTACGACGGTTTCGTCGAGCCCGGCCTCACCTACTCCCGCGAGCTCGTCGAGTGGTTCCAGCAGCGGGAGATCCCCAACCTGGTCACCGACACCATCGCCAACGAGGTCACCGCCGACCCGAACTCCGGTGTCGCGCTGCCGCTGCACTGCGCGCTGATGCGCAACCTCGGAGTGACCCTGACCGAGATCGCCTGGCTCGACGACCTCGCCGACGCCTGCGCCGCGGACAACCGCTGGAGCTTCCTCTACGTCGCCGCGCCACTGAAGGTGGTCAGCGGCACCGGGGCCCCGGTCAACCCGGTCGCCATCCGCTGATGGGCGTCTACGGGGAGAAGCCCTGGCTGGCCCGGTACGCGGCCGGACAGCCCTCGACCATCACCGTGGAGTTCGACTCGGCACTGGACATGTTCAGGGCCGCGGTCGCCCGCGATCCCGACGGCGAGATCATCCGCTACTTCGACGGCCGGATCACCCTGCGCGAGCTCGACGAGCTGACCGACGCGTTCGCGGCGGGGATCCTCGACGCGGGCTTCACCGCCGGCGAGCGGGTGGCGCTCTACCTGCAGAACGTGCCGCAGTTCCTCATCGCCCAGATCGGCGCCTGGAAGGCCGGCGGCATCGCGGTGTCGATCAACCCGATGAACAAGCAGCGCGAGCTCACCGAGCTGCTGACCGACTCCGGCGCGACCGTGCTGGTGTGCCTGCAGGGCCTCTACCGCGACGTCGCGGCGAAGGTCGTGCCCGGCACCGCGGTCCGGACGGTGGTCACCACATCGGAGCTGGAGTACCAGACCAGGAACGACCCGCGCATCTTCGGCGGGGTGGAGCGGATCGCCTGCGAGGGCACGCTCGACATGGCCGAGCTGCTGGGACGCTTCCGGGGGCAGGCGCCGCCTCCGGTCACCCTCGGCCCCGACGACATCGCGTTCCTGACCTACACCTCCGGCACCACCGGCCCGCCCAAGGGCGCGATGACCACCCACCGCAACGTGGTGTTCAACGCCCAGACCTACCGCGACTGGATCGAGCTGTCGGCCGACGACGTCGTGCTCGGCGTGGCCCCGCTGTTCCACATCACCGGGCTGGTCGGCCACATCGCGATCGCGCTGCTGGTCGGGGCGCCGCTGGTGCTGATGTACCGGCTCGACCCGAGCGTCACGATCGAGACGATCCGCGACGAGAAGGCCAGCTTCACGGTCGGCTCGATCACGGTGTTCATCGCGCTGATGAACGCCCCGAACGCCGACAAGGACGCGCTCGCCAGCCTGAAGAAGATCTACTCCGGCGGGGCGCCGATCCCGCCGAGCACGGTGACCGCGTTCCAGGACACGTTCGGGCACTACATCCACAACATCTACGGGCTGACCGAGACGACGTCCCCGTCGCACGGCGTGCCACTCGGTGCGAACGCCCCCGTGGACCCGGCGTCGGGCGCGCTCTCGGTGGGCGTGCCGATCTACGACACGGTGGTGCAGATCATCGGCGACGACGGCAACGACCTGCCCGTCGGCGAGATCGGCGAGCTGGTCACGACCGGCCCGCAGGTCGTCGCGGGCTACTGGAACAAGCCTGCGGAGAGCGCCACGGCCCTGCCCGGCGGCTCGCTGCACACCGGCGACGTCGGCTACATGGACGAGCAGGGCTGGTTCTACATCGTCGACCGCAAGAAGGACCAGATCAACGCGGGCGGCTACAAGGTGTGGCCGCGCGAGGTCGAGGACGTGCTCTACGAGCACGAGGCGGTGCGGGAGGCCGCGGTGGTCGGGGTGCCCGACGAGTACCGCGGGGAGAGCGTCAAGGCGTTCGTCAGCCTTCGGCCCGGCAGGACGGTCACCGAGGCCGACCTCATCGCGTTCACGAAGGAACGGATGGCGGCCTACAAGTACCCGAGGCAGATCGAGTTCATGGAGGAGATCCCGAAGACGGTGACGGGCAAGCTCCTGCGAAGGGAGCTCAGGCAACGCTGACGCGCCGCGTCGGCCGAACAGGTGATCACCCGGCCAGGTCGGGCGGGCGCGGGACGGCATGGACAGCGGATGGCGGCGCACGACGATCCTCGCCGTCATCGACGTCGACGAGGAGCACCGGATGCCCCGCACACCCGACCGGTCCGGTGCCCCGCTCGCCGCCGCGGCGGGGCTCGTCGCCCTGCTCACGCTCGCGGTGCTCGCGCTGCTCGCCGTGGCGCCGCCCGACCCCCGCGACGAGACCGCACCCGCCGCGGACTTCAGCGCCGCCCGCGCCGCCGCCCACGTCGAGCGGATCGCTGCCGTCGCGCACCCCACCGGCAGCCCGGCCGCGGGCGCTGCGCTCGACCACGTCACGGCCGCGCTGCGCGCGCAGGGGGTCCGGCCGGAGGTCCAGACCGCCGTCGGGCTGACCGCCGGTCCGACGGTGTGCCGGGCCCGCAACGTCATCGGCGTGCTGCCCGGCACCGCGTCGACCGGCCGGGTCCTGCTCGTCGCCCACTACGACTCGGTGCCGATGGGGCCCGGCGCGAGCGACGACGCCTCGGGCGTCGCCACCGTTCTGGAGACCGTCCGGGCGCTGCGGTCAGGGCCCGCGCTGCGCAACGACGTCGTCGTGCTGATCACCGACGCCGAGGAGGCCGGCCTGTGCGGCGCGGAGGCGTTCCTCGCGCAACACCCGCTCGCCAGGGACGGCGGAGTGGTGCTCAACCTGGACTCCCGCGGGAGCTCCGGACCGCCGATCATGTTCCGGACCTCGCCGGGCAACGCCGCGCTCGTCGACGTCTTCGGCCGGGCCGCGCCGCACCCGGTGGCCGCCAGCACGGCCGTCGAGGTCTACCGCAGGCTGCCCAACAACACGGACCTCACCGAGTTCCTCGCCACCGGCCGCTTCACCGGCCTCGACTTCGCGCACATCGACGGCTCGGTGACCTACCACTCGCCCCAGGACACCCCGGCCCGGCTCGACCGCGGCACCCTCCAGGCGCAGGGGGACACCATGCTCGCCGTGACGCGTGAGCTGGGTGCAGCGGCGGACCTGCCCGCGCTCGCCCGGCCCGCCGCATCCGACGCCACCTACTTCACCGTCCCGGGGATGCTGGTGCGCTACCCGCAGGCGGTCGTGGGGCCGCTCGCGGCGCTGGCCGTCCTCGCAACGGCGGCGTTCGGGTGGCGGGCGGTCCGGAAGCGGGAGGCGAGCCGGTCGGGTCTGCTGGCGGGCGTCGGCCTGGCACTGGTGCCGCTGCTGGGTGCACCGGCAGCCGCCTACGTGCTCTGGCGCGGCGTCGTCGCGCTGCGGCCCGGCTACGCCGACATGCTCGACCCGTGGACGCCGGGGCCGTACCGGCTGGCCGTCGTCGCGCTGGCAGTGGCGGTCGTGCTCGCGGGCGGCACGTTCGCGCGGCGGCGGGTCGGCGCGGCCGCAGCCTGGTTCGGGACGCTGGTGTGGGCGGCGGCGCTCGGGGCCGGGCTCGCCGCGTTCGTCCCGGGTGCGTCCTACCTGGCGGCCGTGCCCGCGCTGGCGGGAGCCGTCGCCGCCATCGCGACCCTCGGGACGGGGCGGCCGGGGCTGCGCAGCCTCACGGCCGCGGCGGGAGCTGCGGTGGCCGTGGCGGTGCTGGTGCCGACCGTCGCCCTGTTCTTCCCCGCGCTCGGGATGCCCGGGGCCGCGGCACCGGCGTTCCTCACGGCCCTGCTGGCCTCCGCGGTGCTGCCCGCCGCACCGCTGCCGTCGCGGCGACCGGCCCTTCCCACCGCGGGCGTCGCGCTGGTGGCGGTCGCCTGTGTCGTGACCGGACTGGCGGTGGACACGTTCGGCACCGACCGGCCGCAGCCGGCCCAACTCATGTACGCCCTCGACGCCGACACCGGCCACGCCCGATGGCTCAGCAGGGAGACCCGGCCGGGGGCCTGGACGAGCCGGTTCGTGACGGGCCGGGAGGAGGCGGACGCCTACCCGATGCTGACCGGCGAGCTCGCCTCCGGAGCCGCTCCGGCGGCCCCGCTGGCCGCGCCGTCGGTGACCGTCGAGTCCGACACGAGGACCGGGTCCCGGCGCTCGGTCACCGTGCGGGTGCGCCCGCAGCGAGTGGCCGCGTTCGTCGGCCTGCGCGTCGACGGTGCGGTGACGGTCGTGCACGCCGTCGTCGCCGGGCGGGCGGTCCCGCCGAACCGGGTGCGGGCGGGGCGACCCTTCGGCGTCCTCATGTCCGCGCCCCCGGCCGAAGGGATGGTCGTCACCCTCGTGCTCGACGGCACGGGCGACGTGCGGCTGTGGGCGGGGTCGGCGAGCACCGGCCTCGCGGACGTGCCCGGCTACGTCCCACGCCCGCCGGGCGTCGGCGCGGCGGGTTCCGCACTGTCGGACCTCGTCCTGGTCCACCGGACGGTCCCGCTGCTCCCCTCCCCCTGACAGCAGCGAGCCACGTTCACGCGGTGGCGTGGACGTGGCTCGCTGTGGAGCAGGGGCGGTGCGGGTGTCAGCTCAGGCTGACCTTCGCGCCCGCCTCCTCCAGCTTGGCCTTCGCGGCGTCGGCCGCGGCCTTGTCGACGCCCTCGAGGATGGGCTTCGGCGCGGCCTCGACGAGGTCCTTCGCCTCCTTCAGGCCCAGGCCCGAGACGAGCTCGCGCACGACCTTGATGACCTGGATCTTCTTGTCGCCTGCGGCGTCGAGGACGACGTTGAACTCGTCCTTCTCCTCCTCGGCGGGGGCAGCGGCGGCGGCGGGACCGGCGGCGGCCATGGCGACCGGGGCGGCCGCGGTGACGTCGAAGGTCTCCTCGAACTTCTTCACGAACTCCGACAGCTCGATCAGGGTGAGGTCCTTGAAGGCCTCGAGCAGGTCGTCGGTGGACAGCTTCGCCATGGTGGCGTCCTCTCTAGATAAGAACTACGCAGGTGGGGTGGTGATCAGCTCTCGGCGTCGGCCGGAGCCTCGGTGGCGGCGTCAGGGGTGGCGGCCTCGGGGGCAGCGGCGCCGCCCTCTTCCTCCGCACGCTTGTCGGCCAGTGCCTGGACCAGACGTGCGACCTGCGACGCCGGAGCGGCGAACAGTCCGGCGGCCTTCGACAGGTTCGCCTTCATCGCGCCGGCCAGCTTGGCCAGGAGCACCTCGCGGGACTCCAGGTCGGCGAGCTGGTTGACCTCGGTGACGGTCAGCGCGCGACCGTCCATGTAGCCGCCCTTGATCACCAGGCCCTGGTGGGACTTCGCGAAGTCCCGCAGCGCCTTGGCGGCGTTGACGGGCTCGCCGGTGATGAACGCGATCGCCGTGGGGCCGATGAGCAGCTGCTCGAGCCCCTCGACACCGGCGTCCTCCGCCGCACGCTTCACGAGCGTGTTCTTGGCGACGCGGTAGGTGGTGTCGTCGCCCAGCGAGTCGCGCAGGGCGGTCAGCTGGGACATGGTGAGGCCGCGGTACTCGGTGACCACCGAGGCGGACGCGCCCCGGAACTTCTCGGCGATCTCAGCGACCGCCGTGACCTTGTCGGGTCGGGCCATCCTTGCCTCCTCTCGGTTGTCGTGATGGTCGGTCCACTCACGACGACCCCGGAGACGACGAACGCCCCGGCGCAGGGCGCACGGGGCGGAACCGGCGCACACGAGCGCTCGGCGGACCTCGTCCTCCTGCGCGGGTCGTCCGCTGAGCGGAGCCTTCGTGCACCCGGCGAGCCGGGCACAGACCTGCGGTCTTGGGTGGAACTGAGGACGAGGGTACGCGACGCCGATCCGACCTGCTCACACCCCCCACGCGCACGCGTCCCACGGTCGTCGGGGGGTGGGCGCGGCGGGGGGTGCGAGCGACGCACACACCCCACCTGCTCTCACGCGCCCCGGCGACGGGAGGTGCGGGATGCAAGAGGGGGTGTGAGTGCGGGCGGCGGACTTGCTCCGATCGGCGTGCGGGATGGCAACGCCGGTTCGCTCACGGCCGAGGACCCGACGCGCGACATCACGCTCTACATCAACTCGCCGGGCGGCTCGGTGTCGGCGGGCCTGGCGATCTACGACACCATGATCACGATCGCGCCGGACGTCTCCACCGTGGCCACCGGGCCGGCCGCGTCGATGGGCCAGTTCCTGCTGACCGGCGGTGCGGCGGGCAAGCGGCTGGCGCTGCCCCACGCCGAGATCCTGATGCACCAGCCGTCATCGGGGATCGGTGGGTCGGAGTCCGACATCGTCATCCGCGCCGACATGCTGCACCGGCTCAAGCGGCAGATCGCCGAGATCACGGCCGAGCACTCCGGGCAGACCGTCGAGCAGATCGACGCCGACTTCGACCGCGACCGCTGGTTCTCCCCCGCCGACGCGGCCGCGTACGGCTTGACCGACCGCGTGCTCGTGCGCTGAGCAACCCGGCCCCGCCGACCCACATCTCCATGGGTCCACGGTGGGCTGGATTGGCCCTGTCCGGCAGGGCCAATTCTGCCAAGGTGGACGGGTGGACCTCGAACGGCGCGTCAGTGCCCGCAGCTTCGCCCGCCTGCTCGGCGACTGGCGTCCCCCGGACGGGCGTGGCCTGACCGACGCGCTGACCGACCGGGTGCGGCTGCTCGTGCTCGACGGCCGGCTGCCCGTGCAGACGCGCGTCCCTGCGGAGCGCGAGCTGGCCGGCGCGCTGGAGATCAGCCGCACCACCGTCGCCGCCACCTACGACGCCCTGCGCGACGCCGGGGTGCTGCGCAGCAGGCGGGGCTCGGGGAGCTGGACCACGCTGCCCGTCGAGCGGGTCGGCGGGGGGCCTGCATCGGCGTCGACGCCCGGGCCGGCACGCGGCCCTTCGCCGTTCTCCCCACACGGCGACCGCAGCCTTTTCGACCTCGCCCACGCGGCCCCCGCGGCTCCGGCCGACGCGATGCGGGCAGCGACGGCCGCCGCCGTCCGGGATCTGGACGCGCACCTCGGCGGCCACGGCTACGACCTGCTCGGCCTGCCCGCGCTGCGCGCCGCGATCGCCGGGCGGTTCACCGCGCGTGGCCTGCCGACGGCGCCCGACCAGGTGCTGGTGACCGCCGGTG
>JBBQEF010000283.1:0-7422 GCA_038320445.1 Mycobacteriales bacterium
GTGGACCGCCGCGATGGCGGCCTGCAGCTGGTAGGGACCGACAGGGGCGTGCGCGAGCGTCCCGCTGATCAACGCCGTGCCCTCGGCGATCGCGGTGGCGTCCCACAGCGTGCGGTCCTGCTCCTCCAGCGGCACGAGCGAACCGTCCGGCCGGGTTCGGGCGGGGCGGCGCGCATCGGTGAGCAGCATGAGGGCGAGCAGGCCCGCCACCTCGCCCTTCTCGGGGGCCGTGTGCCGCAGCAGGCGGGTCAGCCGGATCGCCTCGGCGCTCAGCTCGACGCGGTGCAGCGAGGGCCCGGCGCTGGCGGTGTAGCCCTCGTTGAAGATCAGGTAGAGCACCTGCAGCACGGCGTCGGCCCGCTCCGGGGCCCGGAAGCCCGCCCCCTTGATCCTGGCCTTGGCCCGGCTGATGCGCTGCGCGATCGTGGCCTCCGGGACGAGGTACGCGCGCGCGATCTCCGCGGTCGTGAGCCCGCCGACGGCGCGCAGCGTCAGCGCCACCTGCGACGCCTGCGTGAGCGACGGATGGCAGCACAGCTGCAGCAGCGTCAGGGTGTCGTCGATCCCGGAAGCGGGGCCCGGCGCGGGCAACAGCGCGTCGGACTCCTCCCGGCGTCGTCGGGCGGTCTCGCTGCGCCACATCTCCGTCCGGCGCCGCGACGCCACCGTGATCAGCCACCCGCGCGGGTTCTCCGGCATCCCGTCGCGCGGCCACTGGACGGCGGCGGCGAGCAGCGCCTCCTGCACGGCGTCCTCGCACGCGTCGAAGTCGCCATGGTGGCGCACCAGCGCGCCGAGCACCTGCGGGGCCAGCTCGCGCAGCAGGTCGTTCACGCCTCGAACGCGCCCAGGTCCATCAGGGGCCGTACCTCGACCACCCCGAACACGGCCTCCGGGACCTTCGCGGCGATCTCGACGGCCCGTTCCGGCGAGTCGACCTCGAGCAGGTAGAAGCCCGCGAGCTGCTCCTTGACCTCGGCGAAGGGCCCGTCGGTGGTCATCGTCGCGCCGTCGACGACCCGGACCTGAGTGGTCAGCTCCGGGTAGGCCAGCGGGCTGGAGACGATCTTCTCGCCGGTCGCGGACAGCTCCTCGTCCAGGGCGCGGTAGGCGGCGAGGCCTGCGGCGCGCTGCTCGGGCGGCAGGGCCATGAACACCTCCCGCGAGGCAGGGTTGTCGTAGATCAGGATCAGGAACTTCACGAGGACCTCCACCGGGCATGTCGAGAACCGCGGGCCGGCCTCGACGTCTCACCCGTATGCACCGACCGGAGGAGACCGTCATGGACCGCACCGCCTACATCAACCTTCCCGTGCAGGATCTCGCACGCACCGCCGAGTTCTTCACCGCGCTGGGGTTCACCTTCGACCCCCGTGTCGGCGACGAGAACACCCGGTGCATGGTGATCGGCAGTGGCGCACTCGCCATGCTGCACACCACCGCGTTCTTCGAGCAGTTCACCGGTGCCGTCGTCGCCGACCCGGCGACCAAGGAGGTGGCCGTGAGCCTGACCGCAGCGAGCCACGAGGAGGTCGACGAGCTGGTGGAGCGGGCCATCGCAGCCGGCGGTGAGGACGCGGGCCGCCAGGACATGGGCTTCATGTACATGCGGGCGTTCCTCGACCTGGACGGCCACCGGTGGTCGTTCATGTACTTCGCGAACTGAGGGAGCGAGATGTTCGAGCAGACGAAGGCGTTCAGCGGGTTCTCGGTGGACGACATACCCGCCGCGAGGGCGTTCTACGAGGGGACGCTCGGCCTGCGGGTGTCGGAGGCCGACGGCATGCTGACGCTGCACATCGCGGGCGACCGCGACACGCTGGTCTACCCCAAGCCCGACCACACGCCCGCCACGTTCACCATCCTCAACTTCCCGGTGCGCGACATCGACGAGGCCGTGGACCTGCTGGTGGAGCGGGGCGTCACGTTCGCGACGAGCGACTGGACCGACGAGCGGGGCGTGCAGCGGAAGTACGGCCCGCCGATCGCGTGGTTCACCGATCCGGCCGGCAACGTCCTGAGCGTGATCCAGCTGGACTGAGCACGCTCAACGGGTGCCGACCGGCCGCCGGCGGGTCTGCCGCTCGTGTCGCCTGCGGGAGGCCCTGGATGCGGACGCACCGAGGCCGGACACGATCCCGCCGGCCAGGAACGCCAGGAAGGCCACCGGCAACATCGGGATGCCGGGCAGGACCTCCAGGTCGAGCGGGGAGTATCCGACGCCGACGGACGCGAAGCCGCCGTAGATCACCGAGGCGAACCCGACGAATCCCGCCAGCGACACCAGCAGCCCGATGATCGCCACCACCCGTCCGGCTCCGCGGCCCGCCACGATCTCGTCGCCCGGGTCGTCGTCGTTGCCGTACCTGTCGCCCTCGTAGTAGTCACCGAAGTGGGCGTAGCCGCCGCCGAACGCCTGGACGTTGACGTTCGCGTGCACGTTGTTGATCAGACGGCGAGCGCCGCTGCTGTCGAGCTGCCCGACGAGTGCCGCGAGATCGCGGGCGAACGCCGGGTCGCCCTGCGCGGCGGCCTCGATCGCGCGGCCGACCCGGGCCTGGACGGCCGGGCTGCGCGGATCACGGGCGATGTCGGCGTCCGGTCCGCGCCCCATCCGCCGCGCGACGGCGGCCGAGAGCCGGTCGAGACCGGCGTCGACGGCCTTCCCCAGCAGGCGCTCCCCGCCCCGTGCCACGGCCGTCGCGAGATACGCGGCGATCACTCCTCCGTCGATCATGGCTCCTCCTCGGCACGACGAGCGACGATCGTCGCCGAACCGGCACGGTGCGGGCCATGTCGCGCAGCGCAGGATCGCCTGCGCCGCCGTCACGATCCCCTTACCCTTCGGCAAGCCGGCGGGGACGGCGGGTCGCTGATCACGGGCGGATGGTGGCCGCGGGTGTGCGGCTCGTGGAGGCCCCGGTGGAGGAGGCCCGGTGGAGGAGGCCCGCTCGCGCGGGGCGCGCCGGCTCGGCGAGCAGCCTCAGTGGCCTTCGATCCACGAGCCGTGGAAGCCCGCAGGCACGCCGCGGGGCAGGGTGACGGCCGCGACCGGCCGGCTCGTCACGTCACCGGCGTCGAGCACGAGCAGCTGGGACGCCGCGCCGTCGAGGGTGGTGGTGATGGAGATCAACCAGCCGTCGTCCTCGCGGGTGCCGCCCTGAGCCGGGACGAACACGGCCTCCCCCGCGGCGGTGCCGGGGGTGAGCCGGTGGGCGTCGATCGTGCCGGTGGCCTCGTCGTACTTGACGATCGCGCCGTCCGAGACGGCGTAGCGGTATCGCGCCGGGCGTCCGACGAGCCGGTCGTCGAGCGTCGGGAACTCGACGGCTCGCTCGGCAAGGGCGGTCTCGGCGACGGACCCGGTGGCCGGGTCGAGGACCCAGCGGTGCAACCGGGCCGTGCCGAGCGCGGCGGCATCGGCGGCCGGGCCGGAGGCGCCCCCGAGCCGGCCCCACATGGCGACGGTGTCGGCTGCGGAGTAGCGGGCACCGTCCAGCACGACGCGGCCGGCGACGTCGGTGTGGGCGCCGCCGACGTGGAAGACGAAGCAGGGATCGATCTCGAACCAGGTCACCTCGCCGGGCCGGTCCAGCTCCATGACCCCGACGCGGGCGCGGTAGTCGTCGTCCCATGCGTAGGGCATGCCGCGGTCGAGCAGCTCGAACCGGAACGTGATGGGCAGGTCGAGGAACACGGCATGCCGCTCGGTGATCGCGAAGTCGTGCATCATCGACGGCCCCGCGCCGGGGATCTCGGCGCTCACCGCGAGCTCGCCCGCGGCGGAGAGCCGGTGGTAGGTGAGGTGGGGCGCCATCGGGCTGTAGCCGAAGAAGTGCAGCTCGCCGGTGACCGGGTCGCACTTGGGGTGGGCGGTCATCGCGGTCGTGAGGCGGCCGTCGAAGTCGCAGGGACCGACGGTCTCCAGCTCCGGCGTCACCTCGTACGGGACGCCGTTCTCGACGAGCGCGAGCAGCCGGCCCGCGTGCTCGATGATGTGGGTGTTGGCCACGACCGCGGTGCGGTCGAGCGTTCCGTCCTCGCCGATGAAGGACCGGCCGGCCAGCGCACCGGTGCGCACCCAGCGGTTGCGGTACCACTCGGCCCGGCCGCCGCGCAGGCGGACACCGTGGATCATGCCGTGTCCGGCGAACCAGTGGCCCGGGTCCTCGCCGGGGCGCGGGTTCGGACCGTTGCGCAGGTAGCGGCCCGTGAGCTCGGGCGGCAGGACGCCGTCGACGGGCAGGTCGACGGCGTCGATCTCGTCGGCCACCGGTGCGAAGTGCCCGGCCAGGTGGAACGGTGCGGTCGTGGTCATACCGGCAAGCGTGAACCTGTCACCCGGAACGTGTCAAGTTCGACATGTCACACATGACAGGTAGGGTGGGGCCATGTCGCTCACCCACGCACTGCTGGGCCTCCTCGCCGTCGCGCCCGCGAGTGGATACGAGCTGACCAGGGAGTTCGAGCACGAGCTCGGCCGCTACGCCTGGCAGGCCGGACACACGAGCATCTACCCCGAGCTGGGCAAGCTGGCGGGACGCGGCCTCGTGCGCGTCATGCACGAGGGCGCGCGCGGCGCGAAGACCTACGACATCACGCCGCAGGGCCGCGAGGAGCTGCGCACCTGGCTGCTGGGTCCCCCGGGTGGCGGCACGACCGTGCGCAACGAGCAGGTGCTGCGGATGTTCCTGATCTCCGCGCTGGAGACCGACGACCAGCGCCGACTGCTCACGCGCATCGCCGAGAACACCGCGCGGGCCGCCGCGGAGCTGCGCGAGGTGCTGGCGGCCGACGCGCCGCCCGACCGCGGGGCCCGGGCCGGCTTCGGGCGTCTCGCGGGCGAGTTCGGGCTGCGCCAGAACGACGCGGTGCACGAGTGGGCCACCTGGGCGCTCGACCAGCTCGCTGTCGACGCGGAGCAGCATTCGGCGGCCGCGTACTGATCGATCGGACGCATTCCCTCAGCCGGACGGCTCAACTTCGCTCCGCACTCGAACCGCTACCCGCCGTCAACTCGAATGGCCACTCGTCGGGGGACCGGCACGGCAGACGAGGAGACCGGTGGTGGACGACCTGTACACGGGATGCGCTGAGCAGCTGGCGGTGTCACCCGAGCTCGTGGAGCAGCTGCTCCGCGATCACGTCCCGAACGTGGACGGGTGGTGCCACGGGCACGACATCCACCTGGAGCGGCACCCGTGCTCCATCCGGCGGCTCGCCGAGATGGCGCGGAACTACGCGGCGGAACGGCCCGCGGCGCGACCCCGTCCCTGAGGGCCGGCCACGGCGGTGTCCCAGCGCAGCCACTCCGTCATGGCGTCTCCGCAATCGAGGCAGGGCATCTCATAACCGGTGAGATCGCCGCCGGCCAGCTCGGCATCGGCGCCGCAGCCCGGGCAGGTCCACCAACCGATCGTGCTCGTCGTCCGCATGACCCCACGGTAAATCACCACCCTGTCATTTTCTCGACAGGCGGAACCATCGCGATCCGTTCTCGGTAACACGGGCCAGGTTCCGCGCGAGTGGACGATAGGGAAAGGGAGCGCTTCAGCAGCTACGGCTGCTGCTGCTCTCCCTTGCCCGGCCGGTCACCCCCTCCTCGACCGGCCCCGGATCCACGTCGGCGTGCCCGTCGGCGTGGATCCGGCACTCCAGTTCCGGCACTCCAGACCCGGCAGCAGGGCGCTCAGATCTCGTCGACCAGGTCGGCGATCGACGGGACCACCCGGTGCGGCCGGTACGGGAAGCGGTCGATCTCCTCGGATCTCATGATCCCGGTCAGGACCAGAACCGTGCGCATCCCCGCTTCGAGGCCGGCGACGATGTCGGTGTCCATCCGGTCCCCGATCATCGTCGTGGTCTCGGAGTGCGCCTGCAGGCGGTTGAGCGCCGCGCGCATCATCAGCGGGTTGGGCTTGCCCACGTAGTACGGGTCGACACCGGTGGCGCGCGTCATGAGGGCCGCGACCGCGCCCGTCGCGGGAAGCACCCCGTCGGCGGACGGGCCCGTCGGGTCCGGGTTCGTGGCCACGAACCTCGCCCCGTCGCGGATCAGCCGGATCGCGGTCGTCACCGCCTCGAAGCTGTAGGTGCGGGTCTCACCCAGAACCACGTAGTCGGGCGCGTTGTCGGTGAGGACGTAACCGATCTCGTGGAGGGCCGTGGTCAGCCCGGCCTCGCCGACCGCGTAGGCGCTGCCGCGGGGGCGCTGGTCGTCGAGGAACGTGGCGGTGGCCAGCGCCGAGGTCCAGATCGCCTCCTCGGGCAGGTCGATGCCGCTCGTGCGCAACCGGAACTGCAGGTCCCGCGGCGTGTAGATGGAGTTGTTCGTCAGCACGAGGAACGGGCGGCCGGTCTCGCGCAGCCGCGTGATGAACAGGTCGGCACCGGGAATCAGGCGACCCTCGTGGACGAGCACACCGTCCATGTCGGTCATCCAGCACTCGGTCGGCTTGGGGTCGGGCACCCGTGCAGGGTAGGAACGAACCGGGCGCAGCGCCCGTTGGCACGGCGAGGGGTGATGACCGTGGGAACGATCGTGACGATCATCGTGCTGCTGGCGATCGTGGCCGGTGGGGTGTGGCTCGTGCGGCAGCGCTCCGCCGCACAGGCGCGCGAGCTGGAGGACTCCCGATCCGAGGCGCGGCGCTGGGTGGAGCGGCTCGGCGGCCAGGTCCTGGCCCTGACCGGCACCGACGACGCGTCCCGGCAGGCCGTCGCCGACGCGGCGGAGCGCTACACCGCGGCCGGGTCCCAGATGGAGCAGGCGCGCACCGTCGCCCAGGCGCGGCAGGTCACGGAGACCGCCTACGAGGGCCTCTACTACGTGCGCGCCGCCCGTACCGCCCTGGGCATGGACCCCGGCCCCGAGCTGCCCCCGCTCCCCGGCCAGTCCCGCGCCGGCGCCGTCTCCGAGGCCCGGGACGTGGAGGTCGAGGGCCACCGCTACAGCGCGTCGCCCGTCCCGTCGCGGTACACGAGCCACTACTACCCGGGCGGCACCGTCGCCGGCCGTCCCGTGCCGCAGGGCTGGTACTCCGAGCCCTGGTGGCGCTCCGCGCTCGTCGGCGGTGCCTGGGGGATCGGGTCGGCGCTGCTGTTCAGCTCGATGTTCTCCGGGATGTCCGGGGTGGCCTACGCCGACGGGTTCGCCGACGGGGCCGCGGCGGACGGCGGCTGGGGCGGCGACCCGAGCGGCGGCGACCCGAGCGGGGGCGACCCGAGCGGGGGTGACGGCGGCGGTGACTTCGGCGGGGACGTCGGCGGCGGGGACTGGGGCGGCGGCGACTGGGGTGGCGGGGACTGGGGCGGCGGTGGCGGCGGCGACTTCTGATCCGATCGCCGTCCGACGACGCGGTAGCGGACGTGATCAGCCGAATCGACGATCACCGTGCCTGCGTCGCCGGGCACACCGCGCTG
>JBBQEF010000284.1:0-7379 GCA_038320445.1 Mycobacteriales bacterium
CGGTGACGGTGGAGCGGTAACCGCGCTCGGCGAACACACCGCGGCGTTCCAGATCGGCCAACGCACCCACGGTGACCCCGTCCAACCGGCGCGCCACCCCCTCGCCAACGGTGAGCACCGAGATCAACTCGTCGTCACCCGCGCCCGCACCGGCGGCGGCCAGCGCGTCGACCGCCTCGGTGAGGAGGCGGTGCGCGAGGGCGAGCGGGCTGTCCGGCACGTCTCCATTCTACTCGAACATGCGTTCGTTTTCCAGCACCTGACCCCTGATCACGGCACTGTGGTGGGGCGGGCCGCGAACGTCACCGGCGGGCAGCGAGCGCCGCGAACGAGGGCTGGCGGTCGCGTTCGATGTGCCCGTACATGACGGCCTCGGCCAGCCCCTCGTTCCCGGCCGCGATCGCGTCCCGCAGCTGCTCGTGGTCGTGGAACGCGTCGTCGACGTCCAGCTCGCTGGTCAGGTAGAACAACCAGACCATCCGCCCGGAGACGGTCCGCATCATCTTGAGCATCAGCTCGTTGTCCGCGGTCTGGACGACCGCCTCGTGGAACGCCGTGCTGGCCTGCGCCACGCCGTAGCCGTCACGCCCCTCGACCACCCGCCGGGAGGCGGCGAGGGCGGCGTCGACGGCCTCCATCGACGCGCCGCCCGCCACCCGCCGGGCGGCGTAACGGGCGGCCCCCGACTCCAGGCACAGGCGCACGTCGAAGAGGTCGTCGACGGCCTTGGTGTCCCAGGCGAAGACCACCGCACCGCGGCGCGGGGAGGTGCGGACGAAGCCGTCGCGCTCCAGCAACGGCACCGCCTCCCGCAGCGGCACCCGGGAGACGTCCATCTCCTCGGCGATGCGCTGCTCCGGCAGGCGGCTCCCCTGCGGGTACCGGCCGAGGATGATCTGCTCGCGCAGCGTGCCGTACATCTGCTGCGAGAGCGAGGTCCGGTGGGCGACGGTCATGGTGTGGCGGCTCCCTACGGTGTGATCCCGAGCAGCGAGAAGTCGAGCTCGTTCGCCCCGATGTTGTGGCTCTCCGCGACCTGGCCGAGCCACTTCTGGGCGACCACCCAATCCTTGTTGTGCGACAGGTTCAGGTAGCAACCGGTCTGGCCGTAGAGCTGCCCGGCCTGGACGTAGCCCGCGGTGTCACCCGTCTCCACCGTCTTGTTCAGCAGGTCGTTGACCTGTGCGGACTCGCAGCGGAAGTAGTTGATGCCGCCACTGGCGTCCCAGAACACGTGGCCCCACATGTAGGGGCTGCCGCCGTCGGGGCCGTTGTTGCCGTCGATGAACGCGTCGGGCCCCTACGTCGGGTCGTTCGGCCAGCTGAACACGGTGCTGGTCTCGTAACCCTGTGCGGTGGCCGCCAGGCCGAGCGTCTGGAGGTTGGCGACGACGATGTTGGCCATCTGCTGGGCGTTGGTGTTGCCCGCCGCGCCGTGCCAGGTGCCGATGAGGTGGTCGTAGGCCTCCAGCAGGGTGGGGGCGTCGGCCGGGGCGGGGGCGTCGAGCTCGGCGCGCAGCGCGGGCGGGGCCAGCTCGCGCAGGAACGGCAGCTTGTCACCCTCGGGCAGCTCGGGCTGGTCGAGCGCCACAGTGGCCCTCATGCCGCAGTCCCGGTAGGCGGCGAGCACCGCGTCGATGATCTCCGGCGTGGGCCGGGGCATCAGGAACGCGTCGTCCTGGACGCTCGTGGTGCCGCGCTGGAGCATCTCGACCGCGGCCAGCGCGGTGCGCACGTACGCCTCGCGCGGGGTCGGGGCGGGGCCTGCGCTCTCGTGGAGCATGAACAGCTCCAGCGGGAGGCTGCGCACCGAGCCCTTGAGGTGGTTGGCCGGGGAGTGGAAGTGGGCGTTGACCAGGCCGGGGATCAGCAGCTTGCGGCCCGCGCACTCCACGACGCGGTCGGCGGCGCCCGCAGCGCCGATCGCCTGGATCCGGTTGCCGGCCACGAGCACGTCGGTCGGCCCGCTCATGCCGTCGGCGCTGTCGTCGAGGACCCGCACGTCGCGGAACAGGAGGCTCATCGCCACACCTCCGCGACGGAGGGCAGGCCGGGGACGCGGCCGTAGGCGCCGCCGCGGGCCGTCCACAGGCCCTGGGCCAGCAGGCTCGCCGCCGCCCCGACCGCGGCGGCCACGCCCTCGACCACCGGCGCACCCGTCAGCGCGCGCAGCGGCTCGACCAGGTCGGCGAGGCCCGCGCAGCCGAGCACCACGGCCTCGGCGTCCCCGGCGGCGGCCGCGAACGCGTCCAGCAGGTGGGTGGAACCGTCCTCGATCTCGCCGACCCCGACGTCGACCGCCCGCACCGTGCACCGGTGGCCCAACCCCAGCGCGCGCACCACCCGCTCGGAATGGGCCAGCGTCCGCGGTGGCAGCGTGACCACCACGAAGCGGTGGGCCACCAGGCAGGCGGCCTGCAGTGCCGCCTCGGTCATGCCGACGACCGGCCCGGTGGCCACCTCCCGCGCCGCGTCGACCCCGGTGTCCCCGAAGCAGGCGATCACGAACGCGTCGGAGGCGGCGTCGTGCCGCTGCACCTGCTCGACCACGCCGAGCGCGGCCCAGGCCTCCTCCGCGTGGCTCTCGACCGAGCCCACGCCGCGGCTCGGGCGCGCCCCGGTCACGTGCACGCCGGGCGGGGCGACCGCCCGGGCCGCGGCGGTGATCGTCGCGGTGAGGGCGTCGGTCGTGTTGGGGTTGATCACCGTGATGGTCGGCATGTCACCGCCCGCCCGGAGCGACGGTGGCGAGCGCCGCGACAAGGCCCGCGACGCCGTGGCCCTCGACGGCGGTGCGCGCCGCGGCCACCGCGGCCCGAGCGGCCGTCACCGCGTCGCCGGTGGCCAGGTGGACCGCGGCGAAAGCGCCGCAGAACGCGTCACCGGCCCCGGTGCTGTCGACGAGGGCGGCGCGCTCGGCGGTGACCGCGACCAGGCGGTCCGCCCGGGCCACCAGGCAGCCGCGCTCGGCGAGCTTGACGACCACCACCCGCGGGCCGAGGTCGAGGAACGAGCGGGCCGCCGCCGCGACGTCGGCGGTCCCGGCCAGTGCCACGGCCTCGACCTGGCTGGGCAGGAACACGTCGCAGGCCCGGACGGCGTCACGCAGCTGCGCCTCGTGGCCTGCGACGTAGTCCTCCTGCGGGTCGAAGTAGATCGTCGCGGCGGTGCGCGGGCGCAGCCACGCGGCCAGCCGGAGCTGCGCGCCGAGCGCCATCGCCGAGAGCAGGATCCCGTCGGCGGCGGCGAGCGCGTCGACGCCGACGTCGCCCGGCGCCACCGACATGGCCTCGAAGTGCGGCTCGCCGGTGACCAGCCTCCAGCGGCGGCTGCCGTCGGCGGCGTAGACCACCTCGTTGCGCACGCACGGCAACGGCCGCCGCGGCAGGCCGACGGCCCCGACCAGGCGCAGCGCCGCCGTCAGCTCGGCGGGGGCGTCGGTGCCGATCGGCGCGAGCACTTGCGGGTGCCCGCCGGCCAGGCGCGCTGCCAGCGCCGCGAACAGCGCGTCGCCTCCGGCCGACGTGGTGCGCGTGCCGTCGGCCGCGACGGCGTCGTCGACGGTCAGGTTGCCGACGCAGAGCAGCCGCGGCCGGTCACCCACGGCCGGCCTCCGCGGCGGCGAACCCGGCCATCCCGAGGTGGTAACCCACGAGCTGGGCCGGCACGACGTAGAGCAGCGGCGCGAGGGCCTCGGGGACGGGCGGCAGCCGCAGCACCGTGTCGGCAAGACCGTCGAAGCGGTCCTCTCCGTCGGTGGTGACGACGTGGATCCGGCCGCCCCAGCGCCGGGCCTCCAGCGCGGTGTCGACCGCGCGCGGCACGGTCGGGCCGGTCGGGGCCAGCAGGAACAGGGGCTCCCCCGCCTTCTGCGAGTTGTAGTGGTGGTACTCCTCCACCTGCACCGCCAGCGCGTGAACCGGCGTGCACTCCTGGACCTTCGCGGCCCCGATGACCGCGGCCGCGAAGGTCGGCCCGCCCGCCGAGAACAGCACCATCGCGCTTCCGGCCTCGCGGGCGGCGATGTCCGCGACCGGCCCGTCCAGCCGCTCGAGGGCGGCGCCCATGGCTCCGGGCAGCCCGTCCAGCGCGGGCCCCAGCCGGTCCCCCGCGATCTCGACGGCGAGCCGGTAGAGCAGCGCGAGGGCCGCGGTGGAGGACTGTGTGGGCCAGCCGACCCGCGTCGCGGCCACGAGGAGCGACGCGTCCGACTCCCGTTCCAGCGTCGAGCCGGGAGTGTTCGTGATGCAAACGGTATACGCGCCGCGCTCCTGGGCGACGAGAACCGCCTCCACCGTCCGCGTCGTCTCCCCCGAGCTCGACAGCGCGACGACCGCCGTCCGGGGGCCCACCAGTGGCGCCAGGTAGTAGGCGAGCTCCAGGCACTGCACGGGCTCGCAGGGCACACCGAGCGCGCTCTCCAGCGCGGACCGGGCCGCGACCATGACCGCCAGCGAGTCGCCGGCCCCGGTCAGCAGCACCCGGTCGAACCGGCCGGCCATCCGTCCGGCGAGAGCCGTCAGAGCTGCATCGTTGCGCTCGAGGGTGCGGCGGATCGCGGCGGGCTGGCCGAACATCTCGCCACGCGTGGCCTCGACGCTGACCCGGCGTTGCGGATCCAGCGGGTCGTCCCCGGCGCCACCGAGCACGAAGGCGTGCTCGGCCGCTGCCATCGTGGCGAGCAGGCCGCGCCGTCGAGGGTCGGCCGGCCCGGCGGCTGCTGCGGCATCAGCCTCACGCATGGGGCCAAACGGTATACAGTTGGGTCGTCACCGGGGCTACCGTCGGGTTACGGCTGCGGGTGCCCGCTACGTCCCGGGAGATCCGGCGCCCGGCTGTCGGGCTGCCCACCGCTCACGGGCACCTCAGTGACGGAGCACCACGATCAGGCCTGATCCCGCGTCGCGGAACGTGAAGGTCGGGAGGCCCGCGTAGGTACCGGTCGCAAAGAGCTCGACCGCGCGGGCGCGTGTGATCAAGGGGTACACCGGCCCGGGTCGGACCGCCGTGGTGGGCCCGGGCGGAGCTGCGCTCGCCGCTGTGGCCGGACCGGACGCCGCCACCCGCGGCGGCGGAGTCGTCGTCGAAGGTCGCGGCGGGGCGGAGCGGGCCGACGGCACCGCGGGTGCGAGCACCGGTGGCACGGACGGGACCGGCGGGACGGCAGATGTCGGCGGTGTCACCTGCTGTGGCGTCGGTACCTCCGATGCCGACGGGATCGACGGCAGCGTCGGCGACGGCGACGGCGACGGCGACACGGCGTCAGGCGTCGGCGGAGGTGTCGCCGTCGGGCCGTCGGCCGGTACGGGGCGGGCCGGCAGCACGGGATCAGCAGGCATGGAGAGTGCGTCCGACGGGAGCGCCTCGGACGGGCCCGACGCGGCATCCCGCGGCCCGGTGGCACGGGGCGTGGTGCGTCCTGGCGGGACGAACGGCAGGGAACCGGGACGTGCCGCGGGTCGGGTCGCACCGACGAAGTCGTCGCCCGACCAGCGGTAACGGGCGATCTGCACCGGCTGCCCGAAGGTGGGCGCGTTGATCATCCGATCGTTGCCGACGAAGATCCCGACATGGTGTACGCGGTCCGGCGTGCCGTAGAACACCAGGTCGCCGACCTCCAACGGTGCTCCCGGACGCAGTCGCGGCCCGGCGTCGTACTGGGTCTGGGCCGTGCGGGGAGTGGGGACACCGGCGGCGAAGTAGGCGGCATGAGTGAGCCCGGAGCAGTCGAACCCGGCATCGCCGTTGCCCGGGCCGTTGCCGCCCCAGACGTAGGGCAGCCCGAGCTGCGCGGTCGCGAAGGCCACCGCATTCGCCGCGGCCCGGGCCGAGTCGGCGCTGCTGTGGTCCGGGGCGAGCGGCGCCGGGTCCGCACCGCTCGTCGACGAGAGGGCGACCACCGGACCGGCGTCGTAGGTGCGGGCCCAGACCATCACGGCCTCGACGTAGGCCGAGCTCGGGTTGTAGTGGTACAGCGCGGCGGCGAGCCCACCGGGTGCGGCCAGGTTCGCGCCGCCGGCACACAGCAGGCGACCGGCGGCCAGCGCGGCATCGTCGATGTTCTGCGGATCCCCGCCGTCGCCGTAGACGGCCCAGGTCGCGGGCAGGAACTGCATCGGACCGACGGCCCGTTCCCAGGCCGCGGTCTCGGTGGGCGCGCCGGAAGCGGGGATGGCGGCCGTCCCGCTCGAGCCGTCCAGCCACGGTCCGAAGATGGGGACGATGGCGGTGCCCGCCGCGTCGACCCGCCCACCTTCGGCATGGTTGGACTCCATCTTGCCGATGCCTGCCAGCATCGACCAGGTCAGCCCGCACCCGGGGGTGCTGATGGCCATGGCCGCCTCGGCCCGCTGGTAGGCGGCCAGCGCGACCTGCGGTATCCCCGGTGACACCCGGGGCGCCTCGGGAACGACCCCGGTGGCCACCCGCGCGCTCGATGCGATGACCTCTCCGGCGCCACGGACGGCGTGGGCGGCCTGATCGGGCTCGTGGTCGAGGTCGGCGAGGACCCGGCCCGGAATGGTGACGACCGGGGCGGCGCGGGCCGCTCCCAGCACGGCCGGGGACGGACAGCCGACCAACACGACGGCCACCAGTGCACCGATCCGGATCGCGCCGACCCCACGCGACGACCGGGTTCGGATCATGGTTCACGACCTTCGTGGAGGATGAGACGGGGGCACGAGCTGAGCGTGGGTACCGATGACGAGGCCCGCGTGTCCGGGCTGCGCCCGTGCCGGTGCCACCGGCTGACGGCCGCTCGCTCGATCACCCGGCCGGACGGGAGGAGGTCGGCTCGAACGCACGGAAGGGCCCGTCGCCGGCCGCTGGATCGGAGCTGTCGCCACCTCGGCCGCACCGCTCCCTCAGGGTCACCCCCGACCACGGGCTTGTCAAGCCGCAGTACACACAGTTGCAAGCGCCGCGAGCACTCTTGAGCTGACCTTGAGGCGGGGCCGACCCCGACGACCCGGTTGGCCGGCACGCCGTCACCTGGTGTCCGTCCAGGGCACGCCTGATCACCAGGATCGCCTGTCGCTGCTGGTTGACCGGGGACTTCCTTCGTCGCCTACGGGAGCTGGTCACGCTGCCACCGGCACTCACGTCGCCCCGCGGCCTCGCCCTCGCCCTCCGGCGCGCCGGCACGTGCGGCCTTGATCGCATAGCCGGCCGCCCCGAGTTCGTGGGCGGCGACGTGCGCGACGGCCCCCGCCTGACCGGCAGCGTAGGCAGCGTGCCGCACCGCCCCACGCAGGTCTCCGGCCGCTCCCATCGCATGGCCGCCCGCCGCGCGAGCCTGCATCATCGTGACCTCGCCACGCACCCAGGCGCGGGCATGTTCGATCGCCTGACGTGGTCGTGGATCCTCGGGCTGAGCC
>JBBQEF010000285.1:0-7369 GCA_038320445.1 Mycobacteriales bacterium
GGTCCGGGCCGCCGGGCCGGTCCGGGCCGCCGGGCCGGGCCGGGCCTCGGACCGCGGCACCGGCACCGGCACCGGCACCGGCACGGACGCGGGCCGCACGGGCGCAGGGCGTGGCCGGGGCACGTGCGTCACCATCGGGACGGGTATCCCGGGCGCCGGGCGCCCGGGCCGGCCGCCGACGGGGTGCGGCACCATCGCGGTCGCTGCTCCGGCACCGCGATCCGGCCCGATCCCGACAGCAGCCGTCAGCTCGGCGAGCGGTGCCACGTCGAACGGGTTCCGCTCCGGCGCGGCGCGGTGTGTGCGCCGCCCGCCGGGGATCAGCTGCAGCGGCCGGCGGGCGGCGAGGTCCTCGACCCAGCCGAAGGCCAGCACCGCCGCGGCCGTGATCGCGACGGACGTGCCGAGCAGGGAGCCCGTCGAGTTCAGGCCGAGCGCGTCGTCGACCGTGGGGGCGAACGCGATGGCGATGTTGTGCGTCAGGTAGATCGTGATCGCGCGAGCGTTGATCACGACGAGCAGCCGGCCCAGCACCGGGATCCGGTCCAGCCACGCCAGCCCGGGGGAGAACCGCAGCAACAGCAGCACCGCCCCGGCCGAGATGAGAGCCTGGCCGAGGGGGATGTCGTTGAGGTCGTAGCTGCCCGTCGACGAGGCGCGGTACCACGTCCACGCGCTGCCGAGGGTGATCGCGGCCAGCAGCAGGCCCAGCAGGACGGCGGGATGCATCCGGCGCAACGTGCCGTCCCGGTGGGCGAAGCCCAGCATCCAGCAGGTCGCGAACGTGCAGAAGTCGATCAGGACCGGCCCGAGGCCGGACGCCGACTCCAGGTCCCAGCCGAGCACCGCGTCCACCGCGACGACGGCGAGCGGCACCAGGGCGGCCCGCACCGGCCAGCGTCGGAACGCCGCGAGCATCAGCGGTGTGAGGAGCACGAACCACAGGACGGCGCGGATGTACCAGAGCACGACGGTCGCGCTCTCCGCCCAGGTGCTGCCCGGCGGGTCGAGCACGGGGAACAGCCAGAAAAGCAGCTCCTGCGGGTGGAACGCCGTGTCACCGGTCTCGCTCACCCAGCCCCGCCACAGCATCAGCGGCACCAGGATCGCGCCGAGCAGCCACAGTGGCGGCAGCAGGCGGCGCAGCCGGTCGCCGATCACGTCGATGGACGGGGTGTGGCGCAGCGAGGCCACCATCACCGAGCCGCCCAGCGCGAACATCACCCCCATCGACGGGAAGGCGATGCTCATCCATCCCCCGCCCACCGCGTGGTAGACGAGCACCTGGCTCAGGGCGGCGGCGAGCAGGACCTCGAGCCAGCGCTCGCGGCGCGCCGCGCCGGCCGGGGCCGGGGCCGGGGGCCGTTGCGGCCGCTGCTTCGGCGCCGGCGCCGGGCCCGCAGCAGGCCGGGGGACGACCGGCGGCATCATGTCCTTCAGCACCCCGACGCGCTGCATCCGCTGCCAGCGCACCCGGGCCCCGGTGACCGCGCTGGTGATCGACTGGATCAGCACCAGGTACATGAGTTGCCGGTACATGATCTGCTGCACCGGCAGCACCCACAGCGCGCCCGTGGACTCGCCCTCCAGCCGGAACGCGTACAGCGCGCCGCCGAGTTGCACGAGCAGCATCGACGTCCACAGCACGAGCGTGGTGGCGGGGTCCTCGAAGATCAGCCCGTAGACGAAGAACACGTCCACCAGCGGCGCCGTCATGGGGAGCAGGATGTGGAACACGGCCACGTGTGCCAGCCCGCGTCGGCCCAGCTGTCCGGCCGACCCTCCCTCGCGCACCGCCCGGCGGTGCTTCCAGATCGCCTGCATGGTGCCGTAGCTCCAGCGGAAGCGTTGGCGCCACAGCTGGGACGCGGTGGCCGGCGCCTCGGTCCATGCGCGGGCGCGGTCCTCGAAGACCACCCGCCAACCGGCGCGGCCCAGCGCGATCGTCACGTCGGTGTCCTCGGCCAGCGTGTCGGTCGACATGCCGCCGACCTCGAGCAGCGCGCGGCGCCGGAACGCCCCGGCCGCGCCGGGGATCGTCGCGATCGAGCCGAGCGCGTCCTGCACGCGGCGGTCGATGTTGAACCCGATCACGTACTCGATGTGCTGCAGCCGCCCGATCAGCTCGTCCCGGTTGGCGATCTTGACGTTGCCCGCGACGGCGCCGACCGACGGGTCCGCGAAGGGTTGCACGAGCAGCCGCACGGTGTCCGGTTCGAAGATCGTGTCGCCGTCGATCATGATGACGATCTCGTGGTGGGCGGCGCGGACGCCGCGGTTGAGCGCCACCGGCTTGCCCGCGTTCGCCTGCCGGATCACGCGCACGCCGTCCAGCCCGAGCGACTCGACCAGCTCCGCGGTGCCGTCGGAGGAGCCGTCGTCGACCACCAGCACCTCGAGCGGGTAGTCGTTGGCGAGGATCGAGCGGACCGTGGCCTCGATGTTCTTGATCTCGTTGTAGGCGGGCACGATCACCGAGACGGGCCAGTCGACGGGTGGCCCCCACGTCCAGTCCGGGCTGCGCCGACGCCGGGCGTGGCGGCGGGCGACCAGCACCATCAGCAGCAGGCGGAGCACCACGAGGATCCCCACCAGCAGCAGCACCCAGCTCAACGCCGACACGATGGTGGTGGCCACCGACAGCGTGCCGAGCAGGACGCCGCCCATGGCCCGGTCGTGCGGCGAGGCGGCCACATCGGCCGGAGGGCGCCCGAGCCCGCCGGTCACCGTCGTGAACCGGTAGCCCTTCGCCTTCATCAGCGGGATGTACTGGTCGAGCGCCGCGACGGTCTCCGACCGGTCACCGCCCGCATCGTGCATCAGCACCACCGACCCCGCCGTCGCGTCGGTGGCCGGCGTGGCGTTGCGGACGATCGCCGGGATGCCGGGACGCTGCCAGTCCTCGCTGTCGTCGGTGGTGAAGACGCTGACGTAGCCGTCCTGGGCGGCGGCCAGGACGGTGGCGTAGCCGCGGTCGTCGATCGCCTCGGCGCTCGACGAGTACGGCGGCCGCAGCATGTAGGTGGTGACGCCCGCGCTGCCCGCGATGGCCAGCTGGGTCTCGGCGAGCTCGCGGTCGAGGCGCCACTGCGAGACGTTCACGAGGTCGGGGTGGGAGAACGTGTGCACCCCGATCTCCGAGCCCGAGTCGTGGATCGCCCGCACGATGTCGGGGTAGCGCGTGACGTTGGAGCCGACCACGAAGAACGTGGCCGGGACGTCGTACTTCTTGAGGATCGCCAGCACCTGGGGCGTCCAGATCTGGTCGGGTCCGTCGTCGAAGGTGAGCGCGATGGCGCCCTTGGGCATGGCCGTGGACGTCACGGGCGTGTGGGTGGCGTCGACGTAGGGCCCGCCGTCGCGCACCGACGGCGGCACGGTGTCCGTTCCCACCGGTGTGTGGGCGCCCGCGACGTCGTTGCCGCCGCGCGCGTCGGCGAACCCGGCCACCACCAGGATCGTGGCGAACATCGTGATCAGGACCGACGACAGGACCCACGACGGGCTCAGCCGCCACCGGCGGGAGGTGCCCCTCACGGGCCGGCCGCGGCCCGCGGAACGGTCGGAGCCGGAGCCGGTGCGCTGGTGGACGTGCGGGTGGCCCGGGATGTGGTGGAGCGCACGCGGCTCGTGCGGGAGGCCGCCACGGTCGTCGGAGCAGCGCTCGTCGTCACTGCAGCCGGGGTCGGCGCCGGCGCGACCGCCGCCGGGGTCGGACCGGGCCGGGCGGGAGCGCTGCGCGGAACCGTCGCGAGCGCGGGCGGGGGCGGCGTGACCACCTCACCCTCCCGTTCGGCCCGCGGGGAGGGGGCCGGTGCCACGACCGGGGCGGCGATGCTGGCGAGGGGCTCGGCCAGTCCGGCGAGCGGCCCGGCGGGCCCGGCGGTGAGGCTGATGCCCACCACGATGAGGTAGGCGATGGCGGCGGCCGCCGCGAGGTACCCGGTGCGGACCAGTACCCGCTTGCGGCGGCCACCGTCGTCCACGAAGACCGGACGCAGCGATATCCGGCTGGTGGCCTCGGCCACACCGGCAGCCGCCGGTATCGCCGGCAGCTTCTGGGTCTTCGCCCCGGGACTGGCGACGGACATGCGGGACCTTCCGGACGTGCTGTTGCGCGGCAATCCGAACACAGACGCATTGCCACACTGCGGGGAGCAGTGTGCCGAGCCGTGGGGGTACGGCCCAGCGGTCCTTGCTTACTGTAAGTCGACCGGAAGCGTACCCCCGTCAGCGGTGCCCGATGGCGGTCCCCCGGATGCAGGAGCGGGATCAGGTGCCCAGAGCCAGGCCGCGGGCCCGCAGCACGCGCCGCTCGACGGGCCGGAACACGAGCAGTTCGATCCCGATCCCGACGACGAGGATGAGGAAGATGGCGGCGATCACCTCGGGCATGTTGCTCAGGTCGCTGCCCTCCTTGAGGTAGGCGCCCAACCCGAAGCCCAGCAGCGGGCCGGCCGCGATGATCTCGGCCGCCATCAGCGATCGCCAGGAGAACGCCCAGCCCTGCTTGCAGCCGGCCAGGTACCCGGGCAGGGCGGCGGGCAGCAGGATGTGCCGGGCGCTGCGCAGGCCGCCGGCACCGAGCACCTGCCCGACCCGCGGCAGGATCGGCGGGATCTGGTCGATGCCGGCCACGAGCCCGTTGGCGATGGACGGGATGGAGCCGGCCAGCACCACGAAGTAGATGGTGGCGTCGGTGAGCCCGAACCACAGGATCGCGGCCGGCACCCACGCCACCGACGGCAGGCTCTGCAGTCCCGAGAGCAGCGGTCCGATCGCGGCCCGCACGACCTTCACCTTCGCCACCAGCAGGCCGAGCGGCGTGGCGATCACCAGCGCGATGAGGAACCCCAGGAACGCGCGGCTGATCGAGGTCCAGAGGATGTCGAGGACCCGGCCGTCGTTCACGATCGCGGTGAACTCGGCCCACACGCTCGCCGGTTCCGGGATCTTGAACTCGCTCGTGATCGCGGACGCCCACACGATCTGCCAGACCGCCAGGAACAGCACGAGCGCGACGAGCGGTGGTACCCCCACCGCCACCGCCCGCCGCCACCACGGCCGGGTGATGACGGTGGGCGTGTCGAGTGCGTCGAGGCCTCGGACCGCGGCGGCGGAGTCGTCCGCCCGGGTCTCGACCTCAGGCGGCATGGCTCGTGATCACCTGCCGGAGCCGACCCGTGATCTCGTCGTGCAGCTCGGGGCCGCCGCCGGTGACGTCCCACTCGCCGACGACCGTTCCCGGCCGCGACGACAGCAGCACCACGCGCTGGGCCAGGCGGACCGCCTCGCGCACGTCGTGGGTGACGAAGATGATCGTGGTGCCGGTCGACTCCCACACCCGCAGGAGCTCACCCTGCAGGACGTCGCGGGTGATGGCGTCCAGCGCGGCGAACGGCTCGTCCATGAGCAGCAGGCCCCCGCCCCCGTCGGCACCGCCCTCGCCGCTGCTCGTCGCCGCGGCCAGCGCGCGGGCCAGGGAGACGCGCTGCCGCATGCCGCCCGACAGCTCGTGGGGACGCTTGGCGCCCAGCCCGCCGAGGCGGACGAGCTCCAGCAGCTGCGCTGCCCGCTCGCGGCGGTCCCGGCGCCCGAGCCCCGCGAGCTGCAGCGGCAGCTCGACGTTGCGGCCCGCGGTGAGCCACGGCAGCAGCGCCGCCTCCTGGAACATGAACGACGGCCGGGTGGTGTGCAGCTCGACACGGCCCGCGGTGGCCTCCTCCAGCCCGGCCACGACGTTGAGCAGCGTCGACTTGCCACAGCCCGACGCGCCCAGCAGGCACACGAACTCGCCGGGCCGCACCTGCAGGTCGATGCCCCGCAGTGCGGTGACCGCGCCGGTGCCGGTACCGAAGGTCTTGCCGACGCCCCGCAGGTCGACGGCCGTGGCGCGTTCGGGCCCGTCGGTGGACGGGTGCTTCCCGACCGACGGCGCGGCGGGATCCGGGGCCGTGGTGGTGGTCAGCGCGATCATGATGCCTACCCCTGCGCCTTGTCGAGACCCGCGGCGTCCACCGCTGGCTTGCCCGCCGCCTGCAGCACGCTGTTGAGCGGTGCCACGTCGACGAAGCCGTTCAGGTCGGTCTCCGTGGTCGTCGCGCCCGCGGTGACGCTGTCCTTGGACAGCTGCGGGAACTGGGCGGCCAGCGGGTCGAGCGTGAACGTGAGCTCGGTGAACGCGCGGTCGAGCACCGCGGCCGGGAGCGTGGCGTTCGTGATCTTCTTGATCGCGTCGTTCGTGATGGTCTTCGCGGCGGCGGGGTCGGAGGTCGCCAGGTCGACGGCTTTCTGCTCACCGCGGATCAGGGCGGCGACGGCGTCGGGGTGCTCCTGCAGGTACTGGGTGCGGACGATCAGCACGGTCGTCGGGAACTGCGCGTCCGGCCACCGGGTCTTCTCGTCGACGAGCACCTTCGCACCCGCGTTCACCAGCTGCGAGCTCCACGGCTCGGGCAGCCAGCCGCCCGCGAGCTGACCGGTCTTGTAGAGGTCGAGGGTGCGGGGGTTGTCCAGGTTCTGCACGGTGACCTTGCCGGGTCCGGAGCCCTGCTCGAGCTTGTTCTCCTTGAGCCACTTCTTGAAGGCGACGTCCTGCGTGTTGCCCTTCTGGGGGGTGGCGATGATCCTGCCTGTGAGCTGGTCCGCCGAGGTGATGTCCGGAGACACGACGAGCTGCGCGCCCCCGGATGTGGAACCGGCGACGAACCGGACGTCCGCGCCCTTGGACTTGGCGAAACCGTTGATCGCCGGGCTGGAGCCGATGAAGCCGGCGTCGATCGAGCCGCCGAGGATGGCCGCGATCTCGTCGCCGCCCGCGTTGAACGTCTGGGTGGTGAGCTTCGTGCTGCCCAGCTCGGCGGCGAACAAGCCCTTGTCGACGCCGATCAGCGCCGGGGCGTGGGTGATGTGGGGGAAGTAGGCGAGCCGCAGCTCGGCGGCGGGAGCCGTGGCCGCCGGGGCGGCGGGGGCGGTCGTGTCGGCGGCGCGGGAGCAGGACGCGAGGGCCCCGACCGCGATCACGGCCGTGACGGCGCTGATGATCCTGGGGGCGAGAAGGCGGTGCGTGCGCATGGCGGCGGGTGGTCCTTCGGGGTGTTCGCGGCGGGAGTTCGGGTCGGGGGCGGTCTCGCCGGGCGTGCGGACACGCCGAGAGGCGCGCGGGCCGTGTCGTGCGAAGGGGTCAGCGACAGAACTCGTCGAACGCGTGGCCGCGCCGCGACGGCCAGAAGCGCTCGAGGTCGGTGACGAGGGGCGCCGGCGCGCAGGCACGCGGGCGGCGCAGGGCGCCGTCGGTGCGCGTCATCCGGTCCACCCCACCATCGTCCGTACCGGCGGGGCACAGTTCAAGGGACCGTCCGCTCCCCGG
>JBBQEF010000286.1:0-7359 GCA_038320445.1 Mycobacteriales bacterium
GTGACACCCGCCAGCTCCCCGTCCCCGACGGGCTCGACGGCATGCGCGTCGACGCCGGGCTCTCCCGCCTGCTGGGCCTGTCGCGCACCGTCGTCGCCGCGCTCGCCGAGGACGGGCACGTCGCCGTCGACGGGCGCGCCGCCGGCAAGTCCGACCGCCTGACGGCAGGCTCGTGGCTGGAGGTCGAGCTGCCCGAGCCGGAGCAGGTGCCGATCAGCGGCCCGGCCGAGGTCGTGGCCGGCCTGGGCATCCTGTACGCCGACGACGACATCGTCGTGGTGGACAAGCCCATCGGCGTCGCGGCCCACCCGAGCCCGGGATGGACCGGCGCCACCGTCGTCGGGGGCCTCGCCGCGCTCGGCTACCGCGTCGCGACGTCCGGTGCGGCCGAGCGCCAGGGCATCGTGCACCGCCTCGACGTCGGCACCACCGGCGTGATGGCCGTCGCCACGTCGGAGCACGCCTACGCCGAGCTCAAGCGGGCGTTCAAGGAGCGCACGGTCGACAAGCGCTACCACGCCGTCGCCCAGGGCCACCCCGACCCGTCCAGCGGCACCATCGACGCCCCGATCGACCGCCACCCCAAGCACGACTACCGGTTCGCCGTGGTGGCCGGCGGCAAGCCGAGCGTCACGCACTACGACACGGTCGAGGCGTTCCGCGCCGCGTCGCTGCTCGACATCCGTCTCGAGACCGGCCGTACCCACCAGATCCGGGTGCACCTCTCCGCGCTGCGGCACCCGTGTGTCGGCGACCTCGCCTACGGTGCCGACCCGAGCCTGGCCAAGCGCCTGCATCTGGAGCGGCAGTGGCTGCACGCCCGCTCCCTGGGCTTCGCGCATCCCGCCGACGGACGGTGGGTGGAGTTCGTCAGCCCGTACCCGGCCGATCTGGAGCGGGCGCTCGAGCTCCTGCGCGACTGACCGTGACCGTTCGGGCGCGTGTCGGGCTGCTCGCGGCGTGCGGGGTGCTCGCGCTGCTGGTGGCGCTCTACACCGCCGGGAAGTCGCCCCCGGCCACCCCGTTGCCGCCGGCCGGAACGGTGCACCTCGGTCCGGACGCGGGGCAGGACGTGGCGGCCTACCTGGCGGCGCTGCCGGTGCCCGCGGCGGGCGTGGCGCCCGCGCTGGTGCAGTTCGCGGCCGAGCAGACCCCGGACGGCGCCGCCGCGCTGAGCGCGGGCGGCACCATCGCCACGGCGGTGTTCCGGGTGCCGCTGCCCCGCGTGCAGACGGCACTGCGCTTCGAGGCCCTCGACCCGGGGGCGCCTGCCACGGCTGCGCTGGACGCCGCCCGCCAGCGGGCCGGCTCCGCCGCGGCGGCCGACGCGACCCGGCTGACCGGCCGTCCCCGCGACATCGCCGCGGCCGAGGCGGCGGCACTGGAGGCGCCGGGTTGCCGCTGCGTGGTCGCGCTCGTCGTCCGGGCCGACGGGTCGGCCCTGCGCGCGGTCGCCACCCGGCCGGCCGTGCGTGCCGTGGACACCGCCCCGCCCGGCACCACCGACCGCGAGCTGGCGCTCTCCCCACTGCTCCCCGAGCAGGCCCCGCGTGCCGATCCGCTGCCCGACGACGGCCCGGTGCCGGCGCCGTGAACCGGATCGTGACCTCGTCCGGGTCCACCCACATGGGTAGAACCACCCCTCGGATCTCAGGGAATCCCCCACCATGGACTGGGTGGTGATCCTGATGTCCCTCTCAGCGGGGGGCTGGCACCGTGGGCGTATGACGTTGTCTGGCGGGCCCGGTGGGGCATGGGCGGGGCCGAGTGATGTCCGGATCGTTATCGGCGCGTCACCGGAACTTCCCCTTCCCGGGAGGGTGGAGCGTGTTGGCTACGCAGCAGTGATGCCGCTCCTGCACGTCACCGCCCGGCCTGCCCGGCTCGCGGTCCACGCTGCCGCGAACCGGTGGGCCCGGCACTGCACCGACATCGGACGGGCGGCATGAGCACGCTGACGACCATCCCGTTCCTCGCCATCGGGCTCGCCGTCGTGGCCTCGGTCGCGTTCGCGGCCGCGGCCGTGCTGCAGCACCGTGCGGTGGCCGCACACTCCGATGACGACGACGCCGCCGACGGCGATGCGCTCTCGCTGCGCGAGATGCGCGAGGTGTCGCGGCGGCCGGGCTGGCTGATCGGCCTCGGACTGGCGGCGGGTGGGTCGACGATCCACGCCCTCGCGCTCGTGCTGGCCCCGCTGTCGGTCGTGCAGCCGGTCGGGGTGCTGGCCGTGCCCATCGCGGTCGTCCTGACGGCCGTGCGCTCGCGGCGCAGGCCGGCCACCGGTGTGCTCGTCGGCGTGGCGGTGTGCGTGTCCGGCGTCGCACTCTTCGTCGGCACCGCCGCCGGCACCGCCGTGAGCACCCCGGCCCCGAACGGCGCCACCCTGTTCGCGGGCCTCGTCGTCGCCTGCATCGTGCTGGGGCTCGCCACACTGGGCTACGCCCGGAGCGGCTGGGCGCGGTGTGTGGCCTGTGCGATGGCCGGGGCCGTCGCGTTCGGCCTGGTGTCGGCGCTGGTGCGGGCCGTCTCCCAGACAGTGACGTCCGGCGAGAGCCAGATGCTCGACCCCGCCGTGATCGCCGCGGTCTTCGGCATCGTCGCCGCCGTGACCTGCGGCGGCTGGCTCGTGCAGCAGGCCTTCGCCTCGGGGCCGCCCGAGGTGGTGGTCGCCTGCCTCACGGTGATCGACCCGATCGTCGCCGTGCTGCTCGGCGTCGTCCTGCTCGGCGAGGGTGCCCGGACCCCCGCCGGCACGTGGACCCTGCTCATCGGTGCCGGCCTCGCCGCCACGGCAGGTGTCGTGGCGCTCGCCCGGCACCACCCCGACGCCGCGCGCCGCACCGGGCCCGCCGTCATCGCGCCCTCGCGGCGCTTCGCCCTGCTGCACCGCCGGTGACCCCGGCACCGCGCGCTCCCCGCCGCCCGAGAGGACCTTCTCCCGTGAAACCGCTGCGCCTGCTCATCGGGGCCGAGACCTACCCGCCCGACGTGAACGGCGCCGCCCGGTTCGCCGAGCGGCTCGCCACCGGCCTGGCCGCTCGCGGGCACGAGGTCCACGTCGTGGCCCCGTCGCCCACCGGTCCGCCCAGCAAGGAGGTCCGCGACGGCGTCACGGTGCACGGTGTGCGGTCCCACCGGTACTTCATGCGCCCGGACTTCCAGGTCTGCATGCCGTGGGAGTCCGCTCCCGCCACGGCGGCGCTGATGGAGGGGATCGACCCCGACGTCGTCCACACGCAGGCCCACATGGTGGTCGGGCGCGGCATCGTCAACGCCGCCGGCCGCACCGGCCGGCCGCTGGTGGCCACCAACCACTTCATGCCCGAGAACCTCGCCGCGCACTCGCCGGTGCCGCGCGTGCTGCAGCGCGTCGGCCACCGGATGGCCTGGAAGGACCTCGGGCGGGTGTTCGGCAAGGCCGACGTCGTCACCGCACCCACCCCACGCGCGGTGGAGCTGCTGGTGCGCTCGGCCGGTCTGGAGGGCGCGTTCCCGGTCTCCTGCGGCATCGACGCCGAGCGCTACCACGCCGCCACACCGGATCCCGAGGCCACGCCCACCGTGCTCTTCGTCGGGCGGATGGACCAGGAGAAGCGGGTCGACGAGCTGATCAGGGCCTTCGCCGCACTGCCGGCCGGCGTGCCCGCCCGGCTGGAGCTCATCGGCGACGGGCCGGAGCGGGCCGCGTGGACCGCGCTCACCGACAGTCTCGGCGTCGGCGACCGGGTGGGGTTCCGCGGGTTCGTCTCCGAGGACGAGCTGGTGGCGGCCTACGCCCGCGCGGCCGTGTTCTGCATGCCGGGCATCGCGGAGCTGCAGAGTCTCGTCACGCTGGAGGCGATGGCGTCGAGCACACCGGTGGTGGCGGCCGACGCCATGGCCCTGCCGCACCTCGTACGGCCCGGGCGCAACGGATGGCTCTACCAGCCCGGCGACGTCCTGGAGCTCTCGACGAGGCTCTCGGCGCTGCTGACCGATCCGGCCCTGCGCCACCGGATGGGTGCGGCGAGCCTCGACATCGTCGCCGAGCACTCCATCGGCGCCACCCTGGACACGTTCGAGGGCATCTACGAGAGCCTGGCCACCCGCCGCCTGGAGATCCGCCGAGCAGCGTGACCGCACTCCCACACCCACCCCCGAACCGCATCGAGCCCGCGCGATGTCGGGCAGGCGCGTCCGTGTCCGCATCAAGCCCGCGCGATGTGCTGTCAGTGGGTGAGGCGCTCCAGGAGGGCCAGGAGGATCCTCGCCGACGCGGCCCAGCTGTAGTGCGAAGCCTGCTCCCGCGCGCTGCGCGAGCGCTCCTCCCAGGTCGCCGGGTCGTCGAGGTCGTGGACCGCCGTGACGAAGCCCGTGACGTCGTCGGCGTCCACGTAGGCCGCGGCGTCGCCGCCGACCTCCCGGAACACCGGGATGTCGCTGACCACCACCGGCGTGCCGACGCCCATGGCCTCCACCAGGGGGATCCCGAAGCCCTCGTCGCGTGACGCCGACACCAGCGCCGTCGCCCCGCGCAGCACGCGGCGGTAGGTGGCGTCGTCGGCACCGTCGTGGAACACGAGCCGGCCACCGCCCGCCAGGGCGGTGAGCCGTTCCCGCTCGCCCGGCGTGATGCGGCTCATCAGATGCAGCTCGTGGTCGGGCAGCGCGGCCATCGCGCGAGCGAGGACACCGACGTTCTTGTAGGGCATGAACGAGCCCATGTAGACCAGCGCGCCGGTGCGCGGCAGCCGCGTGGCGTCCGGCGCGGGGTCGGGGGCGTTCGGCACCACCGTCACGGGCCGCGTCGTCAGCCGGTGCTCCGCGATCAGCGCTGCGGTGGTCTCCGAGACCGTGACCACGGCGTCGGCACGGTTCAGCAGCACCCGCTGCGGCCACCACGCGAGGTGGTAGAGCCGCCACAACGCCCGGATCGGGGCCGGGAAATCCGGCGGCGGGGTGGGGTGGCGGTAGTAGATGAGGTCGTGCAGCGTGAGGACCAGGCGGTAGTCACGGCCCCGGGTGCCCATGGTCTGCATCGGCGAGAAGACGACGTCCGCGCCGAGGCGCCGCACCTGCCGTGCCACCAGCGGCTCCCGGATGCTGGTCGGCGCGCTGACCTGGTGCCACGGCAGGTCGGGCAGCAGCGCGAGCTGGCGACGGTCGCTGACCAGCATCTCGACCGGGTGCAGCTCGGCCAGCGCCGCCACCAGCCCTGCGGTGTAGCGGCTGATGCCGTTGTGGCGCGGGATGCTCGTGTACCGGCAGTCGACCAGGATCCTCACGCCAGGAACCCGCTGATCGCCGCGGCCACGGCGGCCGGTGCCTCGTAGTGGGCGAGATGGCCGGTGCCGGGCACCATCACCAGCCGGGCGTCGGCGAAGCGGCAGACGAGCGCATGCTGTGACGCGGGCGGGGCGATGTCGTCGCGCTCCGCGGCCACGAGCAGGGTCGGCACCGTCACAGCTGCCGCGAACTCGGTGACGTCGTGCTCGACCGACGCGTGGAAGGCCTCCAGCAGCACCCGCCGATCGGCGAACGTGGAGAAGTACCGGTCGTGCTCGGCGTGTATCCAGCCGCGCAGTGCCCGGTCGGGGGTGGTGACCATCGCCATGCTGGCGAGCCGCGTGATCGCGCGGTCGCGCAGCAGCGCGGTGCCGGCCCGCTCGGGCAGGGCGGCGGCGAGGCGGTGGTAGAGCACGGTCAGCCTGGTCATCGCCACCCGCGGTCCGGCCAGCGCGGACGTCGCGATCGGGTTGACCAGCACGAGCCGCGCCGCGCGTGCGCCTGCGGCCATCGCCGCGGCGGCGATGATCGAACCGAACGAGTGCCCGGCCAGTGTGACCTCCCCGTCGACCGACTCCAGCAGCGCACAGGTCCAGGCCGCGTACCCGGCGACGTCGTGGCGGTCGCGGGGGAGCGGCCGGGACTCCCCGAATCCGGGCAGGTCCGGAACGACGACGCGCACGCCGTCGAGGTGGGCCACGATGGGCTCCAGCCCGTGGTGATCGCCGCGCAGCCCGTGCAGGAACACGACGGTGGCGGGGGCGTCGTCCGGGCCGTAGGTCCAGGTCCGGGTGAGACCGCCGCGCAGCGCCTGCTCGCCACGGCGCACCGGCACCCGCTCGACGAGTGCGGCATAGGGGGAGCGGTCGGTCACCGGCCGGAGTCTAGGACGGCCCGCTCCCGCACCGCGGGCCACCGTGACCGGTGGTCCCGCCGCGACCCGCGCGCACGCCGACACGCCGCCCGTCGGGGTGAGCAGCGCGTTCGACGCTTCGGGCCCCGGGTGTCGGGAACTGTCGGTGGCCGGGGATAGCCTGGGTCATCCCTGCGGCGCCGCCGAGTCGCGCCTCCCACGCAGCTGTGGCGGCCCCCGGCCGGGGCCGCGGAGACGACCGTGTCCGGATGCATGTGCGCTGCCCGTGGGCCGCGCCAGGAGGGAGCTCCTCACCCCGATGGCCAGCCCGAGCAGCACCGCAGGCACGGACAGCTTCGTCCATCTCCACACACACACCGAGTTCTCGATGCTCGACGGGGCCGCCCGGCTGGACGACCTGTTCTCCGAAGCCGCCCGCATGGAGATGCCGGCGCTCGCCATGACCGATCACGGCAACGTCTTCGGTGCCTACGAGTTCTGGCGCAAGGCGAAGGCCGCCGGGGTCAAGCCGATCATCGGCATGGAGGGCTACCTCGCGCCGGGCAGTCGCCACGAGCGCAAACGCGCCGTGCTGGCGCGGGGAGCGTCCGGGGCGGACGACACCGACAACCCCGGCGAGATGTACACCCACATGACGCTGCTGGCGGAGAACAACGAGGGGATGCACAACCTCTTCCGCCTGTCGTCGCTCGCGTCGCTGGAGGGGTACTACTACAAGCCCCGCATGGACCGCGAGCTGCTGGAGACCTACGGCACCGGCATCATCGCCACCACCGGCTGCCCGTCGGGCGAGGTGCAGCGGCTGCTGCAGCAGGACAAGTTCGATGCCGCCGTCCAGGCCGCGTCCGACTACCGCGACATCTTCGGCAAGGACAACTTCTTCTGCGAGCTGATGGATCACGGCATCGGCATCGAACGCCAGGTCCGCGACGATCTGCACCGCCTCAAGAAGCTGCTCGACCTGCCGGGTCTGGCCACCAACGACCTGCACTACACCTACGCCGAGGACGCCAAGCCGCACGAGGTGCTGCTGTGCGTGCAGACCGGCAAGACCCTCGCCGACCCCAACCGCTTCAAGTTCGACGCCCAGGACTTCTACCTCAAGTCGCCCGCCGAGATGCGCGCCCAGTGGGACCCGGTGTTCCCAGAGGCCTGCGACAACACGCTGCTCGTCGCGGAGCGGGTGGACATCAGCTTCACCGAGGGCCAGGACCTGA
>JBBQEF010000287.1:0-7333 GCA_038320445.1 Mycobacteriales bacterium
ACACCGGTCGGGGAGATGATCACGGTGAACGCGATGTCGGTGCCCAGCACCCGCGTGGCCTGACTGCGTTCCCGGGGCAGGTCCGCGATGTGCGGCCGGAACCCCAGCTCGCTGAACGCCGTGATGTTGTCGTCCAGCGTGACGCCCTGCTCGGAACCGGCGACGAGTGCCATGTACACCGACCTGGGCAGGCGCTTCTTCGCCCGCCGCTGCGCTTCGGCGACCGTCTCGAACCATTCCTTGCTGCTGGCCATCGCCCAACCCTAGTTGCTGAGCTCGCCACATGCCCCCCTCCGGAAGGGCAGCCCGGCCCCGGACAGACGAACGGCACTCCTGCCGGTACCAAGCCGGCAGGAGTGCCGTTCGTCAGCCGGTGATCAGGCGCGGTCGGCGCCCGCGTCCAGGCCCAGCATCGCCAGCATCTCCGCGCAGTCCTCGGCGTCGGCGCTGCGGCCGGCCACCACACGGGCCGCGCGCATGTTCTGCAGGTCGTTGCTCTCCGCGTTGGCCACCTGGGCGGCGGCGAAGCGGCCACCCGCGTCTGCTGTGGAAGGGTTTCCGGTCCAACTCATGCGTCCGTGACTCCCTGTTGTCGTCACGCGGGTCCGGCACTCGCTGCGTGCCCTGCGGCGACCTGCGCGACCGTGCGTCAGGCGGCAATCTGCGCGAGGCGGGCACGGGAGGTGCCCACCCGACCTGACCTTCCGAGTCTACCCCGTGCGGTGCAGATCACGGCCGGGCGCGACCACACCGTGACCACACGGCGAGGCGGGGCGCGAGCTGCGCGTACAGCTCCGGATCGATGCCCATGCCGGTGTGGCTGCTGTGCACCTCCACCCACTCGGCGGCCGGGTCCAGGCACGAGCGCCAGCCGACCACCCCGTCGTCGCGGGAGTAGACGGCCACCGCAGGCGTGTGCAGGGGCGCGGCGAGCCCGGCCGCCGTGGCGTCGCGGCAGGCGCCGTCGACGCAGTCGTGGCCGAGCACGCCGGGCACGCCGGCCGCGGACAGCCGCAGCAGCACGCGCAGCACGGCACGGGCCACGCCGCCCGTGTCCAGCGGGTCGAGCACCGGGCTGCCCATCATGACGACGCCCCGCACGAGATCGGGCCTGCGCGCCGCGACGATGCGACCGAGCCATCCGCCCCGGCTGTGCCCGACCAGCACGACCGGGCCACCCGTGGCCCGCGCGTGCTCCTCGACGCGTCGCTCCAGGCGGGCGGTGAGCGCGGTGGAGCAGCCGAGGTTCAGCCCGAGCCCGGCGCCGCAGGGGACGTAGCCGCGGCGGACGAGCCAGCGGCGCATCACGGCCATGCTGGCGTCGGCGCCGCCGAAACCGGGCACCACCACGACGCCGGTCCCCGCGCCCTCGCCCGACTCCTCCCAGATCGGATGGCGGCGCAGCGTGCGGCGGCCGGCCCCCAGAACCGGGCCGAACTCGCGCACGACGAGCCGGACCCCGCCGCGCTGCTCAGACATCGCGCTCGACGGGCAGCAGCCCCCGGTCGACGGCCCTGACGAGCTGGGCGTGGTCGGCCTCGGTCTGGTCGGCGTAGGCGCGCGCGAAGCGGCACAGGGCCGCGTCGACCTGGGCCGACGACCCCACGTACCCGGCGATCATCGAGGCCCCGCTCGTGCGGGCGTGACCCTTGGCGAGCAGGTGGCCCACCACGCCCGCGTAGTCGATCAGGGCGCCGGCGTCGATGCCGTCCAGCGCGACGGTGCCCTTCATGTTCCGGAACTGGCGGACGTAGTACTGCCGCTGGTCGACGGTGGTCCAGCCGAGCAACGGGTCGCTGACGGTCTGCAGCGCCTGCTGGTACTCGACCACCCGCTGGCCCTGGTGGGCGTGCCACGCCGACTCGCCGTGCACGTAGCGGGCCAGCACCGACCGCCGGGCCTGCTTGAGCTGCAGGAACACGACATCCTCCGGCGAGGAGCCCTCGAGCAGGGCGACGTACGCGCGCAGGCCCACGCTGCCGACCCCGACCACCTTGTGCGCGACGTCGACCAGCGTGTAGCCGCCGAGCACCCGACGCCAGTGCGGGGCCAACGTCAGCAGGTACTCGTCGAGTGCGGCGGCCACGAGCTCGGTCTCGCGGTCGGGCAGCCGGGTGATCAGCGGCGGCTCCTCCACGATCCGCCTGCTGGTGCCCACCTTCTCGGTGAAGCGGGGCAGCGCCCGGTCGCTCGTGCGCTGGCGGGCCCGCTTCGCCGCCCGTTCGACCTCGTGGCGCAGCGATTTCGAGCTCTCGCCGGCGAGCCTGTCGACGTCGAGGCGCTGGAACGACCGCGACATCAGCGGCTGGTCCGCCAGCAGGCGCACCTCCTCGCGGTACGCCGCCACGCAGGTGGTGACGGCGTCCGCGCACTGCTCCTCGTTCGCTCCGTTGTGCCGTCCCGCCACCCAGATGCTGGCGACGAGCCGTCGCAGGTCCCACTCCCAGCTGCCGGGGTGCGCCTCGTCGAAGTCGTTGAGGTCGATCACGAGATCGCGCTCGGGTGAGGCGTAGAAGCCGAAGTTGCCGAGGTGCGAGTCGCCGCAGACCACGGGTGTGATGCCGGTGGCGGGAAGGTGGGCGACGTCGTCGGCCATCACGACCGCCGTACCACGAAGGAACCCGTACGGGGAGGCCGCCATCCGGCCCACCCGGATCGGCACCAGCCGCCCGACCCGGCCCTCGTGCGAGTCCATGATCTGCTGGACGGGATCGGGCCGTCCGGTCCGGACCTGCCACTCCCCCAGTGCCTTCCGTGGCACCTTGCGGCGCAGGCCGCGGCCCAGCTCGTAGCGCTCGGCGCGGGGAGCCGGGCGCTGGCGCAGCGACGAGTACGGGGTGCCGTCGGCGTCGGCGAGCACGGTGTGGCCGGGGACCGGGTCGTTCACTGCGGCCATGCTACGCGGAGCCGGTGCGCCCCCATCCCTGCTCGTCCCGCACATCGTGTCCTTTCGCGGCGAGCCCGTTCGTCCCTAGGGTGACGCCGGCCACCAGCGCCGGCCCGACACCCTCAGGAGCGCCCCATGCCGCAGTACGCCGCCCTCATCTACTCCGCCGACGTCGACTGGACGCTTCCGGAGTACGGCACCGACATGCAGCAGTACAACGAGTTCGGCGCGGCCGCGGCCGCGGTGATCCGCGGCGGGGCGGCGCTCTACCAGACCAGCACCGCCACGACCGTCCGCGTGCAGGGCGGCAAGGGTGGCGACGTCGTCACCACCGACGGTCCGTACGCGGAGACGAAGGAGGCCCTGACCGGCTTCTACCTGATCGAGTGCGCCGACCTCGACGAGGCCGTGAAGGTGGCGTCCCAGATCCCGGCCGCCTGGGACGGGGCGGTCGAGGTCCGGCCGGTCATCGAGTTCGGCGGCTGAGTGCCGGTCGATCCCGCACGCGCCGCCCTCGTCCGCCTGGTGAGCGACGAGGGCAGGCGCGTGCTGGCCACGCTCGTCCGGCACGTCGGTGATCTCCAGCTCGCCGAGGACGCGGTGCAGGACGCCGCCGTCCGCGCGCTCGAGACGTGGCCGCGCGACGGGGTGCCCGACGAACCGCGGGCGTGGCTGACGGTCGCGGCGCGCCGCCGCGCGATCGACCTGATCCGCCGGGAGGCGGCCCGCTCCGGGAAGGAGGCGGACGCCGTGGACCTGGTCGCCCTGATGTCCGCGGACGGCGATCCGGGTGACCAGCAGGACCTCCTGCGGCTCGTGTTCACCTGCTGCCACCCGGCACTCGCCGTCGAGACCCAGATCGCGCTCGCCCTGCGCACCCTGTGCGGGCTGACGACGGCCGAGGTCGGCCGCGCGCTGCTCGTGCCCGAGGCCACGATGACCAAACGCCTGACCCGGGCCAAGCAGAAGATCGCGCGCGCTGGAATCCCCTACCGCGTGCCCGACGACCACGAGCTCCCCGCCCGCCTGCGCGGCGTACTGGCCGTCGTCTACCTGCTGTTCAACGAGGGGTACGCCCCGACCGGCACCCCGCGTCCGGCGCTGGCGGACGAGGCGGTCCGGCTGACGCGGCTGCTGCGCGACCTGATGCCCGGCGAGCCGTCGGTCCTCGGGCTGCTCGCGCTGGAGCTGCTGCAGGACTCCCGCCGCGACGCCCGCCACGGCGCCGACGGGTCGCCGGTGCTGCTGGCCGAGCAGGACCGCGGCCGATGGCGCGCCGAGCTGATCCAGGAGGGCGTGATCCTCGTCGGGGAGGGCCTGCGGCGCACCCCCGCCCGTCCCGATCCCTACGTGGTGCAGGCGGCGATCGCCGCCTGCCACGCGCTGGCCGCGACGTGGGTGGAGACCGACTGGACCGCGGTGGTGTCCTGGTACGACGTGCTCCTGACCGTGCAGGACACGCCGGTGGTGCGGTTGAACCGCGCGGTGGCCGTGGGCGAGCGGGACGGGCCTGCGGCCGGGCTCGACGAGGTGGAGGGGCTCTCGGGGCTGTCGGACTACCCGCTGTGGCAGGCCGCGCGGGCGGAGCTGCTGGCCCGGCTCGGCCGGCCCGCTGCCGCGCGCACGGCCTACGACGCGGCGCTGGCACTGCCACAGGATCCTGCGCAGGTCAGGCACCTGCGTCGCCGCAGGTCACGGCTGCAGACGTGACGGCGAGCCGGTACCGCTAGAGAGCGACGAGGCCGGCCAGGAACAGCACGACGGCGGCGAGGAACACGAAGCCGATGACGGCGCCGGCCCAGGGGGAGGCGGTCAGGACGGGACCCGGGGCGGCGGCACGGCCGGGGGCGACGGCGGTCATGCACGTCACATCGTGCCGGTGGCCTGAGGAGTTAGCACGTGCTCCGGCCTGTCACCGGAAGGGATGACGTGTCACGGGTCGGGGTGTGCCAGTGCGTGCCCGGTCACGGCGTCGAAGACGTGGGCGCGCCGGGCGTCGACGAGCACCTCGACCCGGTCTCCCCGGCGCAGGGGTGTGTCGGCGTCCACCCGCACCGCGAGCCGCGAACCGTCGGCGTCGCCCGGCACGGCGACCTCGCCGACCACCACGGCCTCCGGCCCCGGCCGGACGACCTCCCGCACGACGACGGGCACGACCACCGTGGAGGGGTCGGCGGCCGGTCCGGCCAGCCGGAGGTCCCCGGGGCGCAGACCCAGCACCACGGGGCCACCACGCACACCGTCGGGGAGCGGACCCCACAACGGCAGGATCCGGTGTCCCACCCGGAACCCGGCGCCCGCGGCTCCGACGACGGCGACCGCCGGCAGCAACCCGATCTCCGGCTCGCCGACGAACCGCGCGACGAACACGTCGGCCGGGCGGTCGTAGACCCGGCGTGCCACGTCGACCTGCACCACCCGGCCCTCACGCAACACCGCGAGCCGGTCGCCGACGGCCATCGCCTCGGCCTGGTCGTGGGTGACGTAGAGCGCGGCCACACCGGCGTCGCGCACCAGCTCGACGATGGCCCGTCGGGTGCGTGACCGCTCGCCCGCATCGAGGTGGGCGAGCGGCTCGTCGAACAGGAAGGCGTCGGGCCTGCGCACCGCGGCCCGGCCGATCCCGACGCGCCCGCTCTCCCCCGGTGACAGCGACCGCGGCATGCGGGGCAGGAGCCGCCCGAGCCCGAGCCTGCGGCCACGGTCGGCCACGCGCTCCGCGGCGTCGGCGGGTCCGGTGCCCCAGCCCTTCGCAGAGCGTTCCAGGTTGGCGGCCACGGTGAGGAACGGCGCGAGGGTGGTGGACTGGAACACCATGGCCACGTTGCGCTGGGCCACCGGGACCCCGGTGACGTCGCGACCCGCGACGAGGACGCGGCCGCGCTCGGCCCGCTCCAGCCCGGCCACCGCGCGCAGCAACGTCGTCTTCCCGCAGCCCGACGGCCCGATCACGGCGAGCACCTCCCCGGGCTCGGCCAGCAGCGTGACCCCGTCGAGCGCGGGCACGCCTCCGAACTCGACGGTGACCCCGTCGAGCCCGGTGACGTCGTCGTGGCCCACACGGAGACGGTAGCCCGGCCCGCCCCGGACCGGGCGCCACCCGAATGGCCGAGCAGGGTAACGCTCCGCGTCCGGGTTCCGACCACCCCCCCACGACGACTCTCGGGGCGGACTCGCCCGGGATCGATCAGACGGGGGCAGCTGTGAGGCCAGGCGGCAGGACGTCCGGACAGAAGGCGACAGAGCAGGTGAACCCCCGAGCAGAGTTCGAGGGCTTCTACCGGGCGGCGTACCCGTGGCTCGTGTCGCAGCTGCACGCGATCACCGGCGACGGCGAGTCGGCGTGCCGGGCGGTCGACACGGCATTCGACCGCTGCTGGCAGTCGTGGGCCACGGTCCGCGCGCTGACCGACCCCCTGATCTGGGTGCGGTGGTCCGCCCTGCGGGCCGCCGCCCAGGGCCGCCGGGAGATCGGTCCCCTGCGCAGGCCGGTGCCGGCACCGTCGATCCCGGCCGACACCGACGAGGGCGTGGTCCTCGCCGCACTCCAGCGGCTCCCCCTCTCCCAGCGCCGGGCCGTGGTGCTGCACTACATGGGCGACGTCCCGGTCGAGGAGCTGGCGCGGCGCGGTGGCACCACCGCGGACGCCGTCGACTGGTTGCTGGACACGGGTTTCGACTCCCTCGTGACGCTCCTGGGCTGGCCCGAGCAGGACCGGGAGCCCGGCGGCGACGCCGACCCCCGCTACGACTGGACCGCCGAAGCCCTCAGTGACACCGCCATGCGCCTCGCGGCCGACGTGACCGTGCCGAACCCGGGTTCGGTGCTCCAGCGGGCCGCGCTGCGGCGCTGGGCCCGGCGAGCGGCGCCCATCGCGGTGTCCGCCGCGTGCATGAGCAGCATCGTCGTCCTCGCAACGCAGCTCACACCGTCCGGCACCGGCGCATCCCGCACACCGGCGGCCTACCGCGCTCAGCCCACCGCCGGCGAGGAGGGCGGGTACACCCAGGTCAGGGTGCCCAGCGGGGCCGACGGCCTGGTCGCCGACGGCGCCGGCGCCGGGGCCCCGCCGCCCTTCCTCGGAACCCGGATCCTCCCGGTCTCGCAGTCGACCACGCTCGAGGACTTCGGGGTGTCCGCTCCGCTGCCGCCGGAGGGCGGACCGTCCGCTCCGGTCCGGGGCGCCGTGTCCACGGGGACCGCGACGACGAGTGGCGCGGCGTCCGCGGGCGGCCCGGCGTCGGTGACCGGCGGTGGAACCGTCGTAGCGCCGCCCGCCGCGAGTGGCGCCGCGGTCACGACCGCACCGGGATCCGGCACGTCGGGCGGCGGCACCGTCGCACCGCCGTCGACCGGTCCGGCGGGCACGCCGCCGGTCACCACACCGCCGGTCGCCACGCCGCCGGTCACCACACCCCCGGTCCCCCCACCGCCGGTCACAACAC
>JBBQEF010000288.1:0-7316 GCA_038320445.1 Mycobacteriales bacterium
CACCCCCCGTCCGCCCCCACACGCCCCCCGTCGACCTCCACACCCCCCGACCGCACCCACACCCCCCGTCGACGGGGGGCGTGAGGAGCGACCGGGGGTGTGGGGGCGGACGGGGGGTGTGGGGCGCGCACGAACAGGCGCCACGCGCCCACACCGGCCGCTCGCAAGGGCCGGGGCAGATCGGCCGCAGTCGGCGGTACACGTCCGTAACACCGGCGACCTAGCGTCAGTCGCATGAGCGACCTCCCCCTGCTCGGCGCGGAGGAGGAGTTCCACGTCGTCGACCTCGCGACGCGTCGCTCCGCCCCCGAGGTCGATGCCCTCCTCTCCCAGCTCGACGGCGCGGAGTTCGCCCCTGAGCTGCAACGATCGCTCGTCGAGACCAACACACCGGTCTGCGCCACGCTCGACGAGCTGCGCCACCACCTTCGACGCCTGCGCGCCACGCTGGAGTCCGTCGCAGCGCCGCTCGGCCTCGGCGTGGTGGCGGCGGGCACCGTGCCGCTCGCCGATCTGGAGGGCGACGACATCTCGGCGGGCGCCCGCTACGAGCGCATGCAGCACGAGTACCAGCTCCTGGTGCGCGAGCAGCACATCTGCGGCGCGCAGGTACACGTGGACGTGCCGGACCGGGACGTCGCCGTGCAGGTCGTCCGCCGCGTGGCGCCCTACCTGCCCACCCTGTTGGCGATCTCCGCGAGCTCGCCCTACTGGCGCGGCCGCGACACCGGTTACGCCAGCTACCGCAGCATGGTGTGGTCCCGCTGGCCCACGGCGGGCCCGCCCGGCCACGTCGAGACGGCTGCCGACTACGACCAGATGGTGTCCGAACTCATCGCGTCCGGCACGATCAGCGACCCCGGGATGGTCTACTTCGACATCCGGCCCAGCGCCCACCTGCCCACCGTGGAGCTGCGGGTGTGCGACGCCTGCCCGCAGGTGGACGACGTGGTGCTGATCGCCGGCCTGTTCCGCGCGCTGGTCGGGAAGGCTCGCGAGGACCTCGACGCCGGCCTCCCGCTGCCCCCCAACCGCCACGAGCTGCTGCGCGCGGCGAGCTGGCGGGCCGCACGGTCGGGCCTGGAGGGCGACCTGGTCGACCTCAGCCCGGACCCCCGCCAACCCCCGACGCTGGTGTCCCCGCCGATCTTGATCGAGCAGCTCGTGAACCACCTGCGGCCCCAGCTGGAGGAGCTCGGCGACTGGGAGCAGGTCGTCGAGCTCACCCGCGCCACCCTCGGCCGGGGCAGTGCCGCGGCGGGCCAGCGCCGGGCCTTCGGGCGGCGCGGAGAGATCACCGACGTCGTCGACGCGCTGCTCGCGCACACGCAGGGCCGGATCCCGGTGTTCGAGCCGCGGCCCGACCAGCCCCTCACCTCCGAGCTGCTCGCCGCGTACCACCCGACGTCCTTCGACGAGGCCGTCAGCGACGCCGGCACGGTCCGGCCGCACTACGGGTTCATGTTCCGCGCGCTCGACCGGATGGGCCGGCGCGGCCTCGTGGCCGCCGAGCAGGCCCTGCAGACCGAGCAACGCGCGCGCGGCGTCACGTTCCGCGTCGGCGACGGCGAGCCCGACCGGCTGTTCCCGCTCGACCTCGTGCCCCGCATCGTCACGGCCGAGGACTGGGCGGGACTCGGCGCCGGCCTCACCCAGCGGGTGCGGGCGCTGGAGGCCTTCGTCCGGGACGTGTACGGCCACCGCCGGATCGTCGCCGACGGCGTCGTGCCCGCGGCCGTGGTGGACGACGCCCCGGGCTGGAGCCGGCTGGGCAAGCTGGTCCCCGAGGACGCCGTGCGCATCGCGGTGGCGGGCGTCGACCTGGTGCGGGACCGCGCCGACCACTGGCTGGTGCTGGAGGACAACCTGCGCGTGCCGTCGGGGATCGGGTACTCGATCATGAGCCGGCGGTTGATCCGCAGCGTCATGCCCGATCTGGAGGCGCCCGCCGGGGTGGTGGGGCTGGAGGCCGTACCGGGGCAGCTCAAGGCGGCGCTGCTCTCGGCGACCGTGCCCGACGAGCCGGGCAGCGACGAGGTCGCGCTGCTCTCGGCGGGCCCCGTCGACTCGGCGTACTTCGAGCACAAGCTGCTCGCCGACCGGATGGGTGTCCCGCTCGTCACCCCGCGCGACCTGCAGGTGACCGAGGACGGCGTCCACCTCGTCGAGGTGGGCGGCAGGCGGCGGCTCTCGGCGCTGTACCGGCGCCTCGACGAGCGCACCCTGCTCACGGCCACGGGCGCCGATCAGCGCCCGATCGGACGGGCCATCTGCAACGCCGCGGCGCGCGGCAAGGTCGCGCTGCTCAACGCGCTGGGCAACGGGGTCGCCGACGACAAGCTCGTCTACGCCTACGTGCCGCAGATGATCTCCTACTACCTCGGCGAGGACGTCCTGCTCGACAACGTGCCGACCTACCCGTGCGTCGACCCCGAGCGCCGCGAGGAGGTGCTCGACCGGCTCGACGAGCTCGTGCTCAAGCCCGTGGACGGCTACGGCGGGGTGGGCATCGTGATCGGCCCGCACGCCGGGCCGGGCGAGCTCGCCGACGTGGCCGAGGCGATCCGGGCCGACCCGGCGGGCTGGGTCGCGCAGGACCTGGTGCAGCTCTCGACGCACCCGACGTTCTCCGGCGACAAGCTGGAGCCCCGCGCGGTGGACCTGCGAGCGTTCGTCCTGCAGTCCCGGTTCGGCACGGCGCCGCACGTGGAGGTGCTGCCCGCGGCACTGAGCCGGGTCGCCCCGGCCGGCAGCATGATCGTCAACTCGTCGCGGGGCGGCGGGGCGAAGGACACCTGGGTGCTGCGGTAGGCGGTTGGTCTACCTGTGCTGTGGCTCGGCGATCGCAGATGATCGTTGCCAGCCGCGCAGCTGGGCCCTCCGCAGGGCGCTACTGCGCGGTTCGCCGCGATCAGCGGCGGGCAATCGCCGCGATCAGCGGGGCCGGGTCGGGCGCATCGGCGGGCGCGGTGAACGCCACCGCGTCGGCGCCGGCCTCCCCCAGCTCCGCGGCGCGGTCCGGGATCTGCGCGGGGTCGTCCACGTCGGTGAACACCACGACGCGCCCGCCCGACACGGCCCGGACCGCACGCACGGTGTCCGCTGTGGCCGAGCTGTCGAGGATCACGCCGTCGGCCAGCTCGTCGGCCAGTGCCACCGTCTTCGGCCCGCGTGCCCCGACCAGCAGCGGCGGGACGACCGCGGGCGGCCAGTCCAGCTGCACCCCCCGCAGCGTCACGTAGCGGCCGTCGACGTCGACGGTCTCCCCCCGCAGCAGCGCCCGTATCGCGGAGGTGTGCTCCCGCAGCAACGTCATCGGCGACGCCGCCCGCGCCCCGACCTGCTCCATCCACTCGAGAATGCCGTGCCCGAGACCGGGCAGGAGACGTCCCGGGAAGATCCGCGCGAGCGTCGCGATCTCCATGGCCGTCAGGGCCGGGTTCCGGAGCGGGACCGGCAGCAGCCCGATGCCGACGGTGAGCCGTTCGGTCCAGGCCAGCGCCGCGGCGGCCGCGGTGAGCCCGCCTTCGGCGAAGCAGTCCTCCCACAGCCACAGCTCCGCGACACCTGCCCGGTCGGCCGCGACGGCCGTCTCGCGCAGCAGCTCGGGCGGCGACTGCGGCCGGAACACCACACCCCACACAGGTCCGTTCACACGGCCCACCCTGCCCTACCCGACAACGAGCCCGCGCGACGTCGCCCACGACACCCTCCGGACAACGACGAGCCCGCGCGATGCGCGTGTGCGGGGCGGCGCGGAGCGCGGTCACACGGTCGAAACTCGGCGTGGGTTGCGCTCCGTGCCGCTCGCATCGTCCACTGCTCCCACAGGACGACGATCGGGAGGACGTGCCCATGTGCGGTATCGCCGGTGAGATCCGCTTCGACGGAGCTCCTGCCGACGCGGAGGCCGTCGCCCGGATCACCGCCGCGATGCACCGCAGGGGCCCCGACGGGTCGGGGATCCACGCCGGCGGGCCGGTCGCGCTGGGCCACCGCCGCCTGAAGATCATCGACCTGTCGGAGCGCGGCGCGCAGCCGATGGTCGATTCCGAGCTGGGCCTCACCGCCGTGTTCAACGGCTGCATCTACAACTACCGCGAGCTGCGGGCGGAGCTGGAGGGCAAGGGGTACCGCTTCTTCTCCGACTCCGACACCGAGGTGATCCTCAAAGCGTTCCACCGCTGGGGTACGGCATGCGTGGACCGCTTCCTGGGCATGTTCGCCTTCGCCGTCGTCGAGCGCGACACCGGCGTCGTGACGCTCGCCCGCGACCGGCTCGGCATCAAGCCGCTCTACCTCTGCGAGGGGCCGGGGCGGCTGCGGTTCGCGTCGTCGCTGCCCGCGCTGCTGGCGGGCGGCGAGGTCGACACGTCGATCGATCCGGTGGCCCTGCACCACTACATGACGTTCCACTCGGTGGTGCCGGCCCCGCGGACGATCCTCGCGGGGGTCCGCAAGCTGCCGCCCGCGACGATCCGCACGATCGACCCGGACGGCACGAGCAGCGAGCACGTGTACTGGCGCCCCTCGCACACCCGCAACCCCGACCACGCCGGGATGACCGCCCGTGACTGGCGCGACGCCACCCTCGACGCCCTGCGCCTGGCCGTGCGCCGCCGCATGGTCGCCGACGTGCCGGTGGGCGTGCTGCTCTCCGGCGGGCTCGACTCGTCGCTCGTCGTCGCCCTGCTCGCGGCCGAGGGCCAGACCGGGCTCAAGACGTTCAGCGTGGGGTTCCATGCCGCGGCGGGCGAATCGGGTGACGAGTTCGAGTACTCCGACCTCGTCGCCGAGACCTTCTCGACCGACCACCAGCAGATCCTCGTCGACCCCGCGCGCATGCTGCCCGCCGTCGACCACACGATCGCGGCGATGGCCGAGCCGATGGTCAGCCACGACTGCGTCGCGTTCCACCTGCTCTCGGAGGAGGTCGCGAAGTCGGTGACCGTCGTGCAGTCCGGCCAGGGCGCCGACGAGGTACTGGCCGGCTACAGCTGGTACCCGCCGCTGGCGCGGGTGCCGCGCAGCCGCGGCGTCGAGGCGTACACGGCGGTGTTCACCGATCGCCCGCACCGCGATCTCGCGTCGATCCTCGAACCGGAGTGGCTGCTGGACCACGACCCCAGCCGCGCGTTCGTCGCCGAGCACTTCGCCATGCCCGGCGCCGACGACACGCTCGACGCGGCGCTGCGCATCGACTCCACCGTGATGCTGGTGGACGATCCGGTCAAACGGGTCGACAACATGACGATGGCGTGGGGTCTGGAGGCGCGCGTGCCGTTCCTCGACCACGAGTTCGTGGAGCTCGCCGCGGCCTGCCCGCCCGAGCTGAAGCTCGCGCACGGCGGCAAGGGCGTGCTCAAGGAGGCCGGGCGCGGCGTGGTGCCCGACGGCATCATCGACCGGCCCAAGGGGTACTTCCCGGTGCCCGCCATCCGGCACCTGGAGGGGCCGTTCCTCGATCGCGTGCGCGACGCGGTCACCGATCCCGTGGCCAAGGCCCGGGGACTGGTGCGCCGCGACTGGCTGGACGGCATGCTGGCCGATCCCAACACGAAGCGCACCAACCTGGGGTCCAACGCGTTGTGGCAGGTCGCGCTGCTGGAGATGTGGTTGCAGGAGAGGGGGTTGTAGTGGACTTCACCGAACGACGGCTCGCGCGGCTGGGCAACGCGGAGCTGTTCGCGCCGGCGTACGCCCATCCCGTGCCCTCCCCCGACGGCACGATGCTGGCCTGGATCTCCGACAGCGACGGGCGCCCCCGCGCCTGGCTCGCGCCGCTCCCGTCCGACGGGTCACCCGTCGCCGAACCCGACGCACCACTGGTCGACGACACCGACGTGCAGGCGATCAGCTGGTCGCCGGACGGGCTGTGGCTGGCCCTGCAGCTGGCCCCGGGCGGGGGCGAGCGGACGATCGTGCGGCTCGTCAGCCCGGACGCGTCCGAGGTGCGCGACCTCGCCCCCGGCGCCGCGGCCGCCACCCTCGGTGCCTGGTCACCGAGCGGGCACCTGCTCGGGATCACCGTCTTCCCCGAGGGCGCGGGTGACGGGCAGGCGTGCCTGCTCGACCTGCGCGACGGCACCTCGACGGTGCTGGCCGCCGGGCCCGCCGCCCGCGTCTGCGCCGTGAGCGGCGACGGCAGGCGGGCGGTGGTGCGGCTCGGGCGGCGCGGTGCACGGGGCCTGGAGCTGGTGGACCTCCGGTCGGGGCGGCGCACCGAGCTGATCCCCGGCGCCGAGTCGACGGTGGCCGACGCCCGCTTCGGCGTCACCGGCCGCCAGCTCTACGTCCACACCGACGCCGGACGCAACCGGCCGGCGCTGCTCGCGGTGACGCTGCGCGGCACGTCCGGCGTGTCGTCGGTGTTCACGATCGCCGAGCGTCCCGACGACGACCTCGACATGGTCGCGCTCGACCCGGCCGGCGCCCGCGCCGCGCTCGTGTGGAACGTCGACGGGCGCAGCGAGACCGAGCTGCTGGACCTGCGCTCGGGCGCGGGGGAACCGCTCGTGCAGCGCTGCGGCGAGGTCGTCACCGGCGCCGCGTTCACCAGGGACGGGCGCGCTCTCCTCGTCGCGGGCGAGGGCCCCACCGTCACGCCGCGGATCTCCCGCATCGAGCTGGACGGCTACGCCGACCCCACCCCGCTGCTGCCCGCCGAGCCCGCCGACGACGACGAGCTGGTCGCACCGACGCTGCACGACTTCCACGCCGAGGACGGGCTGCGGCTGTCGGGCTGGCTGTTCCGCCCGCGCGGCGCGCTGGGGGCGCTGCCGACGCTGCTCTGGCTGCACGGCGGGCCGGAGGCGCAGGAGCGTCCGACGTACCAGCCGCTGTTCCAGGCCCTGCTCGCCGCCGGGGTGGCGGTGTTCGCACCGAACGTGCGGGGCTCGGGCGGGTACGGGCGCGAGTTCGCCGCCGCCGACGACCACGAGCGCCGTTTCGTCGCGATCACCGACGTGCGGGCGACGGTCGCGTTCCTCACGGCGTCGGGGCTGGCGGATCCGGCGCGGATCGGGGTCTCGGGCCGCTCCTACGGCGGGTACCTGACGCTCGCCGCGCTCGCCCGCTACCCGGAGCTGTTCGCCGTCGGCGTGGACGTGTGCGGCATCTCCGACTTCGCCACGTTCTACGCCCACACCGAGCCGTGGATCGCCGAGGCCGCCACCACCAAGTACGGCGACCCGTGCGCCGACGCGGCGCTGCTGCGCGAGCTCTCACCGCTGCACGACGTCGACCGGATCGTAGCGCCGCTGCTCGTGGTGCACGGCGGCAACGACACCAACGTGCCGCTGGTGGAGGCCGAGCAG
>JBBQEF010000289.1:0-7311 GCA_038320445.1 Mycobacteriales bacterium
ACCCGATCCCGCCGCTGATCATGATGCCGTCCACCTCGGGCACCGGCGCGGACGTCTCGCAGTTCTGCATCGTCACCGACACCGCCCGGCACACGAAGATCACCATCATGGGCCGGGCGCTCGTGCCGGACGTCTCGGTGATCGACCCGCGCCTGCTGCTCACCATGCCGGACTGGCTCAACGCCGCCACCGGCCTCGATGCACTCACCCACGGCATCGAGGCCTTCGTCTCCCTCGCCCGCGGCCCCCTGACCGACCACCACGCCCTGCACGCGATCTCCCTGGTCAACGGCAACCTCGCGCGCACCATCCACGCGCCGAACGACACGGGCGCCCGCGCGTTCATGGCGCAGGCCGCGCTGGAGGCCGGCCTGGCGTTCACCAACGCGATCCTCGGCGCGACGCACGCGATGAGCCACCAGGTCGGCGGCATGCTCGACCTGCCCCACGGTGTCGTCAACGGGGTGCTGCTGCCCCACGTCATCCGCTTCAACGGTGCCGAGCTGCCCGAACCGTTCGTCCCGATCGCCCAGGCCATGGGCGTGCACGAGCCCGGGATGCCCGCGCTGGAGGCCGTCGAGCGGGTGGCCGAGGAGGTGCGCAAGCTGGGCGACGAGGTCGGCGTGCCGCGCGGGCTGGGCGCCCTCGGCGTCACGGCCGAGGACATCCCGCGGCTGTCGGAGCTGACGCTGGGCGACGCGTGCCTCACCACCAACCCCCGGTCCACGACGGTGGGCGACGTCGAGACGCTGTTCAAGGCGGCCCTGTGAGAACGGCCGCGTCCCCGGTTGCGGGGCGCGGGGTATGACCGCGGCCGCACAGTGGCCGCGACGGTCCGGCCGCGCGGCCGCGCGGCCCAAACCGGACCTCGAGGCGCTGACCGGCCTGCGGTCGGGCAAGCCGCACTACTATCCCGAGTACCGCACGTCGGCGGAGCGGTTGCACCGCGTCATCCTGGCGCTGGAGCGGATCTCCGCGGCGCTGGTGCGCACGATGGAGGGCTCCGAGGCGCTCGTCCGCGCCGTCGTCGAGGCCGCGGCCGATCACCTCACCGCCGATTGGGTGGTGTTCGCGCTGGTCGACGGCGAGCTGAAGGAGGCCCAGCCCCGCTTCCTGGTCCGGGGCCCGGACGGCGCGGAGTGGTCCGACGAGCGCGCCGTACCCGACCGTGTCCGGCTGCACCTGCAGCACATCAGGGCGAGCGAACCCCACGACGACCACGACGCGGCGCAGCGCCGCCGCCACCTGCACGTCCCGGTGAAGCTCGACGGCCGGACCGTCGGCGGGTTCGTCGCGTGGACGCCCGAGGACCGCAGCATCGACGACACCGACCACTCCGTGCTGCGCATCCTCGCCGGCCAGACAGCCGCGGCGCTGCAGAACTGCGCGCTGCTCGACCACTCGGCCCGGCTGCACGCGCGCACCGCCCGCCAGGCCGAGGACCTCACGGCCCGCAACGAGCAGCTCACCGCCACCCAGGCCGAGCTCGGCGCGGCCCGCCAGTGGGAGGTGCTCGACATCGAGCGCCACCGCATCGCGCGCGAGCTGCACGACAGCGTCACGCAGTACGTGCTCTCGGCGGGCATGCACATCGAGCTGGTGCGCACCGAGATCGACGACCCACGGCTGCGCGGCCAGCTCGACACCGCCAAGGACCTCACGCGCCGGGCCGTCGAGCAGCTGCGGTCGGCGATCTACGCGCTCAACGACAGCGACGGGCACGGCGACGACAAGGACCTGCCCTCGATGCTGCGCCAGCTCTCGGGCGTGCACATGCCCGACGAGCTGCACGTCGAGGTGCGCATCGGCGGCACGCCGATCGCGCTGCCGGCCGACTGCGAGCAGTCGCTGTTCCGCATCGCGGGCGAGGCGCTGTTCAACACGGCGATGCACGCCAAGGGCGGCCGGGCCGTCGTGCGGCTGGCCTATCTGTGCAAGCAGGTCCGGCTCACGATCTCCGACGACGGCTGCGGCAGCCCCGAGGAGGTGCGTCGCAGCCTCCGCGCCGCCAGCGTCGCCACCCCGTCCGGGGAGCACCGCGGCCTGGTGAACATGCAGGCCAGGGCCCGCGAGCTGGGTGGCACCCTGACCTTCCGCCGAGCCCGGCTGGGCGGCCTGCAGGTGCAGGTCGACATCCCGGCGGAGCCCGGGGCGGTCCCCATGACCACCACGAGCCCCCGCGCAGCGTCGGGGGAGCCCCTGTGAGCGCGCCCGCCGCCGTGCGGCCGCTGCCCACCCGGATCGTGCTCGTCGACGATCACTCGATCATGCGTCAGGGCCTGCGCGCGGTGTTGGAACGCGAGGACGACCTGCGGGTCGTCGGCGAGGCCGGCACCCCCGCCGACGCGGTGGCCGCCGTCGCCGCGTCCCGTCCGCACGTCGTGCTGCTCGACCTCAAGCTGACGGCGGGCCCGCAGACCGACGGCCTCGACGTCTGCCGCACGCTGTGCGCCGCCCACCCCGGGCTCGGGGTGCTGGTGCTCACCACGTTCGCCGAGGACCGGCTGGTCGTGGAGTCGGTGCAGGCCGGGGCGCGCGGCTACGTCGTGAAGGACGTCGACACCACCGAGCTGGTGCGCGCGATCCGGGCCGTCTCCCGCGGGGAGAGCGCCTTCGACGCCCGCAGCGCGTCGGCCATGGTGCGCTCGCTGTCCGGCGGTGTTCCCGAACGGGAACGGCTCACCGAGCGTGAGCTGGACGTTCTGCGGCTGCTGGCCCGTGGCCTCTCCAACCGCGCGATCGGCGTCGAGCTGTTCATCTCCGAGACCACCGTCAAGTTCCACGTCGGCAACCTCATGCGCAAGCTGACGGTGTCGCGCCGGGCGGAGGCGGTGTACGCGGCGACGAAGCTCGGGCTGCTGTAGACACCGCTGCATGCGGTTCTACGCGGAACGCCCGCTTCGTCTCCTCCGCCAGCTGTTCGCCGACGTGTTCGTGATCGCGTGGGTGGTGCTCGTGGTGGTCGTCGCCCGCGCGGCGTACGACCTGGTGCAACGGCTGCAGGCGCCCGCGCGGGCGCTGGTGGACGCCGGGGACGCGATCCGCGGCGCCTTCGAGGGCGCGGCCGGGACGGCGGGCACCGTGCCGCTCGTCGGTGACGACCTGGCCCGTGCGCTCGGCGCCGGCACCGGGGCGGGCACCTCGCTCGCCGACGCGGGCCGCGAGCAGGTGGACACCATCACCGGCGTCGCGACGGGGGTGGCTGTCGGGATCGTCGTGCTGGCCGCCGTCCCGGTGGTGCTGGTGTGGCTGACGCTGCGGGTGCGCTACGCGCGCGCCGCCCGCTCGGCCATCACCGTCCGTTCCCTCGACGCGGACCTGCTCGCGCTGCGAGCGATGGCCCACATGCCGGTGCGCAGCCTGCTGCGCGTCTCGGACGACCCTGCCGCGGCGTGGCGCCGCGACGACCGCGAGGTGGTGCGCGGGCTGGCCGAGCTGGAGCTGCGCTCACTGGGACTGCGCGCCCCCGCCCGCGTCGCCGTGCTCGACCCCCGCTGAGCTGCGTGTGGCACGGTGTCGGCCATGCCGTTGTACTCCTTCGAGGGCATCGCCCCGACCGTCCACCCCGACGCGTTCATCGCCCCGACCGCCACGCTCGTGGGCGACGTGCGCATCGAGGCGTCCGCGTCGATCTGGTACAACACGGTGCTCCGCGCCGACTTCGGGCCGATCATCGTGCGTGCGGGCGCGAACGTGCAGGACGGCTGCGTGCTGCACGGCGGCGACGACCCGATCACCGAGATCGGCCCCGGCGCCACGATCGGTCACCTCTGCGTGGTGCACGGCTGCGTGATCGGCGCGGAGGCGCTGGTCGGCAACGGCTCCACGATCCAGGACGGCGCGCGGATCGGCGCGCGGTGCCTGGTCGGCGCCGGCTCGACGGTCGCCCCGAACACGGTCGTGCCCGACGGCCGGCTGGTGCTCGGCACGGTGGCGCGGGTGAAGGGCCCCCTGACCGACACGGCACGCTGGTGGGTCGAGGGCAACCCCGCCGTCTACCGGGAGCTGGCGCAGCGCCACAAGTCCACCGTTGCCCCCGTCACCGACTGACAGTGATGCGCGCGATCACCCGAGGCCGACGACCCGCGAGCCGCGGCCGCAGCACCGAGGTCGTGCCTACCCGGCTGGCCGCGCGTCAGCCCCGCGTGCCGGACCGGCCGGGCAGGAGCCCGGGGGTGCCGGTGGTCGAGCCGCTCGGGTCGACGCCGCCCGACCTGCCCACGTTCGGCACGGCCGCGCTCGACGGAGCCGTGCCGGAGTCGGGGCTCGACGTCGGGTCGGGTGTGGACCGGTCCGTCGCGTCCGAGGTGGAGGAGGGCTCCGGCGTCGGCGTTGTGTCGCCGCGGTCGGAGCCCAGCACCCGCCCGACGGACGTGCCCGAGTCGCCGGACATCAGCGTCGAACCCTTGATCCACTCGAAGCCCGTGACGGCGAGCAGGCCCAGGACGAACACGAGGACGGTCGCGCCTGCCCACCTGGCCCAGTGCCGCCGCGGCGGAGCGGACGGCACGGCGGGCTCCAGGCGGAGCGTGACCATCTCGCTCTCGGACGGGATCCGCGGCATCTGCACCGTGTCGTCACCGGGCCTTCCGGTGGCCGCGCCCCGCCCGGCCACCGGCCGGATCCGGGCGACGAGGGTGTCGCGCGTCCGGTCGAGGGACCGCTGGTAGATCGTCGTGGCCACCGTGCTCGCCACCGACCCGAGCGCGGCGCCGGCGACGGTGCCCGCAGCGCCGAAGAACGACCCGAGCACGGCGCTGGTAGCGGCCGCACCGGCCCCGGCGAGGATCTTGTTGATCGTCAGGTCCTTGGCGGGCGGCTTCACCGTCACGACGTCCGACGCGGCTGCGGTGCCCGACCCGGCAGGCGAGTGCCCGTACGGGAAGCGGGGAGGCGGGCCGGTCGGGGATTCGGGACGGTGCGGGCGGGCGACGGGGTGCTGCGGCATTGGCTCCTGAACGCGGTCGGTGGTGAGTACGGCTCTACCGGTTCCCAACGCCGACCTCGCCCGAAACGCTCCGGACGATCACCGTTGGTGAGCCCTCTCACCCCGTCCCGGGCGGTGGCGGCGGTGGCACCACCGGATGACGGATGCCCGGATGGCCGCGCGGGAGGGCGGAGCGGAGCAACGGCCAGGAGACGGCGACGCACGCGGCGACGAGCGGCCACGTCAACACCACCCGTGCGACACCCAGCGCCACCAGCTGATCGGCGGCGAACAGCGGGACGAACACGACGAGTCGCACCAGGTACTGGGCGACCCACGCCCACGACGCCCGCTGGTAGCCGCGCAGGAGAGCGGGATCGCGACGCCAGGCCGTGCGGTTGCCGAGCGCGGTGCCGACGACGAGTCCCAGCAGCGGCCACCGGATCACGATCGACAGGGCCCACGCCAGCGCGCTCGCGGCGTTCGTGACGATCTGGACGAGGAAGAAGTCCACCGCGCGCCCCGTGTAGAGGGCGATCAACGCGGCGGCGGCCACACCGAGCAGCCCGAGCAGGACCGAGCGTGGACGCCGCCCCCGGGCGAGCCGGAACGCCCCCAGGGCCACGGCGGCGGCCACGGCCGCTCCACCACCCCAGGCCACGGGCGACGCAGCGGCCTGCGCGGCGGTGAACCCGATGACGAAGGCGACCACCGGCACCGTCGCGTCGATCGCGCCACCCCGGCCACCGAGAAGCTCCCGCAACGACTCGGGCCGGGGACCGGCGGCGTGGGGGAGGGGAGGGTGCCCTCTTCGCATCGGTTCGATCACCTCCCTGGCGGAGATCGACGGTTCTGGGTGATCCTGGGGGGATATCCACCCGTCGCGAGGATGACGGGGCTGTGAACGAAAGGGGCCGGCCCGTGACTCGATTCACCACGTTCGTCGCGATCGGCGACAGTTTCACCGAGGGCCTCGACGACCTGCGCTCCGACGGTACCCCGAGGGGTTGGGCCGACCGCGTCGCCGAGCACCTCGGAGCCGGCCGGCCGGGCTTCCGATACGCCAACCTCGCCGTGCGCGGCAAGCTCCTGGACCAGATCGTCGACGACCAGCTCGCGGTCGCCGAGCGCCTCCGGCCCGACCTGGTGGCGTTCTGCGCGGGCGGCAACGACATCATCCGATTCGCCTGCGACACCGACGACCTGGCCCGCCGCTTCGACGCCGCCCTGGGGCGTGTGACGGCCACGGGCGCGCAGGTGCTGGTGTTCACCGGCTTCGACCTCGGCCGCATGCACCCGCTGATCCGGCGCCTGCGCGGGCGCGTGGCCTGCTACAACGAGCTGATGCGGGCCAGCGCCGAGCGCCACGGCAGCACCGTCGTGGACCTCTGGGGGATGGCCCCGCTCGCCGACCCCCGCACCTGGGGCAGCGACCGCCTGCACCTCACCACCGAGGGTCACAAGCGCGTGATGCTCCGCGTGCTGGAGACGCTCGGCGAGCCCGTGGCGGAGGACTGGCGCTCCCCGCTCCCCACGTCCGAGCCCACCCCGTGGCGGGCCCGCCAGGCCGAGGACCTGCGCTGGATGCGCGAATGGGTGTTCCCGTTCGTGCGCAAGCGCCTGCAGGGCCGCGGTACCGGCGACGGGTTCCTCCCGAAGCGGCCCGAATTGCTGCCGCTCGACGACGGACACCACGCGGCGATCTGACCGCACGGGTTCAGCGCGCGAGGGCGGTCCCGTACAGCGAGTCCAGTGCCGCCCAGTGGCGCTCGTCGGCGTCCTTGTCGTACGTCGGGTTGTCGGGCACCGCGAAGCCGTGCGCGGCCGGGTACATCTCCAGCGTGTGCGGGACATCCGCCGCGGTCAGTGCGCCCTCCAGCAGCACGGCCTGCTCGGGCGTGTACGACCCGTCGTTCTCGGCGCCGGCGACGTAGACGGTGGCGCGGATGCGGTCGGAGAGCAGGTGCGGGCTGCTCGCGTCGCCGTCGACGGCGATCCGGCCGCCGTGGAACGACGCCGCCGCGGCCACGCGGTCGGGGTGGCTGCCGGCCACGAGCATCGACGCGCGGCCGCCCATGCAGTAACCGGTGGTGCCCACGCCGTCGCCGGTCACCTCGGGCCGTGCGGCCAGGAACTCCAGGAACGCGCCGGCGTCGCTGACGATCATGTCGTTGGTCAGGCTCCCGACCATCCCCATCAGCCGCGCGCGCTCCTGATCGTCGGAGAACGCCGTCTCCATGTCGAACGGTTCGAAGCCGCCGAACCGGTAGTACACGTCCGGCAGCAGGGTGGCGTAGCCCAGGCCGGCCAGCCGGTCGGCCATGTCCAGGAACGTGCCCCGGACCCCGCCCGCGTCCACGTAGAGGATCGCTGCGGGCCAGGGG
>JBBQEF010000290.1:0-7236 GCA_038320445.1 Mycobacteriales bacterium
GTGGTGTAAAGGCAGCACCTCTGATTTTGGTTCAGATGGTTCAGGTTCGAATCCTGGCGGCGGAGCCCCTCGCCGGGATGGTGCCGAGGCCCGGACGGATCGTCGGGATTCACCGCCGGCATGCCACCCTGGGACGGTGCAAGTGCTGACGAAATGCTGCGCCTCGCCGAGGCGTGGCACGCCAGGGTGATGGCCGACGATGTGGTCGGCCACGCGTTCGGCCACGGGTTCCATCCCGAGCACAGCCGGCGGCTGGCGGCCTACTGCCGGTTCCCGCCCTGCAACCGCCGCGCGATCGACGGTGAGCTCGACCACACCCGGGCCTGGAACCCCGACGACGGGGAGACCAGCGAGGAGAACCTGTACGGCGGGTGCGTGCACCACCACCACCTCACGCACGACGCCCCGGGCCGGACCGTCACCCAGCGCTCGGACGGGACGATCACGTGGACCACCCCGACCGGGCATCGCTACAGCAGCCGGCCCTATGACTACCGGCCCGAACCACCGCTCCCGGTCCGCCCGTCTCGACCCGGGAAACCGGCCGTACCGGAGCGCCGCGATGTCCTCGGCCGCGATCTGGCGCTGATCGAGCCCTTGGCCGAGGACGCCGTCGACGACGCACCCTTCTGACGTGCTGGGCGCAGCCACGACGAACGGGGCGGGCCCGCGTGTGCGGACCCGCCCCGTCGGCGTCCTCAGCGACCCTTGGGCTCCGGAGGCTGGGGCGGACGCCCGTTACCTGTGCACCTCATCGTTCTCCTTCTCCCGCGACCGGCCCGTTCACTCGAGACCGGCGTCCAGCGTGATCGTGGTGCCGCTCAGCGCCTTGCTGACCGGGCAGCCGTCCTTCGCCGCCTGCGCGGCCTTCTGGAATCCGGCCTCGTCGAGCCCGTCGACCTCGCCGCGGACGGTGAGCGTGATGCCGGTGATGGCGAAGCCACCGGCCTCGTCCGGGCCCAGCGTGACGGCGGCCGTCACGTCGAGCGACTGCGGCGTGCCTCCGGCCTCGGCGATGAACGCCGAGAGCTGCATCGCGTAGCAGGACGAGTGCGCCGCGGCGATGAGCTCCTCGGGGCTGGTGGTGCCGCCGGCGTCCTCGGCGGCCCGCTTCGGGAAGCTGACGTCGTAGGTGCCGACCCCGCTGCTGGTGAGCTCGACCTGACCCGAGCCCTGCTCCAGGCTTCCGTTCCAGGCCGTACGTGCGGTGCGGGTGGGCATATCTCCTCCTGGCGACTCGGGAAGTGCTCTCCTGCGGAGAACTCGCCGGGCGCGCGACACATTCACCTTCTGGGGAGCGCTGAGACGACCGGTGGGAGATCAACGGTGAGCGGTCGCGCCGATCCGTCCTCGCCCCGTGTACCGACGACGAACGATCCTCGATCGGGTGCCGAGCCGCACCCCGTACGCTGCACCGGTCTCGCGACATCGAACCAGGGAGCAGCCCGTGGTGGACCGCAACGGCCCCAGCGCCGCCATCGTGCTCGCCGCCGGTGAGGGCACCCGGATGAAGTCGGCGGTGCCGAAGGTGCTGCACCCCATCGGGGGTCGCAGCCTGCTCGGCCACGCCGTGCACGCGGCGGCCGCTCTCGAGCCCGAACACCTCGTCGTGGTGATCGGCCACGGCGCCGAGCGGGTACGCGCCGCCCTCACCGCCATCGCCGACGAACTCGGCCGTCCGGTGCTCATCACGGTGCAGGAGCAGCGGCTGGGCACCGGCCACGCCGTCCGGTGCGGGCTGGACGCGCTTCCCCCGGGAGTCACCGGCGCGGTCCTCGTCACCTACGGCGACGTTCCGCTCCTGCGGGCCGAGACGCTCGACCGGCTGCTCACCGAACGCGACGGCGCGGCGTGCGCCGTGCTCACCAGCGAGCTCGACGACCCCACCGGTTACGGACGCGTGCTGCGCGAGTCGGACGGCACCGTCACGCGGATCGTCGAGCAGGCCGACGCGACGCCCGAGCAGCAGGCCGTCCGCGAGGTGAACTCCGGCGTCTACGCGTTCGACGGCGCGTTCCTCGACGCCGGGCTCGGCCGGCTGGGCACGTCGAACAACCAGGGCGAGCTGTACCTCACCGACCTCGTCGAGATCGCTCGCGGCGACGGAGCCACCGCGCGCGGGGTGCGGTGCGACGACGCGTGGGAGGTCACCGGCGTCAACGACCGCGTGCAGCTCGCTGCCGTCCGCGCCGAGCTCAACCGCAGGGTCCTGAACGCCTGGATGCGGGCCGGCGTCACCGTCGTCGACCCGGCCACCACCTGGGTCGACGTGCAGGTCCGGCTCGCTCCCGACGTCGTGCTGCACCCGGGCACGCAGCTGCACGGGGCGACCGTCGTCGAGACCGGTGCGGTGATCGGCCCGGACACCACGCTCACCGGCTGCGTGATCGCCGCGGGCGCCACCGTCGTGCGCACCCACGGCAGCGACTCGGTGGTCGGCGCCGGGGCGTCCGTCGGGCCGTTCGCCTACCTCCGGCCCGGCGTGCGGCTCGGGGAGCGCGGCAAGATCGGCACGTTCGTCGAGGTGAAGAACTCCGACATCGGCGCGGGCAGCAAGGTGCCGCACCTGACCTACGTCGGCGACGCCACGATCGGCGAGCAGAGCAACATCGGGGCATCATCGACGTTCGTCAACTACGACGGGGTGCAGAAGCACCGGGCCGTGATCGGGTCGTACGTGAAGACCGGCTCGGGCACGAAGTTCATCGCTCCCGTGCAGGTCGGCGACGGTGCCTACACCGGTGCCGGCACCGTGTTGAAGCACGACGTCCCGCCGGGGGCGCTGGCGGTGTCGGGCGGGTCACAGCGGATCATCGAGGGATGGGTCGAGAAGAACCGGCCGGACACCCCGGCCGCGGAAGCGGCCCGGGCGGCGAAGAGCATGGAGGCTGAATCCCGGTGAGCATGATCTCGGCCACGCCGAAGAAGAACCTGATGTTGTTCTCCGGACGCGCTCACCCGGAGCTGGCCGAGCAGGTCGCGAAGCACCTCGACGTGACGATCACCCCGCAGTCGGCGTACTCCTTCGCCAACGGGGAGATCTTCGTGCGGTTCGAGGAGTCGGTCCGCGGCTGCGATGCTTTCGTGCTGCAGTCGCACTCGGCGCCGATCAACGACCAGATCATGGAACACCTGATCATGGTCGACGCGCTGAAGCGCGCGTCGGCCAAACGCATCACCGTCGTCATGCCGTTCTGGGGTTACGCCCGCCAGGACAAGAAGCACCGCGGCCGTGAGCCGATCTCCGCGCGGCTGGTGGCGGACCTGTTCAAGGTGGCGGGCGCCGACCGGATCATGACCGTCGACCTGCACACGTCCCAGATCCAGGGCTTCTTCGACGGCCCGGTCGACCATCTCTTCGCCCTCCCCGTGCTCGCCACGTACGTCCGGCAGACCTACGCGGGCCAGGACCTGGCCGTGGTCTCCCCCGACTCCGGCCGCGTCCGCCTGGCCGAGCGCTGGGCCGAGGCGCTGGGCGGCACCCCGCTGGCCTTCATCCACAAGACCCGCGATCCGCGCAAGCCCAACGAGGCCGTCGCCAACCGCGTGGTCGGCGACATCCACGGCCGGCTCTGCGTCGTGATCGACGACATGATCGACACCGGTGGCACGGTGGCCAAGGCGGTGGAGGCGCTGCTGGCCCAGGGCGCGGCCGACGTGGTGGTGGCCGCCACGCACGGCGTGCTGTCCGGCCCGGCCACCGAGCGGCTCGCCGGCTGCGGCGCCCGGGAGGTCGTGTTCACCGACACCCTCCCGATCCCGGAGGAGAAACGCTTCCCGGCGATGACGGTGCTCTCCATCGCCCCGCTGCTCGCCGAGGCCGTGCACCAGGTGTTCGACGACGGCTCCGTCACGAGCCTGTTCGACGGCATCGCCTGACCGTCCCGGCAGCGGTGGCCGCGACCAGTGACGAGCGGCCCGCGCGCCACGTCCGGTCCGCACCGACGCGCCGGCTGCGCTGTGACGTCGGCCAGGGGCCGGGTCTCTTCTCTGTGGCGGCAGACATAGCCGCGGCGCCCGGGCCTGGCTACTGTTGATCACTTCCTGTTCGGGACGTCAGCACGGCCGTGAGGCGCCCATCGCATCGTCAGAGGGGACGAGCGCATGCCGAGGAAGATCGTCGAGACGATCCTGCCCACGACGATGATCGGTTCCTACCCGAAGCCGCGGTGGTTCTCGCGCTACAACCTGGGCGGGGCCGACCTTCTAGAATGGTGGAAGCTGGAGGAGAACTGGCACGCGTGGTGGGACGCCACGACGGCCTGCATCAAGGACCAGGAGCTCGCCGGTCTGGACATCGTCACCAACGGACAGATGCACTTCGACGACTACGGCGGAGGAATCGGTTCGTTCGTCTGGTACTGGTACGAGCGGCTCGACGGCTTCACCAAGGCCAAGCTGCCCAACCCCCTCGCCACGGCGATCGAGGCCAGCGCGGACGGTGACCTCAGCCAGGCGGCCTGGATGCACAACTGGGGCGGCACCGCCGTCACCGGGCCGGTCGGGCGCGGGATCCCGGGCCGGCTCTCGGAGATGCACACCGCCTCCCGCCAGCTGACCGATCGCCCGATGAAGGTCTCGGTCGGCGCCGGGCCGCCGAACCTGACCTACCACGTGGACTTCAACCACCCGAACTCGCAGTACAAGGAGGCCCGGCAGCTGGCCGAGGACCTCGTTCCCATCTTCAACGAGGATCTCAAGGACCTCGTCGCGCACGGCGCGGACTTCATCCAGATCGAGGATCTCGGGGCGTGGATGCTCGCGCTCGACGACAAGAGCGACTGGGTCATCGACGTGATGAACGCCTGGGTCGACGGGGTCGACGCCAAGATCGCCTGGCATTGCTGCCTCGGTGCCGGCTACGGCAACACCTTCCGAGCCGTGGAGAACGCCCTGCCGCGCGTCCTCGAGCGCTGGATGGCCGTGAACGTCGAACAGTTCGCGCTCGACTTCACGCTGCGCGACATGGCCGACGTCAAGGCCCTCGAGGTGGTGGACAAGGACCGCGAGGTGCAGGTCGGCGTCATCGACATCCGCACCCTCTACATCGAGTCGGACGACGAGATCGTGGACCGCATCCACAAGGTCCTCGAGCACATCGAGCCCGAACGCGTCTACCTGTCCACCGACTGCGGGCTCAAGGCGCTCCCGCGGTTCTGCGCCTACGAGAAGCTCAGGGCGCTCTCCCGGGCAGCGGCGCGGGTTCGGCAGGAGATCGGCCACTGAGTCGACGAGCGGCCGTGGCGCCCTGGCGACGGAGTTCGCCGGGGCGTCGCGTATCGTGGTGGCCAGTTCCGCGGCGAGGGCGGGTGTCCTTCTAGCCCGCCGTGATCGACGTGGGTCCGGCTTCGACCGGTGCCCCTCGCCGCGCGTCCACATCGTGATGAGCTGATCGAGGAGTATGACCGTGGCCGAGGCCGTAATCGCCGCCGAGACCCGCACGGAGTTCGGCAAGGGCGCCGCCCGCCGCACCCGCCGCGCAGGCAAGATCCCCGCCGTCCTCTACGGGCACGGCACCGACCCGCAGCACCTCTCGCTCCCGGAGCTGGAGTTCAAGCGCATCGTCCGCGAGCAGGGCCGCAACGCGGTCATCACGCTCGACATCGCGGGCACGCCGCAGCTGGCGCTGACCAAGACCGTCGTGCAGCACCCGATCCGCCCCTACATCGAGCACGTCGACCTGCTGGTGATCCGCCGCGGCGAGAAGGTCGTGGTCGACGTGAGCATCGTCGTCATCGGCTCGGCCGCACCGGGCACCATGGTCAGCCAGGAGCTCAACACCCTCGAGGTCGAGGCCGACGTCTCGTCCATCCCGGACCACGTCGAGGTCTCGGTCGAGGGTCTGAAGATCGGCACCCAGATCCAGGCCGGCGATCTCCGCCTGCCCGCCAACACCACGCTGCGCGCCGACGCCGACCTCCTCGTCGTCAACATCGTGGCCGCGCCCACCGAGGCCGATCTCGAAGCCGAGATCGACACCGAGGGTGCCGGGGTGGTCGAGGAGCCGACGGACGAGGCGCAGGCCGAGGCCGCAGCCGAGGCCGCAGCCGACTCGGGGAGCTGATCGTGGCGCCGGGCCCCGCCCTGGTGGTCGGGCTCGGCAACCCGGGTCCGGAGTATTCCGAGACCCGCCACAACGTCGGTTTCCGCGTCGTCGACATGCTGGCGGCGCGGGCCGGCGGTGGCCGCTTCTCCAAGCACCGGAGCAACTCCGACGTGCTCGAAGGGCGGCTCGCCGGGCGACGCGTGGTGCTCGCGAAGCCGCGCACCTACATGAACGTCTCGGGCGGGCCGGTCGCCGGGCTCGTGAAGTACTTCGCCGTCGCTCCGGCCGATCTGCTCGTCGTCCACGACGATCTGGATCTCGCCTTCGGCGTCGTCCGGCTCAAGCTGGGCGGCGGCGAGGGCGGCCACAACGGGCTGCGCTCGATCAGCTCGTCGATCGGCACGCGCGACTACCTGCGGGTCCGCTTCGGCATCGGCCGCCCTCCCGGCCGCCAGGACCCGGCCGACTTCGTGCTCAAGCGCTTCTCCGGAGCGGAGCGCAAGGAGCTGGAGTTCGCGGTCGACCTGGCCGCCGACGCCGCTGAGGCGTTGCTGGCCGACGGCCTGGAGCCGACGCAGAACAGGTTCCACGCCCTGTCGGGTTGACCGCCCGGCGGCTCCGATCAGCCCCGCATCCGCAGGAGGTCACCCGTCGCCGCGCGACGGAGCTTGCCCGACGGGGTCTTGGGCAGGCTCCCGGGCCCGAGCACCACCACCTCGGCCGGGCGCACGCCCACCGCCGACACCACCCGGGACGTGACGTCCTTCCGGATCGCCTTCTCGGCCTCCGGGTCACCGGCCTTCCGCGACTCGACGACCACGGCGAACGACTCGCGCCGCTCGCCCGCCTCCTGCCGCACGGCCACCGCGTTTCCGGCGCGCACGTCGTCCGCCGCCGCGGCCGCGCGCTCGATGTCGGTGGGGTAGATGTTGCGGCCGGCCATGATGATCACGTCCTTGCGGCGGCCGCAGACCACGACCTGGCCGTCGGCGACGTAGCCCTCGTCGCCGGTGTCGAGCCAGCCGTCGGCGTCCTGGGCGGCGACGGGACCGTCGACCGTCAGGTACCCGGGCGTGACCGACGGCCCGCGCAGGTGCAGCAGCCCGACCTCACGCGCGCCCAGCACCGTGCCGTCCTCGGCGACCACCCGCACCTCGATACCGGGCAGCGGCGGGCCGAGCTTGGGGAAG
>JBBQEF010000291.1:0-7223 GCA_038320445.1 Mycobacteriales bacterium
AACGCGGCCGGATCAGCGGAGGCGCCGCCCAGCGGGCACACCGCCGGAGCTGCACACGACGGGTCGTCGAGCAACCAGGGCTCGTCGGGCAGCGGATCGTCGGGCAGCGACACCACGGGGTCACCGGGATCGCGACCGGGATCGCGGCGGATCAGGTCCTCGAGCTGCGCTTCCCAGGCGGCGTCGGACATCTCCCAGGGCGGGAGATCCTCCAACGCACTCTCGAACATACGTTCTATAGTACCCCTCTGACCTGCGGCGCGCAAGCGCCCGTTCACCGTGCTGGTCATGGCGTGTCGAGCAGAAGGGCGTCGTCGGGCGTTCGAGGGTGAGCGACCGGTCCCGGCGGCGGATGAGTCCGTGCGGTTGGAGCCGGACCGCGACCTGCAGGCCAAGAAACGGTATGGCGCTGGGTGCGCCGTTGCTCCAGCACCGGCCAGTTGATCACCAGCCGCCGGCATCGGTACAGCGGCTCCGACGGCCAGGCGCTGGGCGGGGCCGGTGTCAGGGCTCATCCCGCCTGCAGCCGTAAGGTGGCGGCCGCGGCGTGGGGAGCACAACCCGGTCGACCGACGGCCATCAGTGTCCGCACGTCGAGCCATCACGACGGCACCGATCCCGGGGGTGGCGATTGCCCTCATCCTCCGACGTCGCCCGCCGGGCCGGGTTTCCGCCCGGGCACGTGGACGCTGTTGTCGAGGAGCCGTAGTGGGAGCAGGACTTCTGGACGTCAGCCCGCTGCGGACGTCGGCGGCGTTCCGGCGGCTCTGGATCGGAACCGCAGCGATCCGGCTCAGCGGGCAGATGGCCGTGGTCGCGGTGCTCTACCAGGTGTGGGACCTGACCCGCAACCCGCTGTGGACCGGCGCGATCGGCGTGGCGAACGCCGTCCCGATGATCGTTCTCGGCCTCCTCGGTGGCACGATCGCGGACACGGTCGACCGCCGCCGCGTCGTGCTGCTGACCAGCCTGGGCGCGGTGGTCGCGGGGGCGTTGCTGGCGGCCCAGGCGGTGGCCGGGATCGGGTCGGCGGCGCTGGTGCTCGGCTTGGTCGCGCTGCAGACCTCGTGCACGGCGCTGGGCATGGCGTCGCGGCGGGCGTTCGTGCCGCGCCTGCTGCCACCGTCCCAGGTCGCGGCCGGGGTGGCGCTGGATCACGTCACGTTCCAGCTGGCGATGCTGGCCGGCCCGGCGGTGGCCGGGGTGGTCCTCTCCCAGTGGGGGCTGGGCTGGTCCTACGCCGTCGATGCCGTCGCGATCCTGTTCTCGCTCTACGGGGTGTCGCGGCTGCCCCCGATGCGTCCGGACGGCGGTGCTGCGCGGGCGGGACTGGGCGCGACCGGCGAGGGTTTGGCGTTCCTGTGGCGACGTCCGGTGCTGCGCGCAGCGCTGGCGACCGATCTGGCCGCGACCGTGCTGTCCATGCCGATCGCGCTGTTCCCGGTGCTCAACCAGGAACGCTTCGGCGGCGATCCGCACACGCTCGGGTTGTTCCTCAGCGCGGTCGCGGTCGGCGGGACCGTGGCCGGACTGCTGTCCGGTGTGGTCACGGGCGCCGCGCGTTCAGGTGCGGTGTTGCTGGTCGCGGCCGGGATATGGGGTTTGGCGCTGACCGGGTTCGGCCTGGTCGACGGCCTCGTCGCGACACTGGCGTGGCTGGCGGTCGCGGGCGCCGCGGACACCGTGTCGGTGATCTCCCGCGGGACGCTCGTGCAGCTGGGGACGCCGGACGGGTTCCGTGGGCGGATCAGCTCGGTGGAGTACGCGGTCGGAGCGGGTGGGCCGGGACTCGGCGACGCGCGAGCCGGGCTGATCGCCAGCCTGCTGTCGGCCTCGGCGGCAGCGGTCAGCGGCGGAGCGGCGTGCATGGTGGCGGTGGCGGTGATCGCCGGGACGAACCCGTCGCTGCGTCGGTGGCGGCGCCCGGACGCGGCCGGTCCCGCGGACAGGCGGTACGACTCGACGGTCACCGACCGCGAGACCACGGACCCCGACGGTCGAGCCGGCTGAGGCCGCGACGGCGATCGTGCTGCCGCCGCGCTCCGTGTCCCCCCGAACCTGGGACGCGCCTCGACCGTGCCCGGGCATTCCTCAGCCGATCGCGACTGCGGCGTCGCGCCGGACGCCGGACCTGCCTCGTCGTAGGGCGCGGCCCCCGAGCCGGGCCTCACGGGTCTGATGGCGTGGAACGGGATGGAACGCCACGATCGACACAGTCACCGACCACCGCAGAGGAGATCCCAGTGGGCACGAGGAAGAGGCTGATCGCTGCGGCCGCAGCGGTCGTGGCGTCCGCGGTGATCGTTCTCGGTCCGGCGGATCCGGCGGTGGGGGCGACGGTTCCCGACCGCGTCGCCAACCGCGTATTCCCGCCGAGTTGCGGAACGCCCAACACACCGGCTTGCGGGGCTCGACAGTGAGACCCGGGCCGGTGCCGGTCGCCGGCGTCAGCCTTTGATGATCGGCGTGTGCGGGGGATAGGGCCTGACCGGCCAGTACCCGGAGACGGGACCCGCCAGCGCCACGTTCGGTGGGCTGGTTCCGATGTGGATGGTGCCGTTGCTGGCGCTGGTCGACGGCACCGCGTCCGACGACAGGTGGACGGCGGCGGCCAGCACGGCGGCGACGGCGAACACCGTCGACAGGATGCGGAGCCCGGTGGTCGCCGATGTGGATCGTGTTGTCACGGAGTTCTCCTGCTTTCGTGATCGGCTGCTCCGAGGCTCCCTCGGGCAGGCGCGCCGTTTCGGGCATCGACGTTCACGTGCCCTCATCCGCGCTCACCTGTGGGCGTTCCATGTCGTTCCCACCTGCCGGGTGCCGGTCCCGTGCCGGCGCGTGGGCGGTGGCGGAACCGGAGGGAACCGGATGGAACGCAGGATATTTCGGGTCGACGGTTGCGGTCGGCCGATCCGGCCGGGCCAGCTCCGGTTCGGCAACGGGGAGGGGAGCCATGAGAAGCGTGCTCAGACGGTTGCTGGCCACGGCCGTCGTGGCGGGCGTGGCGACGACGGGTCTGGCCGCCTCGTCGTCCACGTCGGTCGTGGCCGTCCCCGCGGCGGCAGTCACGGTGCCCGTCCACGGTGGTAGTGGGCTGGACGGGGTGTGTGAGCCTCGGCCGGAGCTCGCCGGGTTCCACCGGTCGCTGATGCTGATCCGTCGCACCGACGAGGAGCAGCCCGGTGCCGAGCGCTGATCTGCCCGCCGCCCCCCGGTCCACCCGATGGAGATCGGGCGCCGCCGGACGCGCAGGCCGTGACAGGGGAGGCGACAGGTCCGGTCCGGCGACGGCGCAGGCGCGGGAGCTGGTGGCACCGCGCAGTGTCTTCGTCGGGACCCCCGCGTTCCTCGGTCGCATCGACGGCGGGACGCGGTGTGCGTTCTGGTCCGAGGAGCCCGTCGACCACGACTTCGACCCGGGGCTGCTGATCGAGATCGACCTCGCGCTCACCCCGTCGGCGGCGGTGGCGAAAGAGATTCCGTGGGACCAGGTGCAGGTCGATGACTGCTTCACCGGGCCCAACGGGGTGGTCAGCGGGTCGACGCTCGGACCGGCGTGGCCCGAGCTGCGGATGTGTGGAGCGGTCTATCTGGAGCGCGGCTTCCGGGCGGCGCTGCCGGCGGGTCGTCGCCCGGCCTGCCCTCCGGCCGGGATGAGCGGGCGGGCGTTCGAGTGCATGACCGTCGTCTACCGGCCCGACACCGACGACCCGCGGGCCGGTCGCCGCTACGCCGGGCACTGCGCACGGATTCTCGAAGAGCGGGGCTCGCTCGCGAGGGTCGCCGTGCACCCCCCGGGCCGGTCGGACGAGCCGGACACGCCTCCGGTGACCATGTGGATCGACCTGGCGTCCGCGGAGCAGTGCGACTCCGGCATCGACAGCCTGACGACGATCGGGGTCGGGGACGCACCCAAGCGGGGCGCGCTGTTCCTGATCAGCGGGCAACTGTGACACACCCTCGAACCGGCAGGAGACACCATGGACGACCGACCCGATCTGCGGACGCGGACAGCGAGACCGGAACCACCCGCGTCGACCGGCACCGAGCGGGCCCGCCGCCGGCTACCGGCTGCGCTCCTCAACGCTGCTGCCGTCCTCGGCACCACCGTGATGGTCGTCGCCATCGATCCCAAGATCCCGCCCTTCCGGGGCGACTGATGAGCCGCACTCGGAGCCCGATGACCGACGGGTCATGCGCGCCCGCCGCCCGGCCGAGCCGGGTGCGGGCGACCGCGCTGAGCACCGCTGTGCCGATCGCGCTGGCCGTCGGGGCCGTCTTCGCGGCGCCGATCGCTGCGACGATCCCGCACGGCCCGCTCGATCGCTCCGCCGGAGCCAGCCTCGCCGAACGCTGTTCGTCGCGAGCAGCGCAGGTCACGCTCGCGTCGGACGTGGCGTTCGGTGCCGCCGGGGCCGCCAAGTACCCGGAATGCGCGGGTGACTGACCCGAGCACGGGATGGCTGTCGCCATCGACCCCGAGAACCCGCCCCTCCGAGGCGACCGACCGTGAGGACGCGCGTACGCCCCGCACCGCAGGAGGAACGATGAGCAACGAGTCGTCCGAGGCCACCGCCGGGCCGGGCCGGGTGCGGGCGACCGCGTGGAGCGCCGCCCTGCCGGTCGCGCTGGCCGTCGGGGCCGTGTTCGCAGCGCCGATCGCTGCGGTGGGTCCCGCCGGCACGTTCGGCGGCTCCATCGGGGCCGACCTCGCCGACACGTGCGCATCGCCGGCGACACAGGCCACGCCGGCATCGGATGTGGCCTTCGGCGCCGCCAAGTGGCCTGGGTGCGCTGGTGACTAGCCCGTTCGTGACAGCCCTACGACCCGAGGGAGAGCTCTGATGGACGACGAACCCGATCCGCCCACCTCGCCGACCGAGCCCGACGGGCTCGCCCCGACCGGCTGCCCGCAGTCGCGGCGGTGGCTGCCCGTGGCGGTGGTCAACGCGGCTGCCCTGCTCAGCACGACCGCGCTGATGGTCGCTCTGGAACCGAAGATGCCGCCGTACAAGGGAGACTGAGGGAGGACCTGAAATGATCACTCGGGCCCGATCGCTGAACATCGCCTCGCCCGACTGCGCGGAGCGGTTCTTCGCCGGGCGCACCGCGCGGTGCGTGGACCTGCACCATGCGGCGTCGCTGCCGGAGCTGCGGCGGGTTCTCGAGCGTCACCGGGCCGATGGGGCTGGGCCGGTGACGCTCGACCTGATCGGCCACTCCACCCGCCACCACCACCTGCTCCGCCTCGGCCACACCCCGATCGACATGCTCGATCGCGACGTGGCGCGCTTCTTCCGGGCTCTGGCCCACGACGGTGTGCTGGCGCGCCCGGACGTCGTCGCGGTGCGTCTGCTCGGTTGCGAGACGGCCGTGACCGACGGTGGCCGGCGGACCATGCGGATGTTGGCGCGGGTGGTGGGTCTGCCGGTGTACGGCACGCTGGTTCCGCTGACCAAGAGCCACTCCGTCGCGGGCGGGTTCGACCCGGCCTTCGAGCACGTCCTCGTCGAGGCGTCGGCCCTGGCCTGAGCGCGCGACCACGCCGTCGGGCCTACCGGGCCGTCCGGTCCACGTGGTACGTGCAGCGGCGTCCGGTCTGGAGTCGGGCGGCCAGGTGGGCGCCGATGACCGGATCGGCGGCGGTGACCCGGGCGAGTGCACGGCGGATGGCCTTGCCGACGGAGATGCGGGCCCGTTCGGCGTTGTCGCCGAACGGGCGGGGCCGACCCGCCAGGCCGGTGCCCGCGCCCAGTTCGGCGGCGACCCAGTCGAGCTCGCTCCGGATCCGGTCCGCGCCCGGTGCGTCGCCGTCCGCGTCGGCGGCGTCGAGAGCGGACTGGAGGGCCCGGATCCGGCGCCGGTAGTCCCGCAGCGCTGCGGCGTCCAGCACGGGTTGGTGCGAGGCGGTGTCGGTGGCGGTGAGCGCCGCGAGCCGGTCGGCGCCCTGGGCCAGCTCCAGCGCGGAGATCTCCTGGCCGGGGTTGGCGAGCAGGATGGCGAGGTACCTCACGCCGACGCTGTCGTCGACACCCGTGACGCGGCCACCGAGCTGCAGTCGCCAGCGCCGGCCGTGCCGGCGGCAGGTCGCCGGGCCGTCGGGCCCCGGCGCGGGCCCGGCGTCGCCGCCCGCCGACCGGTGGACCGGTGGCAGCAGCAGGTCCAGTGCGGCCGCCTCCTCGGCGGCGTCGGCGAGTGCTGCTTCTCCCCGGCCCGTGTCGTCGGGACCGCCGCGGGCCAGCAGCGCCTGGCCCAGGCGGTGCCGGGACAGGACTGCGGCGGGCCAGTGGCCCAGAGCCTGGTTGGCGCGCACCGCAGCCTGGAAGTGCGCGACGGCGCGGGCGTTCTCGCCGGTCGTCAGCGACGCCACCCCGAGCGCGTGGTGGGTCGACCCGAAGCAGGCCACGGCGAGGCTGGCCATCATCGGGCGCTCGGCGAACGGGACCAGCAGCTCGTACGCCTCGGCGGCGGTCTCACGGTCCTGCAACAGGGCGGCCGCCTCGGTCGCCCCGTAGATCGCGACCAGCCAGCCGCTCGACCGGGGCAGATCGGCCAGCCTCCGCAGCCTGGCCAGCGCACCGGCCGCCGTGCGCCGATCGTCGGCCGCAGCGGCCGCCGCCGCCAGCGCGGCGAAGAAGCCGATCTCGACCGCACCCAACGCCGGGTCGGTCACCAACCCGGACAGCATCGGGACCAGCTCGTCGGCGCGTCCTTGATACCAGCGGATCGCCAGCATCTGGACGGCACACCAGCCGGCCCCGTCGGCATCGCCCACCGCCCGGCCGAGCTCGGCGCCGGCTGCCGCGCCGGCCTCGGCGGCCTCGAACCGGCCGGCCCGCACGTCGAGCATCACCTCGACCCCCGAGGCCGCGAACCGGACTGCGCCGTGGTCGCGTTCGGCCAGCATCGTGCGCAGCTCACGCAACGAGCGTTCGGCCCTCGGGTCGGCGCTCAGGAAGAGGTCGACCGTGCGCCACAGCAGGCCGAGCAGCGCGTCGATCCGCCTGCCGGTCACCGACGACACCTGCAACAGCTCCTCGGCCAGCAACAGCCGCCGCGTCGAGTGCTCGGGAGCCAGCAGGCAGTGGTGGGCGACGTTCAACGCCTCCGCCACCCCCACCGGATCCCCGACCTGCCGGGCCCGCTCCACCTGGGCCAGGACGTCCGCGTGCGCGCCACGCCGGTAGTCGGCCTCCGCCGCCAACCGGGCACCCAGCCGTACC
>JBBQEF010000292.1:0-7141 GCA_038320445.1 Mycobacteriales bacterium
GGTGGCGGTCGGGGTTGCGGTGCAGGTCATGCTGGAGGGCATGCCGCTGGCTGCTGACCTTCGCTGCGCGCAGGTGGACGGCGAGGTCGTGGTCGCGGTGGGGACGCAGGTGCTGTTCCGCTTCGCGACCGGCGACGCGGGGTTGCGCAACATGGCTGCGGTGACGTTGCCGGAGCTGGGGTTCACGGCCCGGCGGGTCGCCGAAGTCCTGGGTATCACCGAGGAGTACGTGTCGATGCTGCGCGCGGGGGTGCGGCGGGAGGGCTCGGCTGCGCTGATGCGCCGTCAGGGCCGGCCACCGGCGTTGGGGGGACGTCAGTTGGCGACGGCCCGGCAGATGCGCGCCGAGGGTCGGCCGGACACCGCGATCGCCAGTCGGCTCGGGGTGCACGCCGCGACGGTCGTGCGGGCGCTGGGTCGACGAAACGGCGATGCGGCGGTCGGTCGCACAGCAGCGGCCGACGAGCAGCCCGAGCAGTTCCCGCTCGACCAGGATGCCTCGGTCGACGGTCCGGGCGATGCCCCCCAGTCCCGGGCCGTGGCGCTCGGCAGCGAGAACGACCCGGCGGACGTCGACCCGGCGGACGTCGACCCGGCGGACACCGACGACCCCGAGGGCACCGACGACCCCGGGTCCTCGGACACGGCCTTCTCGGAGACGGGGCTCGAGGTGTCCGGGCCCTGGGGCATGAATCCCTTGGAGATCGAGACGGTGCCTTCGGAGGCATCGACCGCGGCCCCGGACATCGTCCGTGTGATGTCGTCGGCGCCGTGTCCGGCCGCCGTCGACGACGAGCGATCTCCCCCGTCACTGGTCACGCTGCGTGACGAAAGACCGCCCGATGAGGTGACCGTATCCTCAGCGCCGGACGGTCCCACGGGAGAGCCGGACGGTTGGATCACCGGCATCGCGACGGTCTGGTGGGCGTCGGGAACCCGGTCGGTACGGTCTTCCGCCGGCCCGCCCGAGCCGGATCCACCCCGCCCGGACGTCGGGAAGACCGGCAGGATCTCCGTGGCCGGGTCCAGGTTGGCCGCGGGCAACGGCCGGGACGGGGACCCCACGGCGGGTGCGGCCCCCGCCTTCACCGCCGAACGACGCTGCAACCAGTCGATGAGCAGCACGATGGCAGCAACGACGCTCACGCCCACGGACACCCATGCCCACAGCACGCTGCCGGTCAGCAGCGCGACCACGAGCAGGCCGAAGGCGACCACAACGAGGATCAGGACCAGCAGCAGCACGTTTCACTCCGTGTGCGGCGGTGCGGCCGTACCTCTGCCGCACCGCCCGATAGATCTGGTGGTGGCTCAGCTACCGGCGTCGGCACGCTGGCCGTAGCCGGTGGCGGCATAGCCACCGTTGGAGCTGGACCGGCTGTCGGACGGTGCCGCGGATCCGCGTTCCCCGAGGTCCCTGAGCTGGGACTCCAGGTAGGTCTTGAGGCGGGTGCGGTACTCACGCTCGAACGTGCGGAGCTCGTCGATCTTCTTCTCGAGCACCGACTTGTCGCGCGTGATCGTCCCGATGATCTCGGCCTGCTTGCGCTCGGCGTCGCCGACCAGCGTCGCGGCCTTGTCGCGGGACTGGCGCTCGAGCGTCTCGGCGCGCGTCCGCGCGTCGTTCAGCATCGTCTCCGCACGGGCGCGGGCGTCGTTGGTGAGGCTGTCGGACTTGGTCCGCGCCTCCGACAGCAACTGCTCGGCCTTGGTGCGGGCGTCGGAGAGCATCGAATCGGCCTCCGACTTGGCCTCGGAGGTGAGCCTCTCGGCCATCTCCTGGGCCATGCTGAGCACCTTGGCGACCTGTACGTGGTGGTCACCACCCTGGTCGCCATGATCAGCCATCACCGGTGGCGGCGCGGCCATGGCGCGCTGTGGCTCCATGGGGCGCTGCATCGGCGGGGGCTCCACCGCACGCTGGATCTGCTGCGTGGGGGGCGACACCGCCCCCATCGAGGCAGGCGCCCCCATTGCGGCAGGCGGGCGCGATCGCGCCTCGTCCAGGTCGGCTTGCGCGTTACCGAGTCGCTGGTCGAGCTGAGAGACCTGCTCGCGCAGATCCTCGTTCTCCTCGATCAGTCGAGCCAACTCGGCCTCGACCAGGTCGAGGAACGCGTCGACCTCGTCCTCGTTGTACCCCCTTTTCCCTATGGGGGGCTTGCTGAACGCGACGTTGTGAACGTCGGCGGGCGTCAGCGGCATCGGATCACCTCATGCAGTCCTCGGCGGCGGCACTACGTGACTGGGGCTCACGACAGCGCCGGCTGGGCAACGTTCATCAGTATGAACACGACCAGCAACAGAACCATAATCGACAAGTCCAGCCCCACGCCGCCGATCCTGACGACGGGTATCACTCTCCGCAACAGCTTCACGGGAGGATCGGTGGCAGTGAAGATCAACTCAAGGGCCACCGCGCTCGGTCCGGCCGGCACCCACTGGCGCGCGAACGAGCGCACCAGCTCGGCGACGATCCGGCCGATGAGCAGCAGCCAGAACAGGAAGAGCACGTAGTAGATGACGAACTGGATCGCGAGTCCCACAGGGGAGATCCTAGCCGTCAGTCCGTGCGGAACCGCCCGCGCTCGGCTTCGACGTGGGCTCCGCCCGAGCTCCGCTGGGCCAGCTTCCGCGCGTCGTCCGCGGACACGTCGACGTCCGCGGGTGTGAGCAGGAATACCCGGTTCGTGACCTTGTCGATCGAACCGCGCAACGCGAACGCGAGCCCGGCGGCGAAGTCGACGAGCCGCTTCGCGTCGGCGGCGTCGAGCTCCGTGAGGTTCATGATCACCGGTACTCCGTCGCGGTAGCGCTCGCCGATGGTCCGCGCCTCCTTGAAGCTCGCCGGGTGCAGCGTCGTGATTCGGGCGAGCGCCGCGGCCCCGCCGAGAGGACGTTCGCGCTGGTCAGGCACCGCAGTAGGGGCAGGAGGCCGAACGGGCTCGCGGAGCGCGTGCTCCCGGTGGAAGGCGTCCGTGTCCATCGCGAGGGACCCGCGGACCGCAGCGGGCCCGAGGCCCGCCGCACTCCGGGACGGCTCGCGGGCGGCGAGGGGAACCGGACGCTCGACTCCCACCGGACGCGCCGGGCGGCGGTCCCAGTCGTCGTCGTAGGCGTCGCTCTCGTCGTGGGCGAGGCGGTCGTCCCAGCGCTCCTCCGCGTACTCGCGGACGCTCCGCTCGGCCCGGCGGGACGGGGGGTAGCGCTCCGCCGAAGGATCATCGGGGTACTCCCCCAGCTCCTCGGCGGGCACCATGCCGAAGTAGGCCTTCAGCTTGTACATCGCGCCCATCCGCGCTCCCATCCTCGATACCCCCGACGGCCGGCCGCTTCCCCTGCGACCAGGCGATCATGGGGAGGTTAACCGTCGTTCGCCCACAAGAGCCGTTCCGACACGCACCACGTCCGAACCGTGACGGATCGCGGCCTCGAGATCGCCACTCATTCCGGTCGAGAGGGTCCTGGCCTGCGGATGTGCGGTGCGCAGCGCCTCCGCTGCGGCCAGGACGGAGGCGAACACGGCATCCGGGTCAGCACCGCGCGGCGCCACCGCCATCAGGCCGTCGAGCTGCAGCCCGGCGCACCCGGCGACGTGTTCGGCGAGCCCGGCCAGCCCGTCACGGGGCACGCCGCCCCGCTCCGGGTCCCCGTCGACACTCAACTGGAGCAGTACGGACAACACGTCGCGGCGCCCGCCGGTGTCGCGGGCGCGCCGGACGGCGTCGTCCAGGGCATCGGCCAGCCGGATCGAGTCCACCGACTCCACCCGATCGGCCCAGCGCACCACGGACCGGGCCTTGTTCCGCTGCAACCCGCCGACGATGTGCCAGCGCGGCGCGGCGCCCGGCCGGAGCTCCGCGACCTCGTCGACCTTCCGGCCCGCCTCCTGCACCCGGTTCTCGCCGAACGCGGTGAGACCGAGGTCGAGCAGGGTGGCGACGTCGGCGGCCGGCACGGTCTTGGTCACGGCCAGCAGGGCGACGTCACCGGGGGCCCGGCCCGCGGCGACGCAGGCGGCGTCGATGCGCTCCCGGACGGCACGCAGCCGTCGGGCGAGCTCCTCGCGGCGGCTCTCGGTCACGTCGCACCTCCCGATGATCGCGGTTCACGCCCCACCGTCAGCGCGCCCAGCTCCTGATCATGACGGGTCGAGCCACGTGATCGCCGCGAGGCGACCGGTCCGGCCGTCGCGGCGATGGCTGTAGAGCACGCGGTCCTCCATCGTGCACCGGGGATCCGCGCCGATGCGGGCCACTCCCAGCCCGGCGAGCTGGTGGTAGATCCCCGCCCGGATGTCCAGCCCCGGCGTGCCCTTGCGGGTCCGGACCGCGCTGCCCGGCAGCCGGGCATCCACCTGCGCACGCATGGCGGCCGGCACCTCGTAGCAGGCCCCGCACACGGCGGGGCCGAGCAGCACCTCGAGGGCCTCGGCGCGTGCGCCGATCGCCACCATGGCCCGCACGACCGCAGGGATCACCCCGGCGGCGGCGCCGACCCGGCCGGCGTGCGCAGCGCCGACGACCCCGGCACGCGGGTCGGCGAGCAGCACCGGCACGCAGTCGGCGGCCAGCACCGCGAGCCCGACGCCCGGCAGCGCGGTGACGGCGGCGTCGGTGCCGGGCCGATCGGGCTCGCCCGGCCGGGGGACGGCGTCGACCGTGGCCACCCGGTTGCCGTGGATCTGCTCCAGGAAGACGACGGGCACGCCCAGCTCGGCGGAGAGCCTGCGGCGGTTGGCGGCGACGTCGACCGGATCGTCGCCCACCCCTACGGAGAGGTTGAACGACGTGTAGACGCCGCCGGAGCGACCGCCGGCCCGCGTGGACACGACCCGCCGCACCCGCGCAGCACTCATCGACGGCCCGCCGCGCCGCGATCACGGGCGGAAGGCGGCCGGTGGATGACCGGCCGCGACCTTCTGCCCGCGATCGGCGGGTCTGGAACGTGCCCGGCCACGGGGCCTAGCGCTTCATGAACGGCGGGACGTCCACGTCGTCGTCGAGGTCGTTCACGGGCGTCGTGTGGGTCGGCGCCGACAGCGTCGGCGGCGTGTAGAGGGGGGTCGAGCGCTCGGCCACGGGCTCCGACGGCGCGTGCTCGGTGCGGTAGGTCTCGGCCCGGTAGGTGTCGGTGCGGTAGGGCTCGGCCCGGTACGGCTCCGGCGACCGCGGCGCGTCCGGCTGGCGGGGCGCAGACGGGGCGTAACCGGGGCCCCGGTCGGGCTGGGCGGGCGGCAGCGTTCCGGTCTGGTCGGGCGCGGCGACCGGCGGGACGGGCACGCTCGCGCTCGTCGTCGGACCGGTGCTCGAGAGCCCGGCGGTGGCGCCGTACCCGTTGCCGTTCCCGTTGGCCGGGGGCGCGGACGCGGTGTTGCCGTTCGTGGGGGCGCTCGCCGTCGAACCGCTGACACCGGGCGCGATCACCCCGGAGCCCGACCCGGCCTGCCGGTCCCTGGCGCCGAACGCCGTGGGCTCCAGCTTCTTGTGTGTCGGCCCGCCCGACTCGAACCCCGCGGCGATGACGGTGACCCGCACCTCGTCGCCGAGCGAGTCGTCGATCACCGTCCCGAAGATGATGTTCGCCTCGGGGTGGGCGGCCTCCTGCACCAGCGACGCGGCCTCGTTGATCTCGAACAGGCCGAGGTCGGAGCCGCCCGCGATCGAGAGCAGCACGCCCTGCGCACCGTCCATCGACGCCTCCAGCAGCGGCGAGTTGATCGCCTTCCCCGCAGCCTGCACGGCCCGGCCCTCCCCGCGGGAGGACCCGATACCCATCAGCGCGCTGCCCGCACCGGACATGACGCTCTTGACGTCGGCGAAGTCGAGGTTGATCAGGCCGGGAGTGGTGATCAGGTTCGTGATGCCCGTCACACCGGAGAGGAGCACCTCGTCGGCGGAGCGGAACGCATCCATCAGCGAGACACCCACGTCGCCGAGCTGCAGCAGCCGGTCGTTGGGGATCACGATCAGCGTGTCGCACTCGGTGCGCATGCCGGAGATCCCCTCCTCGGCCTGACCCGCGCGGCGGCGGCCCTCGAAGGTGAACGGCCGGGTGACGACTCCTATGGTCAGCGCGCCGAGCTTGCGGGCGATCGACGCCACGACGGGCGCACCACCCGTGCCGGTGCCGCCGCCCTCGCCCGCGGTGACGAAGACCATGTCGGCCCCCTTGAGGACCTCCTCGATCTCCTCGCGGTGGTCCTCGGCGGCCTTGCGGCCCACATCGGGGTTGGCGCCGGCGCCGAGGCCGCGGGTGAGCTCGCGACCGATGTCGAGCTTGACGTCGGCGTCCGACATCAGCAGCGCCTGGGCGTCGGTGTTCACCGCGATGAACTCGACACCCTTGAGCCCGACCTCGATCATGCGGTTGACGGCGTTGACGCCGCCGCCGCCGATGCCGACGACCTTGATCACGGCCAGGTAGTTGTGTGGGGGCGTCATGGGGCGCACCTTCCAGTCGAGCTCGGGTCCGTTCCCGGAGGTCCGGGCCAGCGCTTCGAACGCTAGGTCGCCTGCTGCCCGCGGTCCAGCAGGCGCGCCGCGCGACCGGAACCCCCTGAATGGGTTTCAGCGGCGGACGGTGGGCAGGTCCGGGCTGGTCACGTCGTAGACATGGCCGGGCTCGGTGAGCAAGGGCACCAACACCCTCGCCTTCTCCGCCCCCCGATCGGCCGTACCCCACAGCACCTGTCTGGAGTCCGCCAGACCGAACGTCACCTGGGCGGGAGCACCTCCCGTGACCGTGGCATCGACGGTCTGCACCGTCGCGCGCACCTCTACCGGCAGCGCGCCGAGCGCCGCGAGCGCAGCCAGGGTGGACGGGTCGTCGGGGCCGACGGCGCCGAAGTTCAGCTTCGGCAGGCCCGCCGGAGCAGCGCCCGGGTAGACGGCGCCGCCGCGGTCGACCAGCGCGGTCCCGCCAGGGGTCGCCACCGTCGCCACGGGCACCCGCTCGGCGACGGCGACGGCGACGGTGTGCGGCCAGCTCCGGCCGACCGACACCGTGGCCACCTGGGGCAGCGCAGCGACCCGTGCGGCGATCGCGGCGGTGTCGACACCGGCCAGAGGCGCGCCCGTGGTGACGTCGGCCGCGGCTCGGACGTCGGCGGCCTTGATCGTGGTGATGCCCGTGACCTGCA
>JBBQEF010000293.1:0-7133 GCA_038320445.1 Mycobacteriales bacterium
TCGCGGGCCGAGTCGACCACGTCGGGATCGGTCCAGCGGTGGGGGTCCCCGACCCCAACCCCGACCCTGCCCAGTTCTGACCAACGCCCTCGCACCCCACACGGGCGGCGGTGCCGCCGACAGACGCCATCCGGCCAGTAGACACCCCCGCGGTTCACCGCGCCGAACAGGGCCACCAGCCGTGTCGATCAACATCAACGACACCGCCGGCGCGCCGCGACCGGCGGGGTCGAGGGCAAGCCGAGCCGCACCACAGGCGCGCCGGCGCCGAGGAGCGGAAGTGGCGCGGCAGCCAGAAGCCCGCAACCGGAACGCCCCGCGATCGCACTGCCGCGATCGCACTGCCGCGATCGCACTGCCGCGATCCACACGGCCCGACCAGCCGTACGCTGGGCCGCCCGCGATCACCATCGACCCCGACCGGCACCAGCGTGGTGCCGACCGAACCCGACCGCCACCCCACCCGCCGAGACCCCGCCGGGATCAGGCGCATCGGGAAGGTGCCCCACGCGCGCAAGGTGTGTTGTGGTGGCGCGTCGCGCGCTGATCTCGAGCGCTGGGTCACCGGGGGTGATACGACTCGAAGATCCGCACGGCGGGCTCCGGCACGGACTGACCGGACCGCGATCGCGCCGCCCCCGGCCGTCTCCCCGCCGATCCTGCTCAGCGGCGACGGTTCGCGCAGCCCAGGCACGTCTCCGCGGCCGGCAGTGCTTCCAGGCGGGCTGCCGGGATCGGCTCGCCGCACCGCAGGCACCGGCCGTAGGTACCGGTGCGCAGCCGCTCGTCCGCGCGATCGAGGGCGCCGAGATCGCGGAGTGCCCCCGCGAGGAGCCCCTGCAGCTGGGCACGTTCGTAGGCGATCGTGACGCCTTCCGGGTCGTGCTCGTCGTCGTGGGTGGTGAGAGCCTGCTCGTCGGCCAGTCCCGCGACCTGCCGGGTCAGGGCCGCGATGCGTCCCGCTGTGGATCCCCGCGCGTCGGCGAGGCGGCGGGCGGTGTCGTCCGTCGCGCTGCACATCCCGGCAGTCTGCCTGCTCGGCAGGCGCATCGACGGTGGACAGGTAAGCTCACCGGTGTCGCGTTCCCCGCGATATGGCTTCGCCCGAGATTCCGGTGCGCCATCCGGCGCGACCTGGAAGGTCTCGGATGACCCCAGCAGGCACTGCTCCCATCACGCTGGAACGGCGGCCCGACGGAGGCTACGCGGACCTGTCCCGTGCCATCCGGTCAGCGGGCCTCCTGGACCGCCGATACGGCTACTACGCCGTCACCATGACCGCCACCCTCGCCGCATACGCGGGTCTCTGGGTGCTGTTCGTGACGCTGGGCGACTCGTGGTGGCAGCTCGGGGTGGCGGCGTTGCTCGCGGTGGCCTTCACGCACGTCGCCTTCCTGGGGCACGACTCCGGTCACAAGCAGATCTTCCGCAGCCGGACGGCCAACGACGTCGTCGGCTACCTCATGGGCGGGCTGGTGGGCTTGAGTTTCGGCTGGTGGATGGGCAAGCACAACCGCCATCACTCCAACCCCAACCACGAGGACGACGACCCGGACCTCGACATCCCGATCCTCGCGTTCACCGACCGGCAGTCACGTGATCGCAGCCCCCTCTATCGCTGGACTGCCGCTCACCAGGCCTACCTGTTCTTCCCGCTGCTGTTGCTGGAGGGGTTCGCCCTGCACTGGGCCGGCATCGACGCCGCGATCCGCGGACGGCTCCGGCTGCGCGCCCTCGAGCAGGCCCTGCTCGCCGTGCACCTGCTCGCCTACCTCGGCGTCGTGTTCGTGGTGCTGCCGTGGCCGAAGGCGATCGCGTTCGTCGCCGTGCACCAGTGCCTGTGGGGCCTGTACATGGGGTGCTCGTTCGCCCCCAACCACAAGGGCATGGCGACGATGAGCGCCGGCGACACCACCGAGTTCCTCCGCAGGCAGGTGCTGACCTCCCGGGACGTCGGCGGGCGTGGCGCCAACGCCGCGCTCGGCGGGCTGAACTACCAGATCGAGCACCATCTCTTCCCGACGATGCCGCGGCCCAACCTGCGCCGTGCGCAGCCGATCGTGCAGGCGTTCTGTGAGGCCCGTGGCATCAGCTACGAGCGGTGCTCGCTGGCCCGCTCCTACGCCGACGTCCTGCGTCACCTGCACGCCGTCGGCGCCCCGCTGCGCAGCCGGTAGACGCGCCCGGGGGTCAGGAGCCTCCGCCGAGCAGGCCCGTGATCGGGGCGAGCGACACCGACGGAACCTCCACCGCGGGCTGGATGACGTCGGGCAGCGGCACGGTGGTGCCGGCGACCGAGAGGTCGGGGGTCCGGACCGCCGGCGGTGACACCGCGAGCCGGGGGAGCGTGACCCCGGGGGTGGAGACGGTAGGGACGGTCACGCCGCCACCGGACAGGGTGACGTCCGGGACGGTGAGGCCGGTGGGAGCCACGCCGACAGGCCCTGCTGTGACGGGCCCGACGCCCAGGTCCGGCGTGGTCACACCACCTTCCCCGGTGGCGACTACCACGCCGCCGCCCCCGGTGGACACGGAGATCCGCGGTGTCGCGACCCGCGGCGCGGGCACTGCGACGACCGGGACCACGGCCGCCACCGGCGGGATGACCGCGTCCCCGGCCCCGGCAGCCGGGACGGCGGCCGCAGGTAGGAAGGCGGGGGGAGGTTGCACGGCCGGGGTCGCGACGGCGGGCGCGGGGGACGCCGGAAGGCCCAGCGCGCCGCGCCCGATCGCTGCCCCCGTCGCCACCGGCAGGTCACCGGTGAGCGCGCTCGGCCGCTGCCTGCGCAGCGGCAGCGCGAACCCGATCGTCACGGGGCCCGAGGAGTGGCCCGCCCGCACCGGACTGCGCACGCCGTCGGCCGTCGGCGCGGCGCCGACGGTGCCCGGCGTGCCCGGGTCGGCGTTCGCGGGCGGCTGCCGGGCGGCTTCGTCGAGCACGGCCGACCCGAGCACGGCCGTCACCGCCAGCAGAGCGCCGGTGGCCGCCGCGGCCTTCCGGCCGCCGTACGTGGGTGGCGGCGCGGGCGGCTCCGGCGGCCGGGAGTGCCCGCGCGGCACGAGTGGCCGGTCGAACGCGTGCCGGGCCCGGCCCTCGCGCCGCATCAGTGCCCCCACCGACAGCGGGGGTCCCCCGAGGGGCAGCGCGTCCGCTGGGGCGGGCGGCCCGGAGTGCCGCACCACCAGCTCGGCGACGGAGATCGGGTTCGCCGCGCCGCGGCGGGTCGTGTGCTGCTGAGCTGGTCGTTCCACGATCGGGGGCCTCCGGACGGGCGAATCGGTCTGCTCAGTCCTACCCGCCCCGGCTTGCGACCTGCTAGATGCTGTTCGCCCGCTCATCGGTCGTCACCCGGACAGGGCACGTGACCACTGATCGCTGTGGGTAATCCGTTCGTCGCTGCATGTGGCACGGAGCTGCGGGTTCGGCAGGAGTGATCCTGGCGGCCTGAACTCCGGTTGCGACGCTGCGTCACCGGCTGCACCGAACCGCCGCCCGTCCGGCCCATCCCGCGACGGGCGGCCCCCGTCGCCGAGGCGAGAGACTGCGTAGGAGCCCATCCCGCGTCCACCGCACTCCCGAGAGGACCGCCATGACCGACGTCCCGCTGCTGCTCACGATCATGGGAGTCTCCGGCTGCGGCAAGACCACCGTCGGCGCCGCACTCGCCCGGCGCCTGCGTGTCCCGTTCGCGGACGCCGACGACTTCCACCCGCACGCGAACGTCGCGAAGATGTCGGCCGGCATCCCGCTCGACGACGCCGACCGGCTGCCCTGGCTGCATGCCATCGGCGCCTGGCAGGCCGAACACGCGGACGGTGGCGTGATCAGCTGCTCCGCCCTGCGGCGCAGCTACCGCGACGTGCTGCGCGCGGCCGCGCCCACCCAGTTCTTCGTCCACCTCGCCGGAACGCCGGAGGTCGTCTTCCGCCGGGTGGCCGCCCGGCCGGGGCACTTCATGCCCGCCGGCCTCGTCGAGTCGCAGTTCGCCACCCTCGAACCGCTCCGGCCCGACGAGAACGGCGTGGTGCTCGACCTCGACCACTCCGTCGACGAGCTGGTCGAGCAGTTCCTCGCGACGACGGCCGACCCGGGCTCGTGGTCGCGCGGGGCTCGTGGGGCAGGATCGGGAGGGTGATTCTCTCACTCGGGTCCGACGGCGCGAGGGTGCGCGACGCCGACGACTGCACCCGCCTGCACCTGGAGACCGACCTCGGCCCCGCTGCGCTCGGCACGGTGTTGCGGAAGACCGGCACCGGTGCGATCGGCGACGGCGGCGACGCCTGGCTCGATCTCGCCGTGCTGCGTTCCCGCGCCGCGCTGCTCGCCTCCGCTCCCGACTGGGCGGAGCGGTGGTCGGCGATGACGGCCTACGCGCAGCAGAAGGGCTGGCTGTCCGACGACGGGCGTTCGGTACAGGTGCACGTCGAGCCGCTGACGGAGAAGGCGTGAGCTACCGGTCCATCAGGGCAGGTGTGAGTTCAGCCAGGCGATCAGGTCGGCGACCACCTCGTCGCGGTTGGTCTCGTTGAACATCTCGTGGCGGCCGCCGTCGTAGACCCTGGTCGTGACGTCCACGCCCGCCGCGGCGTAGCGATCCAGCAGCGGCTGCAGCCAGGCCAGCCCCGCGTTGACCGGGTCGTCGCTCCCGGCGATCACGTAGAGCGGCAGGCCGGAACGCACCGTCGACGGGTCGGTCAGCTTCGGGGCCGCCGCGACGAGCGATGTGGCGCCGTCGCTGTCGAGGCCGAACCCGCACAACGGCTCGGCCACGTAGTCGTCCACCTCCCGCTCGTCGCGGGAGAGCCAGTCGTAGTCGGTGCGGCCGGGCGCGAACGGGGCGTTGAACGCCGCGAGGTCCAGCTCCTTGCTCGGATCGACGATCTGGGCGACCTCGTCGAGGGCCGCCGTGCCGGAGAGCACCGCGGCGACGACCTGGTCGGAGTGGTCGAGCAGGTACTGCTGCACCACCCACGAGCCCATGCTGTGGCCGAGGACGACGATCGGGATCTCCGGGCGTTCACCCCGGGTGCTGCGCACCACCAGTGCGAGATCGGCGATCAGCCCGTCCCATCCGGGCTTGCCCAGATCCCCCAGCGGCTGACCGGCCATGGCGGCGGTGCGTCCGTGCCCGCGCTGGTCGACGGCGAGGACGTCGATGCCGGCCGCCGCCAGCGCCTTGCCGAGCCGGTCGTAGCGCAGCGAGTGTTCACCCATGCCGTGGACGATGACGAGGGCGGCGCGTGCGTCCCCGTCGGCCGTCCAGCGCTGCCCGACGAGCCGCGTGCCGTCGGAGGTGCCCACGAGGAGCGAGGATCTTCCCATCAGGGCAGGCTAACGCCCGTCGGCACGGAACGGGGAGACCATGAAGCACGCCGCAGGACTCGGGTCGCGCGCCCTCGACACCGTCCTCGACCGCACGATCGCACCCGGCTACTCGCGCCTGGGCTACCTGCTGCGCTCCGCGGGCTTCGTCGGCGACCGTTCCGATCCGCCCCCGGACGCCCTGCACGGGCGCGTCGCACTCGTCACCGGGGCCAGTGCCGGCCTGGGCACGGCCACGGTGGAGGGGCTGGCGCGGCTCGGGGCGACCGTGTACCTCGTCGTGCGGGACGCGGGGCGCGGCGAGCAGGCCCGCGCGGCGGTGTCGGCCGCCGTCCCGGGCGCCGACCTGCACGTGTCGCTGTGCGATCTCTCCGATCTCGACGACGTGCGCCGCGCCGGGACCGAGCTGGCCGGTGCGCGGCCGGACATCCTGATCCACAACGCCGGGGTGTTGCCGCCGCGGCGCATCCTCACCGCGCAGGGCCACGAGCTGGCGTTCGCCACCCACGTCCTGGGTCCGCACCTGCTCACGTCCCTCCTGGCTCCGTCCCTCGCTCCGGACGGGCGGGTCGTGTTCGTCGCGTCGGGCGGGATGTACGCCCAGAAGCTCGAGCTGGACGACGTCGAGTCCGCGCGCGGCACGTACGGAGGCACGGCCGCCTACGCCCGCACGAAGCGGATGCAGGTGGTGCTCGCGGGTCTGTGGGCGGAGCGGCTCACCGGCGTGTCCGTGCACGCCGTCCACCCCGGCTGGGCGGCCACGCCCGGGGTCACGAGCTCGCTCCCGGCCTTCAACCGGCTCATCGGCCCACTGCTGCGCACGCCGGACGAGGGCGCCGATACGACGGTCTGGCTCGCGGCCGCGCCGGCGGCGGTGATCGGCACCGGCCGGTTCTGGCACGACCGCCGCTCCCGTCCCGAGCACTACGTGCCGTGGACCCGGGAGGCCCCGGCGGACCGGGAACGGCTGTGGGCGCTGTGCCAGGAGCTGGTCAGCCCGGGTTGAGCAAGGCCCGCGCCGCCCGCAGGACGTGGGCCTGCGCAGCCGCGGTGTCGATCCGGTGACCCTCGGGGAGCGTCGCGGGGATCAGTGCGATGCCGAGCAGCCAGGCGAGGAACAGCTGGGCGCGCAGCATGGCGTCGGCGCGGTCGGGGGAGTCGACGAGCTCGGCGAACGCCGCGATGTAGACCTCGGTGATCTCGTCCCGGACGTCGACCCGCGAGCTCCCGCGCAGCAGCGCCAGCAGCGGCCCGGCGATGTGGGCGGACTCCGGGTCGAACAGGACCTCCACGGTGCGCTCCAGCAGCTCGTGGCGCGGGACCGAATCGAGCAGCGCCAGCGCGTCGCCGCGGATCGCCTCGGCGAACAGGCCCTCCTTGGTGCCGAAGTAGCGGAACAGCAGGGCCTGGTTGACCCCGGCGCGGTCGGCGATGCCCCGCACCGTGGTGCGGTCGAAGCCGTCGCCTGAGAACAGGTCACGGGCCGCGGTGATCAGCGCGTGGCGCGTGGCGTCCGCATCCCTGGTTCGCACGGTGGGTCAGCCGCCGGTCTCGGCCCCGATGTCGAGCCCGCAGACGTTCTTGGCGTAGTCGATCACCTTCGGGTCGACCGGACCGGCCGCCTTCGACGCTGCGACGAACGCCGGATCGGAGATGGCCTTGGTGACGTCCCCGCCGGCGCGCTCGAGCGCGTCCAGCAGGGCCGCGGAGATGGTGGCCGACGCCACCACCCCGGCCCGGATCTCGGGCGGGGCGGCCGCCACCACGGCGTCGTCGGTGCGGCGGATCCTCGTGATCACCTCCGGGGTGA
>JBBQEF010000294.1:0-7118 GCA_038320445.1 Mycobacteriales bacterium
GAGGAACTGCCGTCCCGACTTCAAGTGCTCCGGTGAGACTCTAGGATGGTACATGGAGCCCGGGCTGTCGACCCACAGCTTCTCGGCGTGGGCGCCTTCGGAGTGGAGATCGAATGCCAAAATCCCCCCGTCGTCCGCTTCCGCCGGCCCCAGGATCGCGGCGCCGGCCCCGTCGGCGAAGATGATCGCGGTGGACCGGTCGGTCCAGTCCAGCCAGTCCGACAGCTTCTCGGCGCCGATCACCAGCACGTTGCGGGAGCTGCCGGCGCGGATCAGCCCGGCCGCCGTGCCCACGCCGTAGCAGAACCCGGCGCAGGCGGTGTTGAGGTCGAACGCGGCGGGCGCGGGGATCCCGATGCGGGTGGCCGTCTGCGCGGCGCCGTTGGGGATCGGCTGGGGCATCGTGCAGCTGGCGAAGATCACGGTGTCGATCTCGCCCGGCTCCAGTCCCGAGTCCTTGACGGCCCGCCCACCCGCCTCCGCGGCCATCTCGACCAGTGTGGTGCCGTCGGCGATGATCGGGCGGCTCTGGATGCCGACACGCTCGCGGATCCACTGGTCGTTGGTGTCCATCGTCTTCGCGAGGTCGTCGTTGGTGACGACGTTGTCCGGCTGGACGCTGCCGAGGCCGATGATGCGGGCGCCCGCGACGACCGGCGGGAGGCGGAGCATGGTCATGATTCCCGTCCTCCCGAGTGCTCGCGGATCAGATCGGCGGCCTTGGCGAGGTCGTCCGGGGTCCTGAGGGCCAGTGTGGCGGTGCCCTTGAGCTCCCGCTTGACGAGGCCGACGAGCGCGCCTGCCGGCGGCAGCTCGATCACCGCGGTGACGCCGAGCTCGCGCAGGGCGGCCATGCAGGAATCCCACCGCACGGGGCGGGTGACCTGGGCGACGAGCCTGCGCAGTGCCTCCGCGCCTCCGGTGACCTGCTCGCCGTCGGCGTTGGACAGCAGCGGCCTGCTCGGCTCGGCGGGGGAGATGCCCGCGGCATGGGCGGCAACGGCGTCCTCGGCCGGGGCCATGAAGTGGGTGTGGAACGCGCCCGCGACGGGCAGGGCCTTCACCCGGGCGCGCTCCGGCGGGTTCTCGGCGAGGGCCGCCAGCGCGTCGAGCGGGCCGGCGGCCACCACCTGGCCTGCGCCGTTGCGGTTGGCCGGATCGAGGCCCAGCTCCTTGAGCCGGGCCAGCACCTCGTCGGGATCGCCACCCAGCACCGCGCTCATGCCGGTGGGCTCCAGCGCGCACGCCGCGGCCATCTCCCGGCCCCGCACGGCGGCGAGTGCCACGGCCTCGTCGGCGGTGAGCACCCCGGCGACCGCCGCGGCGGCGAGCTCGCCGACCGAGTGCCCGGCCGCCGCAGCCGTGGCGGGCAGCGTCGACGCCAGTCGCGCCGCCGCGAGCAGCGAGGTGGCGACCACCAACGGCTGCGTGACCGCGGTGTCCCTGATCTCGTCCGCGTCGGCGGTGGTGCCGAGGCGGCGCAGGTCGAGACCGACGGCGTCGGACCACCGTTGCACGGCCTCGATCGCGGCCGGCTCGTCGAGCCATGGCGTCAGCATGCCGGGGGTCTGGGACCCCTGGCCGGGCGCGAGCAGAGCGATCACGATGCTCAGAGAACACGGTGCGCGCGTCCGAGCGGGATACCGGCACGCACCAAGTCGGCGCCTCGGCTTTGGAGGTTTCCTCCAAAGCCGTTCCGCGTCACATGCGTGGATCCGATCAGTTCTTGTAGGGAGGCCGCAGGTCATCGGCCGGGGCGGCACGCAGGCGGGCCACGATCAGGGCGGTGCGGAGGACGTACGCGTCGCGCGGATCGGTGGGGTTGCGGCCCGTGAGATCACTCACGCGCCGCAGTCGGTAGCGCACGGTGTTGGGGTGCACGAACAGGGCGCGGGCGCTGGCTTCGAGAGCCCCGCCCCCCTCGAGGTAGACGGCGAGGGTCTGCCCGAGCTCGCCGGCGTCCAGCGGTGCCACGCAGGTCTCGACGAGGCGCCGGTGCGCGGCCGGATCGCCGGACAGGGCGCGCTCGGGGAGGAGGTCGTCGGCCGAGACCGGGCGTGGGGCGTCCGGCCAGCCGGGGGCCACCCGGAGCCCGGCCAGCGCCTCGCGCGCGCTCAGATGGGCGGACGCGAGGTCCGGCGCGACGGGGCCGACGACCACGGGTCCGGGCCCGAAGCCGTGCACCAGCCTGCCGATCGGCGGTGCGTCCTCCCTCGGCTCGGAGACCAGCACGATCAGGCGGCTGCCCTGGACCCCCACGAGGACGGCCCGTCCGCCCCGGTCGGCCTCCCGCCGCAGTCGCGCCGGCTTCTCGGGCGCGACGACAGCCGGGCTGCCCACCACCACCCGGACGGCGGCGGCCGGGTCCCAGCCCAGCGCCGAGGCGCGCGACACGAGCGCGTCATCGGTCTCGCCGCGCACCACGGCGTCGACGACGAGCGCTTCCTGCCGGGCGTCCCACGCGCCGCGCGTCTCGGCGGCGCCCGCGTAGACGGTGGCTGCGGCGAAGGCGATCTCCCGGCCGAAGCGCAGGATCGACTCGACGAGGACGCGGTGCTCGGCGTCGTCGGCCGCGAGCGGGGGCAGGTGCCGCTCGAACACGTCGGTGGCGATCCGGACGAGGTCGACGGTCTGGCGCAGCGACAGCCGCTGTGCCAGGTCGCGCGGGGCGATGCGGAACGCCTCGGCGGTGAGCCGGATCGTCTCGCCGCGTTCGCCGAGCCACGCGACGAAGTTCGCGAGCCCGGTCTGGGTCACCAGCAGGACGCCGGCGCGCTGGTCGGCGTCGAGGCGCGCGAACCAGGGCTGGTGCTCGTCCATGGCGGCCAGGCAGGCCGTGGCGAGCCCGCCCGACGCGAGCTCCAGGCGCCGCAGCGTGGCGGGGGAGACGCCCTGGTGGAGGTCCGCTCCGGTCACCCCGGCAGCATGGCACGCGACCGGGAACAGTGACGTCCTCCCTGTTGTTGCAGGAGCAACTACCTGTTCAGGAGGTTCACGATGGCACCGTCACGCAACCCGGTGGCACCCGCGGTCGAGGTCCGGAAGGCCGGCGAGCGCTTCCATACGAAGATCGGCTGGCTGGACTCGCGGCACAGCTTCTCCTTCGGCCGGCACTACGACCCGGCCAACACCCACTTCGGCGTGCTCATGGTGAGCAACGACGACGTCGTGCGCGCCGGCAGCGGCTTCGAGACGCACCCGCACCGGGACATGGAGATCGTCACCTGGGTGCTCGACGGCTCGCTCGTGCACCAGGACTCCACCGGGCACACCGGCCTGATCTATCCCGGCCTCGCGCAGCGCATGACCGCGGGCACGGGGATCCTGCACTCGGAGAAGAACGCCGCGCGGAGCGACAGCGGAGCGCGCATCGACACAGCGCGGAGCGACAGCGGGGCGCGCATCGACACAGCCTGGCGCATCGACGCCGCGGCGGCGAAGCACGACCAGGACGTGCACTTCGTCCAGATGTGGGTGGTGCCCGACTCCGACAACGTGACCCCCGGGTCCGAGCAGCTCGACATCGGCGCCACACTGGACTCCGGCGAGCTGGTGGTCGTCGCCTCGGGCATGCCGAAGCACGCGGCTGAGCGCGCGATCTCCATCCGCCAGGAGCACGCGGCGTTGTACGCGGCGCGGCTACGCCCCGGCGGCGTGACGACCGTGCCGACCGCACCGCTGGTGAACCTGTTCGTCGCCCGCGGCTCGGTCGACGTCGAGGGCGCAGGACTGCTGAGCACCGGGGACACCGCCCGCATCACCGTCGGTGACGGTCAGCGTGTGGTGGCCGGACCGGACGGCGCGGAGGTGCTGGTGTGGGAGATGCACGCGACCCTGGGATGAGGATCGCGCAGAGGACCGCTCAGGCGAGCGGGCTGACCTGGGTGGCCTGCGGACCCTTCTGACCCTGCTCGATGTCGAACGACACGCGCTGGCCCTCGTCGAGGCTCTTGTAGCCGTTGGTCTGGATTGCCGAGTAGTGCACGAACACGTCCGCGCCACCACCGTCTGGAGCGAGGAAGCCGTAGCCCTTCTCGCTGTTGAACCACTTGACGGTGCCCTCTGCCATTCTTGCTCTCCTCGTACCGTGCGCCGGGGCTCTGCCCCCGGCATCGCGCCGCCCGCGCGCGATACCGTCCGCGCCCAGGTCGGGACGCCCTACCATGGAGGCGATTTCACGCTTTCATGACCTGACGTCGCGCGGAGCGTATCGCGATCCGGGCGCTCTGCCGAGACCCAATGACCTGTGGGTTCTCTGTTCTCCGCACCGAAACGTGAGCGGTGTCGGGCACCTCCGAACTCCGACGACCGGTCCGGAAGTGCCCGACGGTTGTGCGGATCAGGCGACCCCGGAGTCGCTCGTCTGCGGACCGGCCGCCTGCGGGTCGTCGATCCGGTACTTGGCGGCCGCCTCGATGACGACCCCCCGATCGAACTCGCCCCGCTGCGCCAGGCTCTCCAGCGCCGCCACCGTGATGCTCTCGGCGTCGACGTTGAAGTGCCGCCGCACCGCGGGCCGGGTGTCGGACAGCCCGAAACCGTCGGTACCCAGCGTGGTGAACGGCGCCGGCACCCACTCCCGGATCAGATCGGGCACCGCCCGCATCCAGTCCGACACGGCCACGACCGGTCCACCCTCACCCAGCGTGCGGGTCACGAAGGGGACGCGGCGCTCCGCGTCGGGGTGCACGAGATTGTGCCGCTCGGCCTCGACACCGTCGCGGCGCAGCTCGCCCCATGACGTCACCGACCACACCTCCGCCCCGACGCCCCACTGCTCGGCCAGCATGTCGCGGGCCTGCAACGCCCACGGCACCGACACGCCCGACGCGAGCAGCCGCACCTGCGGGCCGTCCGCGCGCGCCGTCTCGGCGTAGCGGTAGATGCCCCGCAGCAGGCCGTCCACGTCGAGGTCGGCGGGCTCGGCCGGCTGCTGGTAGGGCTCGTTGTAGACGGTCAGGTAGTACATGACGTTGTCGCCCGCGAGGTTCTCGCCACCCTCGCCGTACATCCGCCGCAGGCCGTCCCGGACGATGTGCGCGATCTCGAAGGAGAAGGCGGGGTCGTACTGCACGACCGCGGGGTTGGTGGCGGCCAGCAGCAGGGAGTGGCCGTCGTTGTGCTGCAGTCCCTCACCGGTCAGCGTGGTCCGCCCGGCCGTGGCGCCCACGAGGAACCCGCGCGCCATCTGGTCGGCGGCGGCCCAGATCGAGTCGCCGGTGCGCTGGAAGCCGAACATCGAGTAGAAGACGTACACCGGGATCATCGGCTGCCCGTGCGTGGCGTACGACGTTCCCGCGGCGGTGAACGAGCCCACCGACCCGGCCTCGTTGATGCCCTCGTGCAGCAGCTGGCCCTGCTCCGACTCGCGGTAGGCGAGCATCAGCGACGCGTCGACGGAGGTGTACTGCTGACCGTTCGGGTTGTAGATCTTCTGCGTCGGGAACATGGAGTCCATGCCGAACGTGCGAGCCTCGTCGGGGATGATGGGCACGAACCGCGCGCCGATCTCCTTGTCCTTCACCAGCTCCCGCAGCAGCCGGACGAACGCCATCGTGGTGGCGACCTCCTGCTTGCCCGATCCCTTGCGGATGAAGTCGTAGACCTTGTCGCCGGGCATCACCAGCGGGGTGGCCTTCACCCGGCGCGCCGGCACCGGCCCGCCGAGCTGGCGCCGTCGCTCGTTCATGTACTGGATCTCCGGCGCGTCGTCGCCGGGGTGGTAGTACGGCGGCAGGTAGGGGTTCTCCTCCAGCTGCGCGTCGGTGATCGGGATGCGCTGCTCGTCACGGAACTGCTTGAGGTCGGGCAGCGTCAGCTTCTTCATCTGGTGCGTGGCGTTGCGGCCGGCGAAGTGCGTGCCGAGGCCGTATCCCTTGATCGTCTTGGCCAGGATGACGGTGGGCTGGCCGTGGTGCTCCAGCGCCGCGGCGTAGGCCGCGTAGACCTTGCGGTAGTCGTGACCACCCCGCTTGAGCTTCCAGATCTCGTCGTCGGACAGCGGCGCGACCAGCTCCTTCGTGCGCGGGTCGCGCCCGAAGAAGTGCTCGCGCACGAACGCGCCGTCGTTGGCCTTGTAGGTCTGGTAGTCGCCGTCGGGCGTGGTGTTCATCAGGTTGATCAGCGCGCCGTCGCGGTCGGCGTGCAGCAGCGCGTCCCACTCGCGGCCCCAGATCACCTTGATGACGTTCCAGCCCGCGCCGCGGAAGAACGCCTCCAGCTCCTGGATGATCTTGCCGTTGCCGCGGACCGGGCCGTCGAGGCGCTGCAGGTTGCAGTTCACCACGAACGTCAGGTTGTCCAGACCCTCGGTGGCCGCGATGTGGATCAAGCCGCGGGACTCGGGCTCGTCCATCTCGCCGTCGCCCAGGAAGGCCCACACGTGCTGGTCGGGGCTCTCGGTGAAGCCCCGGGCGTGGACGTACCGGTTGAACCGGGCCTGCATGATCGCGTTCATCGGGCCGAGCCCCATGGAGACCGTCGGGAACTCCCAGAAGTCCGGCATGAGGCGCGGGTGCGGGTAGGACGGCAGCCCGGCGCCGGGCCCGCCGTGGGACAGCTCCTGGCGGAACCCGTCGAGCCGGTCCTCGCTCAGGCGCCCCTCGAGGTAGGCGCGGGCGTAGATGCCGGGGGAGGCGTGGCCCTGGAGGTAGACCTGGTCACCCCCGCCCGGGTGTTCCTTGCCCCGGAAGAAGTGGTTGAACCCGACCTCGTACAGCGTGGCCGACGACGCGTAGGAGGAGATGTGCCCGCCCACCCCGATGCCCGGGCGCTGCGCGCGGTGGACCGTCATCGCCGCGTTCCAGCGGATCAGGCGGCGGTAGGCCCGCTCGGCCTCCTCGTCGCCGGGGAACCACGGCTCGCGGTCGGTCGCGATCGTGTTGACGTAGTCGGTGCTGGTCAGCGACGGGACACCGACGTTGCGCTCGCGGGCACGCTGCAGCATCCGGAGCATCAGGTAGCGGGCACGCTGCTGCCCGGCCGCGTCGAGCACGGCGTCGAAGGAGTCCAGCCATTCGGCGGTCTCCTCGGGGTCGATGTCGGGCAGGTGGGCGGCGAGGCCGTCGCGGATGACGTGTACGCGCCGTGGGGTGCCGCCGATGGTCTGGCCGGTCAAG
>JBBQEF010000295.1:0-7036 GCA_038320445.1 Mycobacteriales bacterium
TGGAGACCAACGACGGCGAGTGGGAGGGCCACGGTCGCTCCGGCCCGGTGAACCTGCGCCAGATCCCGGCGGACGACCCGTGCGGCGTGGCCGTGCTCGACGCCGCGGCAGCCGTGGGGATGCCGACCGTCCGGTTCAACGAGGGCCGTACGGTCACCGACGGCGCGGGCTTCTTCCAGATCAATGCCGCAGCCGACAACACCCGCATGTCCTCGTCGCACGCCTACCTGCACCCGATCATGGGGACGCGACCCAACCTGGAGATCCGCACGGGCGCGTGGGCGTCGAAGGTCGTCTTCGACGGTAGGAAGGCCACGGGGGTCGAGTACCAGCAGGACATCGGACCGGGCCGGCAGACCGTGACCGCCCGCCGCGAGGTGATCCTTTCCACCGGTGCGATCGACACCCCGAAGCTGCTGATGCTCTCGGGCATCGGCCCGTCGGCGCACCTGCGCGAGATGGGCCTCGACGTCCTGGTGGACTCGCCCGGCGTCGGCGCCAACCTCGACGACCACGTCGAGGGGCTGGTGATGTGGGAGGCCGCACGCCCGATGGTCACGACCTCCACGCAGTGGTGGGAGATCGGGCTGTTCGCCCGCACAGAGGAGGGCCTGGACCGGCCGGACCTCATGATGCACTACGGGTCGGTGCCGTTCGACCTGAACACGGTGCGCTGGGGCTACCCGACCACCGACAACGGGTTCTGCCTCACGCCGAACGTCACGCGCGGCCGGTCCCGGGGCACGGTGCGGCTTCGGTCGCTGGACTTCCGGGACCGCGCCAAGGTCGACCCCCGCTACTTCACCGATCCCGAGGGCCACGACATGGCCGTGATGCTGTTCGGCGTGAAGCTGGCCCGGCGGATCGCGGAGCAGCCCGCGCTCAAGGAGTGGATCACCCGGGAGCTGACGCCCGGCCCGGACGCCGTGACCGACGACGACCTGATGGACTACATCTCCAAGACCCACAACACCGTCTACCACCCGGCCTGCACGGCGAAGATGGGCCCGGACTCCGATCCCCTGGCCGTGGTGGACCCGCAGCTGCGGGTGCGGGGGGTGGAGGGCCTGCGGGTGGCCGACGCGTCGATCCTGCCGTTCCTGCCGGCCATCAACCCCAACATCACCTGCATGATGGTCGGTGAGAAGGCGGCGGACCTGATCCGCGGCTGATCCGGGTCAGGGGGCGAGGATCGTGACGCCCTCGTCGGTGCCCACGACGACGCGCCGTCCGGCGTCACCGCGATGGCGCCGGTCGGGTTCGGCGCGGGCAGCGTCGCCACCACCGTCTCGGTCGCAGCTCGTACCAGGACACGTAGACCCGGGTGCCGTCGGCCGAGAGCGCGACGCACGCGGCGCTGGTGGCAGCGGCTGCCTGACGGTCCGCGCCGCCGATCGGCTCAGCGTGGGGGCAGCGGCGCGTTCCAGTGGCGCCAAAGGGCGAGCACCCGCACCGCTGCCACCAGCAGGGCTCCGGCCAGGGCCACCGGTACCTGGGCCAGGTGCAGCGCGTCGCCTGCGACCACCACGACCGCGCCTGCGACCCCGGCGATCGCGTAGACGTCGCGGCGCAGCACGGTCGGGATCTCGTTGAGCAACACGTCCCGCAGCACGCCGCGGCCCACCCCGGTGATCACGCCGACCAGCCCGGCGGTCACGGCGGGGGCGCCGGCGCCCAGCGCCACCGACGTGCCGGTGGTGACGAACAGCGCGAGCCCCAACGCGTCCGCGAGCTGCACACCGCGGCGCAGCCGCGCCACGGCCGGGTGCCAGCGGAGCGCCCCCGATGCGGCGAAGACGGCGACCCCGACGAGGTCGAGCACGGCGAGCACCAGCGCAGGGTAGGCGCCGGCCCCGGTCAGGCCAGCGCCGCCGGGAGCTCGCGTGCCGCCTCGCGCAGGCTGGGCCCGTACCAGGTCAGCAACCGCCCGCTGACCAGCGCGGACGGCACGCCGGGGAACGCCTCGGGCCCGTCGTCGGCGGTGAAGAGGTACGGCTCGTCGGGCAGCACGGCGAGGTCGACGTCCGGGAGCTCACGGGGGTCGAAGCGCGGGTAGCGCTCCGCGTCGTCCCCGAGGACGTTGTCGATGCCGAGCCGTGCGAGCACCGCCCCGGTGAACGTGTCGCGCCCCACGGCCATCCAGGGCCGGCGCCAGATCGGGATCACGGCCCGGCGGCGGGCGGCCGGAGCGGGCACGCCTGCCCATTCCCGGGACGCCTCGTCCAGCCACGCGGGCCGGTCCAGCCCGCATGCGGCCAGCATCCGCCCCAGCGAGGTGAAGGCCCCGTCGACCGTGCGGATGTCGGTGACGTACACGGCGATCCCGGCCGCGCGCAGGGCGTCGAGATCGGGGAGGCGGTTCTCCTCCTGGTTGGCCACCACGAGGTCGGGACGCAGCGCGACGATCGCGTCGACGTCGGGGTTCTTGGTGCCGCGGATGCGCGGCACGTCGAGGCCGGCGGGATGCGTGCACCAGTCGGTGGCCGCGACCAGCAGCCCCGGAGCCGACGCCGCCACCGCTTCGGTGAGCGAGGGCACGATGCTCACCACGTGCCGGACGTCGGCGGGCACCGGCACCTCTGCGCCCTCGTCGTCGATCACCATGATGCAAGCTAAGCAGGTGGCCGACCATCCTCTCGACAACCCGGTGTGGAGCTCCCTGACCGGGCCGCACGCCGCCTTCGCCGAACGCAAGGGCCGCGCGGCGCGCTACCTCACCGACATGTGCCCGTTCGCGACGATCCCCGAGACGCCCGACGCGCAGGACTGGACCGATCTGGCCGACCTGGCCGGACCGGGCCGGGCGGTCGTCGTCGCGGGCCCGCCGCGCACGCCGCCCACCGGGTGGGTGACGGGCATGATGATCCCCGGCGTCCAGCTCGACGGATCCGGGATGGACGTGGCTCCGGACCCGGACGCGGTGGTACTCGGCCCGGCCGACGTGCCGGACATGCTCGATCTGGTGGCGCGTACCCGGCCGGGCCCGTTCCTGCCGCGCACCCACCTCATGGGCACCTACCTGGGTATCCGCCGTGGCGGCGCGCTCGTGGCGATGGCGGGGGAGCGGATGCGGCCCCCGGGATGGTCGGAGATCAGCGCGGTCTGCACCGATCCCGCGTTCCAGGGCCACGGGTTGGCCGGGCGGCTGGTGAGGGCCGTCGGGGCCGTGATCCGGAGGCGCGGCGACGTCCCGTTCCTGCACGCGTCGGCCACCAACGAGAACGCGCGCCGGCTCTACGGCCACCTCGGCTTCACCCTCCGCGCCCAGCCGCTCTTCGTCGAGGTGCGCACGCCCGCCGGTGCCTGACGAGGTGCCGCGCCGACCGGCAGGGGTCGGTCCGCATCGGCGGGGCGATGCTAGACCCGGACCCGGTGCGTCCCGCTGTAGACGTTCATGGTCTCGCCGCGGAGGAACCCCACGAGCGTGACGCCGGCCTCGACCGCCAGCTCCACGGCCAGCGAGCTCGGCGCCGACACCGCGGCCAGCACCGGCACGCCGGCCATCACGGCCTTCTGCACCAGCTCGAACGACGCCCGTCCCGACACCATGAGCACCGTGCCGGCGGCGGGGACGCGCCCGCCGAGCAGGGCCCAGCCGAGCACCTTGTCGACGGCGTTGTGCCGGCCCACGTCCTCGCGGGCCACGAGCAGCTCGCCGCCCGCGAACAGCCCGGCCGCGTGCAGGCCACCGGTGGAGTCGAACAGCTTCTGGGCCGCGCGCAGGGAATCGGGGAGCGCGCTCAGCTCCGGCGGTGTGACGGTGACGGGATCGGCGGCGGGCGAGAACCGGGTCTTGAGCCGCACGGCGTCGAGCGATGCCTTGCCGCACACCCCGCACGACGACGTCGTGTAGAAGTTGCGCTCCAGGCTCGCGTCCGGCGGCTCGACGCCCGGCGCCAGCGCCACGTCCAGCACGTTGTAGGTGTTGCGGCCGGCGTCGTCCACGGAATCGCAGTACCGCGCGGCGAGCACGTGCTCCGACGAGCCGAGGACGCCCTCGGTGAGCAGGAACCCGTGGGCCAGCTCGACGTCGTGGCCGGGGGTGCGCATCGTGACCGAGAGCGGCTTCCCGTCGACCCGGATCTCGAGTGGTTCCTCGGCGGCGAGTGTCTCCTGGCGGCGGGTGGACGCGGTGCCGTCGAGATGGAGTACGGGCCTGTGCACGGCCAGACGGCCCATGTCCTGCCCTTCGGATAGTGCTGCAGAGCGCTGTCGGTCAACTATCGTGGTCCAGGCTAGCCGCCCACAGCCGGAGGAGCAGACGATGCGACGCCGCCGTCCCCGTCACGTACGGATCACCGAGCCCTTGGTGCGCGAGAACGGTGTCCTGCGCACCGCCACCTGGGACGAAGCGCTGGATCGGGCGGCCGCCGGCTTCCGGGGCGTCGCACCCGACGCGTTCGGCATGTTCAGCTGCTCGAAGGCCACCAACGAGATGAACTACACCGCGCAGAAGTTCGCGCGGGCGGTGATGGGCAGCAACAACGTCGACTCCTGCAACCGCACTTGACACGCTCCCTCGGTCGTCGGTCTGACGGCAACGTTCGGAGCGGGTGGCGGCACGTCGTCCTACGAGGAGGCGGAGCACGCCGACCTGCTGATCCTGTGGGGCTCCAACGCGCGTGAGACCCACCCGATCTTCTTCCACCACGTGCTGCAGGGGTTGAAGAACGGCACCCGCATGTACTCGGTGGACCCGCGCCGCACGTCCACCGCGCAGTGGGCCGACGGCTGGCTGGGCCTCGACGTCGGCACCGACATCGCGCTCGCCAACGCCATCGGCCGCGAGATCATCCACGCCGGGCTCGTGAACGAGGCGTTCGTGGCCCGGGCCACGGAGCACTTCGAGCAGTACCGGGCCACTGTCGAGCCCTACACGCTGGAGCGGGCGTCGGAGATCACCGGAGTGGACGCCGCGTTGATCAAGGAGCTGGCGCACGCCTACGCCCGCGCCGACCGCGCACAGATCTGCTGGACGCTGGGCATCACCGAGCACCACAACGCCGCCGACTACGTGTTCGCCCTGATCAACCTCTCGCTGCTCACCGGGCACGTCGGGCGCTACGGCTCGGGGCTCGTGCCGCTGCGCGGGCAGAACAACGTGCAGGGCGGCGGTGACATGGGTGCGATCCCGGCCAAGCTGCCCGGCGGTTACGACGTCGGCGACGACGCGGCGCGCGCCCGCTTCGAGACGGCGTGGGACGCGACGATCCCGCCGAAGCCGGGCATGCACCTGTCGCAGATGTTCGAGGCGATGGATCCGTCGGCCACCGGGGCGGGGCGGCTCACGGCGCTCTACTGCATCGGGGAGAACCCGGCCGAGTCCGAGGCCAACGCCACCCACGCGCGACACCTGCTGGAGGGCCTGGACCACCTGGTGGTGCAGGACATCTTCCGGACGGCGACGGCCGACATGGCCGACGTCGTGCTGCCCGCCGCCGCCGACTGGTGCGAGTACGAGGGCACCGTCACCAACTCCGAGCGCCGCGTGCAGCGGGTCCGCAAGGCGATCGACCCGCCCGGGCTCGCCCGCCCGGACACGCACATCATCTGCGCGATCGCCGACCGTCTCGGCCGGAGCTGGGGCGAGCCGACCGCCGAGCAGGTGTGGGACGAGCTGCGCTCGGTGTCCCTGAACTGGCACCACGGCATGAGCTACGAGCGGCTCGACGCGCTCGGCGGCATCCAGTGGCCGTGCCCCTCGCTCGACCACCCGGGCACCCCGCTGATGCACGCGCGGCTGTGGGAGTCCGGCGAGGCGCGGGGGAACGCGGCGCCGTTCACGCCGGTGGAGCACGTGCCGCCGGTGGACACGCTGACCCCGGAGTTCCCGATCCGGCTGACGACCGTCCGCGTGCTCGACGGCTACAACTCCGGCGTCCAGACCGGCGGCTACTCCTCGCCCCTGCGCCGCCGCGAGTCCCTGCGGATGGACGCGAGCGACGCCGCGGCGCTCGGCGTGCGCGACGGCGACCGCGTGCGCGTGACGTCGCGGCGCGGCTGCGTGGAGGCGCCGGTCTGGACCGACCCGAGCCTGCGCCCCGGGTTGGCGAGCTTCACACCTCACTTCAGCGAGGAGGTCGACGTCAACGTGCTGACGAACGACGCGTGGGACCCGAAGTCCGGGACATCGGAGTTCAAGGCCACCGCGGTGAGGATCGACGCACTATGAGCCACCGTGCAGAGCGCGTGGTGACCGTGCAGACGTCACGACGTCTGCACGGTCACCACCGGGTCTGCACGCCCGGCTGAGGAGATCTGTGGATCTACGGTTGTCGTCGGCGGAGCCGACCGTCGAGGAGCGTTCAGCGGTGGACGCCGTGCTCGGCGACGGTGGCGACGCGCACTTCGCCGACGCCGGGCATGCCGCGCGCGGGCGGCGGCACCTCCTGCTCCCCGTGCTGCACGCGGTCTCCGACGCGATCGGCTGGATCTCGCCGGGTGCGCTCAACCACATCGCACGGCGGCTGTCGGTGCCGCCCGCCGAGGTCTACGGCGTGGTCACGTTCTACGCGATGTTCTCCACCGAACCGCGCGCGCAGCGGATGGTGCACGTCTGCGACGACATCGCCTGCGGCCCGTTCGGCGGGGAGGAGATCCTGGCGAGCCTGGCGGGCGAGGGCGTCGCGGCGGTCCGGAGCCCGTGCCTCGGGCTGTGCGAGCGCGCCCCGGCCGTGCTGTTCCAGCGCGCGGGAGCAGAGCCGGACGATGTCCTCGCCCCCGCCGTTCCGGCCGAGGTGCTGGCCGCGGCCACGGGACCGGTCGTGCGCGCGAAAGGTGGCCCTGGCGACGTTTCCCGCGCACGGGAAGCGGTGGCCGCCGCAGTCAGCGTGCCGCAGGTCGGGCAGCCCGGTCTGCGGCTGCTGCGCCGCGTCGGCGTCGTCGACCCGGAGAGCCTCGACGACTACCGCGCCCACGGTGGCTACACGGCGCTGCGCGCCGCTGTCGACATGGGCCCGACCCGGGTGGTCAAGGAGGTCACCGACGCTTCCCTCACCGGACGCGGTGGCGCCGCGTTCCCCACCGGCATGAAGTG
>JBBQEF010000296.1:0-6983 GCA_038320445.1 Mycobacteriales bacterium
CGTAGCGCTTTCTCAGCGCTGAACTGAGGGATGGCGACAGGAGGGACTGACTCGCCCCGCACCTGATCGACGCCGAGGTGGGCAACGTACTGCGCACGCCTGAGCGTCCCGCTACTGACCGCCGATGCCCGGCTCGCCCGCGCCCCGGGGCTGCCGTGCGCCGTCGAGGTGATCAGGTAGCGCTGCCCGGCACCAGCTTCAGAGAGACCGAGTTGATGCAGTACCGGAGGTCGGTGGGCGTGCCGTAGCCCTCGCCCTCGAAGACGTGCCCGAGGTGGCTGTGGCAGGTGGCGCACACGACCTCGACGCGCTTCATGCCCATCGAGTAGTCGGTCTTCTCGATGACGGCGTCGCCCGCGAGCGGGGTGAAGAAGGACGGCCAGCCGCAGTGCGAGTCGAACTTGGTGTCGCTGCGGAACAGCTCCGTCCCGCAGGCGCGGCACTTGTACACACCGGTGGTCTTCGTGTCGGTGTACTCGCCGACGAACGGCGCCTCGGTGCCGGCCTTGCGCAGCACCCGGTACTCGGCCGGGGTGAGCTGCTCGTGCCACTCGGCATCGGACTTGACGACCTTCGCGGGGGTCTCGGTGACGGGGTCCATGGTTCTCAGAGTAGGTCCGCTCCCGCCCAGCGCGCTCGTGATGCGGGATATCAGACCTCTTACGCCCACGTGGACACCACGAAGTGGAACACGTCCCACACCAGGTACGCGGCGACGGCGAGCAGCAGCAGCACGACGAGGACCGCGCCCCATCGGCGCTCGCCCTCGGCGCGGTTGGCGGAGTCGGCGAAGTCACTGACCCCGGCCAGGTAGCCCTCGACGGTGAACGCGGGGCGCTGGCGCTGCATGCGGTCGAGGTGTTCGGCGAACGCGCGGGCCTCGGGGTCGTGCGGATCCAGGCCGACGAGCTCGTCGTCGAACTGACGGGACCGCTCCGGATCGGGCACGAGATCGAGAATAGCCGCTACCGTGCGCTCCGTGGCGACCAAGGCGGCGGCGGTGCTGCTCACCGTCCCGGGCCCCGACGGCGACCGCGAGGTGCGCCTGACCAGCCCGGACAAGATCTACTTCCCCGAGCCGGGCATCACCAAGCGCGAGGTGGTGGAGTACTACCTCGCGGTGGTGGACCCGCTCCTGCGGGTGCTGCGTGAACGGCCCACCAACCTCAAGCGCTACCCCGACGGCGTCGAGGGCGAACCGTTCTACTCCAAGCGCCTGCCCAAGGGGGCACCCGCCTACACCGAGACGGCCACGGTGACGTTCCCTAGCGGGCGCAAGGCCGACTCGTTCTGCCCCACCGAGCCCGCAGTCCTGCTCTGGGCCGCGAACATGGGCACGTTCGACTTCCACCCCTGGCCGGTCCGGCGCGCCGACACCGACCGCCCTGACGAGCTGCGCGTCGACCTCGACCCGCAGCCGGGCACCGACTTCGCCGACGCGAAGGCCGTGGCGGCCGTGCTGCGGGAGGTGATCGAGGAGGCGGGGCTGGTCGGCTGGCCCAAGACCTCGGGCGGCCGCGGCATCCACGTCTTCGCACGGATCCGGCCGGAGTGGGACTTCGTGGACGTCCGGCACGCGGTCATCGCCATCGCGCGCAAGGTCTGCGAGCGACTGCCGGGTGCGGCCACCGTCGACTGGTGGAAGGAGGAACGCGGGGAGCGGATCTTCCTCGACTACAACCAGGCCGCTCGCGACCGCACGATCGCCTCGGCCTGGTCCGTGCGCGGGCGGCCCCGGGCCACCGTGTCGATGCCGCTGGCCTGGGACGACCTGCCCGACGTCGAGCCCGAGGACTTCGACGTCCGCACGGTGCCGGGGATTCTCGCCGAGCGCGGCGACCCGCACGCGGAGATGGACGCCCACGCCGGCGGGATCGAGACCGCGCTGGAGTGGTACGCGGCCGACCCGCGCGGCGAGCTGCCGTACCCCCCGGAGTACCCGAAGATGCCGGGGGAGCCGATGCGGGTGCAGCCCAGCCGGGCCCGCCACCCGTCCTGAGGAGCTACCCGCCGCTGCTGGTCCGCGTGGCGGCCGGTCCGGGGGCATCGGCAGCGCGGGCGGAGCCACCCACGGGCTTCCCGTCGACGCCGATCGCCCGCCACGTGCCGCCGACGCCCTCGCCCTTGACGTCACCGGGCGCGGCGTCCTTGGAGAAGCGGTAGAGCGGCCACCCGTCGAGGGTCAGCTGCTGGCTGCCGTCGGGCCGCCCGACGGTGCCGATCACGCTGCCGGGCAGGCCCACGGTCGCGGGGACGCCGTCGCCGAGCACCGGAGGCCAGGTCTTCGCACACGCGGCGACACAGGTCGAGTTCGACGGCTTGGCGGCGTCCTTGTCGAAGCGGTAGAGGGTGAAGCCGTTGCTGGTGACCACGGTGCCGAGTGGGGTCGTGGCGGTGGCGAGGGTGCCGTCGAAGTTGGCGTCCGCGGGGGCACTCGACCCGGTGATCGGGCCGACCGGCGCCGCCTGGTTCGCGGGTACGTAGGCCGACGTGCTGCAGGCGGCGAGCAGCAGGGCCGCGCCGGCGCCGATCACGACACGGGTCGCAGCGGTGAGGTGGGTCATCGGATGGTCCTCGGTTCACGTTCAGAATGCGCTTGCACGGGAGCAGGCCCGCGACCCGCCTCGGGGGGCGTGAGCGGGGCCGCGGACCGGATGAGGACAGTAGGGACGCCCGCCACCCGGAGGTTGCGAAACTGAGGATCTGCCGCGGTCGGCGGCCCACCAGGCAGGTCGGGTGGCGAAGGACAGGTCCGAATGGACGTATCCTCTGCGCCGAATGCTGTCACGCTGTCTCAGGTGCGGGGCGTGACCGCTCGCCCTCCGGTCGACCCCGGTTGCGGCAGCCGGAGCGATCCGTACGGTCGGACCCGGAAACGACACGCCGGTGGATCTCCGAGCGGGCCGATCGTCGGGCTCACCGTGACCCTGGCAATGCTCCCTGAAGTCGTTACCGGGCGATCGGCCTAACTTGTGGAGCGATCAGAGTAATCAGGCGCCGTTCGTCGCGGCTGACATGACTTCCGGCCCACAGCCCTCTCAGTTTCGCAACCTCCAGGTGGGCCCCTTGCATAGCGTCTGCCGCCATGACCGACAGGCAACTCCGCTCCGTGTGGCTCACGCTGCTCGCGGCCATCATGGTCGGCCCGCCGCTGCTGTGGCTCGCGACGGCGCCGGCCGAGCCGATGTGGTCGCGGCTCGCGGTGATCACCGGTCTGTTCGCGCTGTCCGCGATCATCTGCGCGGCGGTGCTGCCCAGCAGGCTGCGGTCGGTCAACCACGCGTTCGGCATCGAGGGCGTGATCGAGGTGCACCGCTTCCTCGGCGTCGGCGCGGCCTCGATGGTGCTGCTGCATCTGGCCTGTGTCGTGGCCGCCGACCCGACGGCGGTGCGGCTGCTCGACTTCCCGAACGCTCCTCCCCGGGCCCAGGCCGCGACCGCCGCCACCGTCGCGATCTCGGCGCTCGTCGTGTGCGCGCTGTTCCGCAGGCGGCTGCGGCTGCCGTGGGAGCTGTGGCGCTGGACGCACATCGTGTTGGGCGGGGCCGTGGTGGTGTTCTCGTTCCTGCACGTCTACTGGCTCGGACACGCCGTGCAGTACGCCTCGATGGCCGTCACGATCGCCGTACTGGCACTCATCGCCGTCGCCGTGGCCGCCTACCGCTGGGTGTGGCGCGGCTTCCTGGACCCGTCCACCGAGTTCGTGGTGCACGAGGTGCGCACCGAGAGCCCCACGGTCAGCACGCTGGTGCTGGGGCCCCGCGCGCGCCACTTCGGCGGCCGCCGGCCGGACCTCGCGAACTGGTCGTTCGCGCCGGGCCAGTTCGCCTGGATCCGCCTGGCCCGATCACCGGTCGCCGAGGAGCACCCGTTCACCATCGCGTCGAGCGCCCACCTCGACCACACCGAGTTCACGATCCGTCACGCCGGCAGCTTCACCAGGGCCATCCGCAGCCTCCCGCCGGGCAGCCCCATCTGGGTCGACGGCCCACACGGCGCGTTCACCAGCGACATCGGCACCTGCGACGGGTTCGTGCTCATCGCAGGCGGGGTGGGCATCACGCCGATGATGAGCATCCTCCGCACGGCCGCCGACCGCGGCGACCGCCGTCCGTACCGCCTCGTCGTGGTGGCCGGTTCCCCCGAGGACCTGCTGTTCCGCGAGGAGCTGGGCTTCCTGCGCCACAGCATCGACCTGGCGGTGACCGAGGTGCTGCGCCGGCCGCGCGACGGCTGGGACGGTCACACCGGTGACCTCACCGTCGGCCTGCTGGCCATGGTGATCGACAGCGTCGACTGTTCCGACACGCTCGACTTCTTCCTCTGCGGGCCGCCAGGGCTCGTTGACGACGCGCTGGACGTGCTCGACGTCCTGGACGTCTCCCCGGCCCGCATCCGCACCGAGCTGTTCGACTTCGTCTGAAAGGCCACTCCATGCTCCGCCGGATTCCCCGGTTCCTGCGTTACTCGGTGCTCGCCGCCGTACTCGTCGCCGTCGCGTTGTCGGTGTTCCAATCCTGGTCGTCGAGCGCCCCGGGCACGGGCGGCTGGACCCAGACCCAGTGGGGCCCGGTCGGCCCCGCCGACCGCGACCTGCTCGCCAAGGTGCGCCAGGCCGGGCTCTGGGAGCAGCCCACCGGCCAGCAGGCCGAGCAGATGGCGAGCTCGCCCGAGATCCGTGAGGTCGGCCGGCACCTCGCCGAGGAGCACGGCACTCTCGACGCGGCCGTGCGGGAGACCGCCGACAAGCTCGGCGTGCTGCTGCCCACCACCCCCAGTGCCCAGCAGCAGGGTTGGATGGCCGAGATCTCGGCACAGACCGGGTCGGACTACGACCGCGTGTTCGTGCAGCGACTGCGCGAGGCACACGGCATCGTGCTGCCGCTCATCGCCCAGGTGCGCGTCAGCACTCGAAACTCCCTGATCCGCGACTTCGCGACCACGGGCAACACCTACGTCACCCGCCACATCGGTTACCTCGAAGGCAGCGGGCTCGTGGACTACGCGAAGCTGCCCGCCGCGCCGTCGCCCGGCCTGTTCTCGGGCGGCACCGGCTGGTCGGACCTCGTGATGCCGCTGCTGGTCTTCCTCGGGGCTCTGATCGCTGCCGTCGCGCTCATCGCGGCCATGCGCAGCCGCAGCTCGGCGAAGCCGCGCCGGGTCGCGGCGCCCCGGCCGGCACCGGCCCGGAGCAAGGCTCCACCCGCTGCAGCGCCTGCGCCCGTGGTCGCGTTGGCCCTGCCCGGTCCCCGTTCCGCCCCGGGTGAGGCGTCCGGCCCGTACCGCCCCGGCGGATCGAGCGCCATGGTGGGTGACATCTCCGGGCCGCACCGCATCGTCGCGGCGGACGACATCTCCATGCCGTACAGCCGGCCCACCCCGGGTGACGTGTCCGGCTCGTTCCGTCGCCCGGCGCCCAGCGACGTGTCCGGCTCGTTCCGTCGCCCGGCACCCAGCGACGTGTCCGGCTCGTTCCGTCGCCCGGCACCCAGCGACGTGTCCGGGCCCTACCGGCGTCCCGCACTCGGCGAGACGACCGCCGCCCGTCGCCAGACCCCTGCCCCCGGCGAGACCACCGGGTCCCGCCGACGCACCACGCCCGCCCCCGGTGACACCACCGGGCCCCGCCATTCCGTCCGGCACTAGCTCCCCAGCTGTCCTCGCCGGTCACCCGCGGCAGGCCTCCCCAGGGCCCGCCGAACCCCCCGAACGGAGCTCCCCCCATGTCCACCGAACCCGCCACCCAACCGGACTTCCCGACCCCGGAACCACTGTTCCGGGGCACCGGCCGCCGGATGGCCATCGCCGCCACCGCGTTCCTGGTCTGCCTGGCGCCCGCCGCCTGCGACGTCGCCGCGGCGAGCCCGTCGGTGCGTCCGACCGCGACGAACGGGAGCTACGGCGGCGACGACCACCATCGTCCGCGGACGACCAAGCCGGCCGCCACGACCGCCCCGGCCGCCGGTGGCGTGACCACGGCCCCGGCCGCGGCGACCACCGACCCGGCCGCGGCGACCACCGACCCGGCCGCTGCCACCACGGCTCCGGCCGATCCGGCGGCGACGACCGACCCGGCGGCGGCGACGACCGACCCGAACGCGACCCTCGCGCCCACCACAGCGCCGGCACCGCCGACGATCAACAACGGCCTCGACGTGCTCGGCCGGGACTGCACCACGAGCAAGCTCCAGCCCCACACCGGCTTCCAGATCTCCCCGGCGTGCGTCTCGACGGCGTTCGGTGAGGTCTCCGCGGTGGACAAGAACCCGTCGCTCCTGATCACCAGGGCACCGCGGTTCGCGCGGGCGAACACGCCCTTCTCCATCTCGGTGAGCACCCGCAACCTGGTGCGCGACCGGTTCCTCGGCGCGGCGGCGGGTGGCTACTACCTCGAGAGCTCGTTCCTCGATCAGAACGGCCTGCAGCGCGGGCACTTCCACACGGCCTGCCGGATCCTGCCCAACACCAACGAGGCTCCCGACGCCGCGCCGGTGCCGGCCTTCTTCCTGGCCACGCAGGACAACGGTGGTGGGGCCACCCCCGACACCGTGGTGGTGACCGTGCCGGCCGGTCTGCCCAGGGGCGAGGCACAGTGCACCGTGTGGGCGGGCGACGGTTCCCACCGGGTGCCGATGATGACGCGGGCGAACCAGACCCCCGCGATCGACTCGGTCCGGATCACCGTCCGCTAGCCCTCGCGTACCCCCTGTAGGTTCGCGTGCCTGCCACGATGAATCACTCCCAGCCCGATCCCGCGATCGACCAGGGCGGCGACACCACCGCCGCCGCCGCCCTGGCTCCGATGGTCGAGGTGTGGTTCCGGATCCTCACCGAGCACGTTCCCGATCCCGACTTCCGCTGCCGGGCCTGCACGAGCGCGGGCACGGGGGCGCTGTCCACGCCGTGGCCGTGCTCGCTGCGGTCGCTCGCCGACCGGGCCCGCCGGCGCCCCGCGGCCGGCGGGGCGGAGCACACCTCGCCCG
>JBBQEF010000297.1:0-6971 GCA_038320445.1 Mycobacteriales bacterium
GCCGCAAGCCACCGACTCAGGTGCGCGGCCAGCCCCAGCTGGGCCCGCGCTGACATCTCCGTGAAGCCCAGCCGGGCCAGTTCACCGGCCAGCCCCGTTGCGTGCGGCGCCAGCGGGCCCGTCATGCGGACCCCATACAGAACATCCATGCTCGCTGTCCTCTCCGGTCGTCGGAGAGGACAGCGTCACCCCGCAGCGCGCTCGGTTATGCCGATATCCCAGACCCGGGCACCCCCGCCCGCCAGCGCCGGGCCGCCCGGCATCGGCATAACGACGGTGTCGGGGTAATGCACCTTATGCCGATATCGGCATAAGGTGCACCTGCTGCGTAACAGCTTCCGCTACGCCGGCCGGCAGCACTTCGACGCCATCGCCAAGGCGCTCCGGCCGGTCTACACCGCGCCGACCGAGGCTGCGGCGATGGAGCGGTTCCTGGAGTTCTGCGACACCTGGGGTGAGCGTTACCCGGCGATCGTGCGGTTGTGGGAGAACGCGTGGGCGGAGTTCGTGCCGTTCCTGTCGTTCGACGTGGAGATCCGGAAGATCATCTGCACGACCAACGCGATCGAGTCGGTCAACGCCCGGATCCGGCGGGCGGTGAAGGCCCGCGGGCACTTCCCCAACGAGCAGGCGGCGCTCAAGTGCGTCTACATGGCGATCATGAGCCTCGACCCGACCGGGGCCGGGCAACGCCGCTGGTCGATGCGGTGGAAGCCCGCGCTCAACGCCTTCGACATGGCCTTCGACGGCCGGCTCTCAACCGGACGCAAGTAGATCAACCAAAATCAGTTACACCGAAAAGTTGACAGACCCACCGTCGACAGACACAGCGTCGGAGTTGTACCAGCGCTGCAGGTAGGCCTGCAGGGGGTGGAGGTCCTCAGCTGGCCCGACGTATCCGGCGTGCCCGTCGGGGCGGACGAGGACGACGCGGGGATGCCCGGCCGAGAACAGGCGTCCAGCGCCAGACTCGTTCGGGTCGATCGAGATGATGGGGGCGTCGGGGAGGAATGGCGCGAGCAGTCGTTCCAGGTCCTCGGCCAGTGCCGCTCGTCCGTGCCGGTGGGTCAGGAACAGGATCCGGTGGTGGATGCCGGTGGCCCCGGTGTCGTGGAACAGGGCGGGTGGGATGCGGTCACCGGCCTGCACGCCGTGGGGGTCTGGTATCGACTGCTGGACGGCGGCGCTGGTGCGGTAGGTGATCCAGGTCTGGGAGAACAACCGGAAGATCATGCGGCGGACGGCGGGCAGCCGACCCAGCGCGCCGATCACCATCGGCAGCACGCTGCGGTTGGCCAGATCGAGCATCCGGTTCTCGCTGGCCTCGAGCGCGAAACCCCGGTCAGAGCTGCGCAGGATGGTCTGTGCGGCGGCCCTGCGTTCGGGTTCATAGCTGTCGAGCAGTTCTGGGCGGGCCGTTCCGGCGTTGACGGCAGCCAGCTTCCATCCGAGGTTCATGGCGTCGCCGATGCCGAGGTTCATGCCTTGTCCGCCGGCCGGGGCGTGCACGTGGGCGGCGTCGCCGGCGAGGAAGACTCGTCCGCTGCGGAAGCGGCTGGCGATGCGCTGGTGCACCCGGTAGGTCGAGGTCCACCCGACATCGGTCACCTGTGCTCGGATCTTGAAGTACTCGTCGAACCAGCATTGCAGGTCGGCCGTCGCCACGGGTGCGCCCTCGCTCGACCGGTGGAAGCGGGCGATGTAGGACGGTGACAGTGCGCCGAAGAGCCGGAACCGGCCCGGCCCGATCCGCAGCGCTCCCACGAATCCTCCGCGGGCCAGGTTGAGCTGCAGCTCGTCCCCGGGCGGCTCGGGGTCCAGGCCGACATCGGCAAGGAACGCGGTGGGCGCATAGGTGCTGCCCTCGAACTCGATACCGACCGCGTGCCGCACAGCGCTTCGGGCGCCGTCCGCTCCGACGACGTACCGGGCCTCGATCTCGCGGAGGGACCCGTCGGGCCCGCGCACCACGGCACGCACGGTGGCGCCGGGCTGTTCCAGCCCGATCAGTGTGCACCCCCACATCACCGCGCCGCCGCGAACGCGGAGCGCGTCCCCGAGCAGACGCTCGGTACGGCTCTGCGGGAGCGCCAACGCGTGGTCATAGGCGCTCTCCTCGACGCCCGTGCCCCGTCCCGCCAGCGAGAACCTCGCGAGGACACGGCCGCCCGCCGACACGCGGACATCGCGCACCGCGACACCCTCGGCGAGGGCAGCGACGGTGACGCCGAGGGCATCCCAGGTCTCCAACGTTCGAACATGCACGATCGCCGCCCGCGACTCCTCGCCGAAGCCGTCACCCTGGTCGATGACCCGCACGTCCGCCCCGGCCTCAGCGAGCACCGCGGCCGCCATCAACCCGGTCGGCCCGGCGCCCACGACCAGCACATCACAGAACATCGCCGCCCCCACCTCTGTTTTGCTCTCCGATTGGACAGCTAAAACATACGATACGATCGGACAGCATGAAGTCAAGTAGTCGTCGCGCACCTGTTGACGTCGCGCCGCCCGCGCACACACCCGAGACCACTGCGGCTCCGCGCCGGGGTCGTCAGGCCGCCGACGTCGCCGACAGCACCCGCCACGCGATCGTCGACGCCGCCCTCGCCCTGTTCGCCGAGCGCGGCTATCCGGGTGTCAGCGTGCGGGACATCGCCGAGCGGGCCGGCACCACGCACGGGCTGTTACGGCACCACTTCGGCTCCAAGGACGGCGTCTGGCGGGCGGTCCTCGACGAGGCCGACGCGCGTTTTCGCGCCGCGTTGCCCGACGACCTAGGCACCATCATCGACATCGTTGTGCACGGCGAACTCCACGACGCGGTGCGGGAAGTGGTCCGCGCACTGGTTCTCGCCTCTCACCAGTACCCGCAGATCACTCGGCTTCTCGTGCACGAGGGCGCCGAAGGCGGTGAGCGTCTACGTCTCGTCCTGAGCCGGGTCCGGCCGCTGCGGCAGCTTTCCGATCCGCTCCTGGAACGCCTTCATGCCGGCGGTGGGCTTCTGAGCCACGACCGCGACGAGTTCTTCCTGCTGCTGGTCGTGTCCACCGCCCTTCCCTTTGCCCTGGCCCCGCTCGCGGAAGCAGTTTTGGGTGCCGACACGGCCTCCCCACAGCACGCCGACGCCCATGCCGAACGCGTGGCAGCTCTCCTCATGGGGCAGTGAGCGGTTCTTCACTCTCGCCCAACGGGGCGGCGTCGGGTTGGCCCGACTCGGGCAGGTGGCCGACGCGCCGGCGTTCTCTGCTGCCGCCAGCGTGGTCGCAGCGTCCCGGGCGAGACGACACCCCCAGCCGTGACAGACCGGCCGTGGATGCGTGTCGGGCCGCGTCGCTACCCAAAGAGGGCGAAACGCAGTGTGCTTCTGGCGTCAGGTTCGGCTGCCCCCGTGCTGGGTATCTGCTCGATCGGTGTGCAACCGAGGCGGGACGATCAGCTTCCCGGTCGAGCCCGACCCGACGGGCTCGCCGCCGAAGCGGATCACTGCGGACGCCCAGGACGGGCTGCCGTCGCCCATCAGCAGGTTCCGCTTACGGACTGGTCAACGACCCTGAGGAGTCCGCTAAACAGGCTACGAGGGCGCGGTGTTCGCACGCAGGAACGCCTCAACGGTCCGGTGGACGAACGCGGCGTCGGCACCGGCGGGGCCGACGAAGCGGCGCATGATCACCGGCCCGACCAGCCAAGCGACGCCGTCACCGATGTCGAGGTCAGCTGCGAGTTCTCCGGCGGCCACCGCCAGCCGCAGGGCGTCGATCACGCCGCCGGTCATCCGGTGCAGCAACTGCTCGCGGAAGCCGGACAGCTCCGGGTCCCGGTCCGCCTCCACCAGCAACATCGGCACCAGGCCGGCCGACTCCCCCGCCCGGTTCGGCCCGACGAAGAGCGCCAGTGCGTCGTACAGCCGGTCGTGGACGGCGCCCTCGTCCGGCGGACCGGCTCCTGGATCTGCGCGGGACGGGACGGCGGCGGGGAGCAGCGTCTCCATCGCCGCGGAGACGACCTCGGCCCTGCTGCTCCAGTGCCGGTAGATGGTCGATCGGGCGACGCCCGACGCGACCACCACCGCCTCGATCGTGACCGCGCGGACGCCGCCGGTGCGCAGCAGATCGGCGGCGGTCGCCAGCACGCGGGCCCGGCTGCGCTCCACCCGTGGATCGCTGGGGAGGGACGAGGGGTGTGTGGCCATGGTTGCTGCATCACCCTTTCGCCGTGCTGTCGAAGCAGGACTGTACTGTAGCGTTATGATACGAAACAGTCTTGTGCTGGAAGGATAAATCATGAATGACCTCAGCGAGCGACCGCCGGAGCGGACCGACGTGCTCGTCGTCGGCGCCGGGCCGGTGGGCCTGTCGACCGCCATCGTCCTGAGGATGTGGGGTGCCCAGGTCGTCGTGGTGGATCGCGACCCGGCCCCGATCGGCGCGTCCCGGGCCGTGTGGATCCATCCGCGCACGACCGAGCTGCTGCACGGGATCGGCGTCGCCGAACAGGCCCGCGCACAAGGAGTCCTGATGGACTGCGTCCAGGTGCACCGGGGGGCAACCCCTCACGGCAGCATTCCCTACGACGGGCGCGGCCGGACCAGCTTTCCCGAGGGGCTCATCCTCGAACAGGCCAAGCTGCAGCACCTGCTGCTCGACCGCGCGGAGCAGCTCGCGGTACCAGTGCGGTGGAGTTCCCGTGTCGGCACGGTCGAGCAAACCGGGGACAGTGTCCGCACGACCCTGCGAACACCGGGCGCGGCGGAGCACCGGATCGACGCCGGGTGGGTCGTCGGTGCCGACGGAGCGGCCAGCACCGTCCGGGAGCAGGTCGCCCTGGAACTGGTCGGCGACACCTACGAGACCGCTATCTTCACCGGCGACCTGGCCATGCGCACCCCGCTGTCGCGGCGGCGGGGCCACCTCTCGGTCACGATCGGCCGGACCTTCGCCCTGTTGCCCCTTCCGGGCGACGACCGTTGGCGGGTCGTGGGCACCGTCCCCGCCGACGTCCAGCGCTCCCTCGGACGTGACGCCGGTCCCACGGGCGGACCCGTGCTCGACATCGCGCAGGTCCGGTCGATGCTGGCCGGTCTCCGGATTGAGCACGACATCGTCGACGTCGAGTGGGCCACCCTGTTCCGCAGCCATCACCGCGTCGTCGACACCTACCGCGCCGGGCGAGTGCTCCTGGCCGGCGACGCCGCACACATCCACTCCCCGGCCGGCGGCCTGGGCATGAACACCGGCATCGGCGACGCCGTCGACCTCGGGTGGCGGCTCGGCCTGGCGCTGCGCCGCGCGCCCGACAGCGCGCACCACCTCCTCGACACCTACTCCCACGAGCGGCGCGGCGTCGCCCAGCACGTCCTTCGTACCAGTGACCGGGCATTCACCCTCCAGGCCGGCAGCGGGCCGGTCCTTGGAGCGCTGCGGTCCGTCCTGATGCCGGCCATACCGGGCATACTGAACATGACCGACCGAGGGCGGCGCCTCGCATTCGAGCTGCTCTCCCAGATCGGCGCGACGTACCGGACAGGGCGCGGCTCCGACGGCCTCGCTGTCGGCGACCGGCTGCCCCTCGCCATCGCGACCAACGGGGTCACCAGTCACGACCTCCTCCGGCCGGACCGGTTCGTCCTGATCGGGCTGGGCGATCAGCCGCTCGACCAACTCCTGCACGTGGTCGTCGATCACGGCCTGCCCGTCGTCCGACACCGGCTCCCGGCGCAGAACCAGGTCCTGAGCGCCCTGCACCGCCCGGCCGGGACGGCGCTGCTGGTCCGACCAGACGGCCACGTCAGCTGGATCGGTGACGCCAACGACAGCCAGAGCCTCGCCTCGGGCCTGCTGTCGATCACCGAATCGGCACTGTGACCAGCCTGACCAACCTCGACAGCCCGTCGCGGCCGAGCCGCCGCTCTGCCTCAAACTGGCCCACGTTGTTCCGTCACCGTCCCACGGAGGGAACCCCCACCGGGACACCCGCGACAGGCGCGCTCGGACATGACGTTGTGACGTGCAGGGCTATGTGGCGTGGTTCTGGCGAAGGTAGTTGGCGTGGTCCGCATGCCATCGTCAGGCTGCTCATTTCCGGTCGCGCAGTCGTTCGAGTGCGTCGGGCGCGTGGACGGCTGCAAGCACAGCGGCGGTGAGCTTCTGGACGGACCAATCATGTCCTGTATGAAGGCGATCCAGATCGAGTCTGTCAACGGCGTGCACCATGAGCGTTTGGTAGCGCTCGGTGCGAGCCAGGAACTTGTCCATCAGATGCTGTTCCGTGTTCGTCGCTTCTGCGTAGCCGCCGGCCTGACACACGCGGGCGCGGATGACGGCCGGATCGGCTGTCAGCCACACGGCGGCCGTGTGTGGCACCGTCAGCTGAGCGACGAACTCGGGCCACAGTGCCGACCCCTCCATGACCAGGCCAGCCGAGGCCCCGTCCTGGGCGGCGCGGGTGGTGATGAGTTGCTCGATGGACGGCCACATCCCTCGGTAGTGGTCAAGAACGGACCTGATCAGCTCGTCGACCGTCAGCGACCCGTAGTGCTCGACGACGTTGGCGGGCACTTCTCGCTCCGGTGTCCGCCAGGGCCGTCCCGGGTGTCGTGCCAGCCCGTCGGTGGACAGAGTCTCGAATCCGAGGCTGGCCGCCACCGCGCAGGCCACGGTCGACTTCCCCACATTCGAGGTCCCGCCGATCAAGACCACACGCGGGCCGGGCATACGGCGACGATAACCGGGCGGGTCTCCCCGGATGGGTTCTCGCAGGGATAGGCCATACAGGCCACTACCTGCGTCTCAGTTCCCTGGTTCCCTCCGGGTCCGGCGAGGTGTGGCTGGCTGTGGCTTAAGGCATTCATCCTTGCGGTGGGCAACGTGTTCTCTCCCCGTGTCGGTCGAGTGGTCGTCGTCGTTGTGGCGGTCGAGATCGACGAGGGAGTCAGGGATGCGAGCGTTTCCGGTGCGGATGCCGTCTGGGGTGC
>JBBQEF010000298.1:0-6961 GCA_038320445.1 Mycobacteriales bacterium
CGGTGGGACGAGGCGTGCTGGCTGGCCGAGCAGGCGCAGGTGCTGTGCGCCTCCCGCGGGGCCCTGGCGATGTTGGCCAGGGCGGGGCCTGCGCTGGTCGCCGCGTGCCGCGGGGACGAGGTCGCCCACCGCGAGCACACCAGCGCGATGATCGGCTGGGCCGCGCCCCGGGATGCCCGGCTCGTGCACCGCCATGCGGTCCATGCACAGGTTCTCGCCGCGCTGGGCCAGGGTGACGTCGAGACGGCGTATCACCACGCGTGCACGGTCAGCCGCCCCGGAGTCGTCGAGCCGCACGGTCCCGGCCGTCTGCTGGTGATGGACCTCGTCGAGGCGGCGGTACGGACGGGGCGCCACGAGGAGGCGGCGGCCCACGTCCGGGCGGCTCAGGACGCAGGGGTCGCCGCTGTCTCGGGCCGGACGGCGCTGGTCGTCGCAGGCGCCGCCGCTCTCGCAGAGCAAGGCGACCGGGCACGGTCGCGCTACGAGGAGGCAGTGGCGGTGCCGGGGGCGCAGGCGTGGCCGTTCGACGTCGCGCGGGTGCGTCTGGCCTATGGCGAGCACCTGCGCCGGTCGCGGGCGACGCTCGCCGCGCGGCTTCAGCTCACGACCTCGCTCGCGACGTTCCGCCTCCTCGGCGCGGACCCGTGGATCGCGCGGGCGGAGTCGGAGCTGCGCGCCGCGGGACACGGCATGACCCGGGGCACCGCCCCGACGGCGCTCAGCCACCAGGAGCGCACGGTCGCCGGTCTCGCCGCGACGGGTGCGACGAACCGTCAGATCGCCGAGCGGCTCGGCCTGTCGCCCCGGACCGTCGGTTCACACCTGAGCCGGGTGTTCCAGAAGCTGGGTGTGACGTCCCGGGCCGCGCTCGGGGAGGCGCTGCGCGGGGTGAACCGCGGCTGACGGCGGCACCGCCGTCGCCTCGACGCTCCGGTCAACCCCACCATGCGGGTCGGGTCGGCTGCACCAACCCTCCAGTCCGCCCTACCGACCGTGCACCCGGCGGCGGACACGCTCGGGAACACCATCCCGACGACGTACGGCGAGGGCGCACACCGATGAACAGCGCGCTGATGGACAGGGCACCGATGGACGTGGCGCTGACGGCCGACTCCCCCGCCGCTGATCACCGCCGCGTTCCTGCACGAGTCCGGCCCGTCGACGACCGCGAGCTCGTCGGGCGAGCGGCCGAGCTGGGCGCCCTGGACGCCTTCGTCGAGGACGCCGGGACGCGGGGTGGCGCCGTGGTGCTGACCGGCGAGGCCGGTGTGGGCAGGACCGCGTTGCTCGACGCCGTGGCGGGTCGGGCGCGCCGCCGCGGCGTCGCGCTGCTGCGGATCGGAGGTGTCACGCTGTCCGGGCCGCGGGATCACCGCGAGGACCGCGCCGCGACACTCGCCTCACTGCGGGCCGCCGGGCGCGAGCAGGCGCTGCTGGTCGTGATCGACGACCTGCAGGACCTCGACCGGGACAGCGCGGCGACATGGGGCTTCGTCGCGCGCCGGCTGGCCGGCAGCCGGGTCGGGCTCCTCGCGGCCGTGCGTACCGAGGACGCCGGGGCGGCCGTTCCGGCCGGCTTCGCGCAGCTGCCGGTTCCGCCCCTGGACGGCGACGCCGCCGCCTGCCTGGTCCGCAACCGCGTCCCCGGCCTTTCTGCGCACCTCGCTCGCCGGGTGCTGGCCGAGGCAGCGGGAAATCCGCTGGCGCTGCAGGAGCTGGCCGCCGCGGCGGCCCGGGACGAGCGGTTCGGCGCGCCGCTCGGGCCCGCCGTCGTCGCACTGGGCCCGTGCCAGCTGGAGCGGTTCGCATCACGGGTCCGGGTGCTGGCCGCCGCGACCCGGCGGGCGCTCCTGGTCGCCGCCCTCGGCGACGACCTCGGCCCGCTGCTGCCCAGGACGATCCACGACGCTCTGGAGCCCGCGGAGCGCGCCGGGCTCCTGGAGGTCGACCGGCGTTCGGGAACCATCCGCTTCCGACACCCGCTGATGCGCTCGACCGTGCACCAGCTCGCCACCGCGGACGAGCGCCGCGTGGCCCACCGCACGGTCGCGCGACTGCTCGTCGACCGGCCGGAACGGCACCTCCGGCATCTCGCCGCCGCCACGGTGGCCCCGGACGAGAGGCTGGCCCAGCTGCTGCAGCGTGCGGCCTGGCGTGGCCTGCGCCGGGGTGACGCCGCCGGGGCCGTCGCGATGCTGGTGCAGGCCGCGGAGCTCAGCCCCGGCGGGCGGCGTCGCGGCCTGCGCCTGGCCGACGCCGCCCACGTCGCCGCGTGCGGCACCGGCGACCTGGTGGCCGCGCCGCGCCTGCTGGCCGCCGCCAGGCGGGCGGACCCGGGCCACGACTCGCTGTCGGCGACCACCGCGCAGGCGTACTGCCTGCTCCACGGCAGCGGTGAGGCGGCCGGCGCCCACCGCCTCCTCGTCGCGGCCCTGTCCGGCCGGCGCGGCCTCGGCCGTCCCGGCCCGGTACCGGCGGAGGGGCAGCACGTGCTCGTCGACGCGGCGGCCTGGGCCGGGAGGCCGGACCTCTGGGCGTCCGTCCGCGAGTCGGTCGGCCACGACGTCACCGACCGGACGGCGATACTGCAGATGCGCGTGAGCGTGCTCGCCGATCCGGCTCGCGTATCCCCGAGGGAGGCGGCGTGGCTCGACGGCGCGATCCGCGGCCTGGTCGGAGAGTCCGATCCGCTCACCGTCGTGCGGGTCGCCGCGCTGGGCCTCGCCGTCGACCGGGTCGTGGAGTGCCGCGAGCCCCTGCGCCGGACCCTCGACGGCGCGCCCGCCGGCACCGCCGAGATGGCGGCGTCGGCCCTGCTCTGCGCCGGTGACGTCGCGACGGGACGCTGGGACGAGGCCGGCGAGCTCGCGGAGGAGTGGATCGACCGCTCCGGGCCGGGCCACCCCCTCGCCGCCGCGCCGCTGCGACTGGCCCAGGCCCTGGTCGCGGCGGCCCGCGGGGACGAGGTGCGGACCCGCGCGCTGGTCGACGCCGTGGTCGGTTGGGCTGCGCCCCGGGACCTCCGGACCGTCGTCGCCGAGGGCCAGCGGGTGCTGGCCCTGGCCGCGCTGGGGCGCGGTGACGCCGAGACCGCGTGCCGGCACGCCACCGCCGTGACCGTTCCCGGGCGGCTCGACGCGGGCGGTACCGCCGCGCTGCGGGTGTCGATGGACCTCGTCGAGGCCGCGGTGCGGCTCGGCCGGCGGCAGGAGGCGCGCCGGCACGTGCAGGCCATGCGCAGCGCGCCCGTGCACGCGGTGTCCACGCGCTTCGCCATGCTCACCGCCGCGGCGGCCGCGCTGGTCGCCGAGCCCGACGTGGCGGAGGCGTGGTTCGAGGAGGCCCTCGGTGCCCCGGACGCGCAACGGTGGCCGTTCGACCAGGCCCGCATCCAGCTGGCCTACGGTGAGTACCTGCGAAGGCAACGCCGCGTGGGGTCCTCCCGGGTGCTTCTCGGTGCCGCGCTGGACACGTTCCTGCGGCTCTCGGCACATCCCTGGTCGGCGCGGGCGCGGCACGAGCTCCGCGCTACCGGCGTGACGATCGGGCGCCCGGTCGAGCCGGGAGCGGTCGCGGCCCTCACGCCCGACGAGCGGGCCACTGCCGTCATGGCCGCCGCCGGGCTGACGAACAAGCAGATCGCACAACGGCTCAAGGTGTCCCACCACACCGTGGCCGCCCGCCTCTACCAGGCGTTCCCCAAACTCGGGGTCGGTTCCCGCGCGGCGTTGAGCAGCGCCATGCTGGCCCTCGACGGCGGAACGGCCGGCTGGATCGCCCCTGACACGGCACTGGACAGCACCGCCTAGTTTCCGGGTAGCCCTACCGCCCTAAGTGGTGCCATGCTGGGACAGTCGTCCGGTGAGTGGCTCGATCCTGGTCGTGGACGACGACGTAGCTGTCCGGGGGCTGGTCGTGCGCATCCTGCGGAGCTGGGGCCACACAGTGATCGGCGAGGCCGGCTCGGTCGCCGAGGCCCTGAGCAGCGCCGAGACGCTGCGTCCCCATACCGTGCTGGTCGACATCGGCCTGCCCGACGGTGACGGGTTCGCCCTGACGCGCGAGCTCCGTGGCCGGCCGTGGGCGCCGCGCGTCGTGATCTTCTCGTCCGACGCCGACCGCGCGAACGTGGCGGCCGCCCGACGTGCCGGGGCGATCGCCTTCCTCCCGAAGGACGAGCTGTCGACCCCGGCTCTGCAACGGCTGCTCGCGGGAGGTATCGATGGCACCGGGTGACGCGGACCGCCCCCTCCGGGTGACCGTCGGGGAGGACGACGTCCTGCTCCGCGAGGGCCTCGTGCGGATCCTCACCGACGCCGGGCTCACGGTGGTCGCCAGCTGCGGTGATGCCGACGACCTGTTGCGCCGCACGCTGGCCTACCGCCCCGACGTCGTCGTCGCCGACGTGCAGATGCCTCCGGACCGCACCGACGACGGCCTGCGGGCCGCGCAGGAGGTGCGACGCCGCGAGCCCCGGACCGGGGTGCTGATCCTGTCCCAGTTCTGCGAGCCCGCCTACGTGATGCAGCTCGTCGGTGACCGGCCCGCCGGGGTGGGCTACCTGCTCAAGGAGCGGGTCGGTGACATCGCGACGTTCGTCGACGCGATCACCCGGGTCGCCGCCGGGGGCACCGCGCTGGATCCCGAGGTGGTCGCCCTCATGCTCGGCCGCCACGCGATGCGCGACCCGTTGCACCTGCTGACGCCCCGCGAGCGGGCCGTTCTCGCCGAGATGGCCGAGGGGAAGTCCAACCAGGGTATAGCTCTGAGCCTGCTCACCAGTCAGGCCTCCGTCGAGAAGCACGTGACGGCGATCTTCCGCAAGCTGCCCATCCCGCCGGCGGTCTCCGAGCACCGCCGGGTGCACGCCGTCCTCACCTACCTGCGCGCCGACGCCAGTCGACGATGAACCGGGACGGGGGGCCGCGCGTGCCACCGGGTTCGGGCGCGGCGCCCGCTACCGACATGTTGACAGAACTGGCCGCCGAGCATGCGGCGTTGCTGCGGGTGGCCGAACTGGTGGCGGGGGCCGCGTCGTCGGCAGAGGTCTTCGGCGCGGCGGCGAGGGAGGCGTCCCGCATGCTCGAGGGTAGGGCGATGACGCTCGTCCGCTTCAACGGGGACCGGGAGCTCGTCGTCGTCGCGTCGCACGACGGGCCCGCCGCGGTGGGGGACCACATCACGTTCGAGCAGGACACGCTGCCCGACCGCGTGCTGCGCGGGGCGGCGGTCGTCCGCGTCGACGACTACACCGCGGAGCGGGACGCCGAGCTCGCCCGGAGCTACGGCCTGGCCGCGGCGGTGGCCGCCCCCGTCGCGCTGGGGGGCACGGTGTGGGGGATGTTGACCGCGACCTCGCCCACCGGGCCGTTGCCGCGTGAGACCGACGACCGGCTCAACGCGTTCGCCCGGCTCGTCGCGGCGGCGGTCGGAGGCAGCCACGCCCGGACCGAGCTCATGGCGCTGGCCGACGAGCAGGCTGCGCTACGCCGGGTGGCCGAGCTCGTGGCCCGCGGCGCCACTCCGGACGAGGTCTTCGTCACCGTCTCGACCGAGGCGTCGGCCCTGCTCGGCGACCTCCCCGTGGCGCTGATGCGCTACGACGACACCGGGGCCGCCGTCGTCGCGACGTGCAATTCCCCGGCGCCCCAGGGGCTGCACGTGCCGTTCACGGCGGGCTCGGCAATCGGCGAGGTGTTTCGCACCGGCCGGTCGGCCCACGTGCACACCTACGAGAGCACACCGCTGGCCGATGTCGCCCGGGAGCTGGGCGTGACGTGCGGTGCGGCCGTGCCGATCACCGTCGAGGGCCGCGTATGGGCGACGCTCACGACCAGCAGCTCCGGGCCGCCCCTCCCGGCCGACACCGAGGTCCGCCTCGCACAGTTCGCCGAGCTGGCCGCCGTCGCGATCGCCAACGCCGAGATGAACGCGAGGCTCATTGCCTCGCGGGCGCGCGTCGTCGCCACGGCCGACGAGTCCCGGCGGCGCCTGCAGCGCGATGTGCACGACGGCGCGCAGCAGCGACTGGTGCACGCCCTCATCGCGCTCAAGGTGGCGCGCACCGTGGTCGACGCCGGATCCGCGGCGGCCGGACTGATCGGCGAGGCCCTGACCAACGTCGAACGGGCGAGCAGCGAGCTCCGTGACCTCGTCCGCGGCATCCTGCCCACGTCGCTCACCCACGGCGGCCTGCGCGTCGGACTGGAGTCGCTGATCGATGACCTCGCGCTGCCGGTCGACGTGCACATCACGGCGCCGCGGCTCCCCACGTCCACGGAGACCACCGCCTATTTCGTCGTCGCCGAGGCGTTGACGAACGCGGTCAAGCACTCGCAGGCCCGGGAGGTGAGCCTGCACGTCGAGCTCGAGGGGGACACGCTCGTCGTCCAGATTCGTGACGACGGCGTGGGGGGTGCGGACCCGGCCCGGGGGAGCGGGCTGACCGGCCTGGTCGACCGCGTCGACGCCGCCGGAGGAGTTCTGTCGATCAGAAGCCCGGCGGGGGAGGGCACCACCGTCCGCGCCACACTGCCCGTCGGGTGAGGCCGATGGCTCCCGACCGTCTCCGTTGCCCGGCCTACCGCCGCCTGCTGCGGTCGACCGTCGCCTTCGTACGGGCGGTACTGGACATGCGCCGCTCGGCCATCGGCCAGTCCGCCCTGCGGCGGATCGCCGCGGTCGCCGCCGCGGGCAGCCCGCCCGAGGAGGTGTTCGGAACCGTCACCGCCGAGGCGTCGGCCGTGCTGGACGGGGCGCTCGTGGCCCTGACGCGCTTCGAGGAGGACGGCGCCGAGGCCGTCGTACTGGCCCAGACCGGCGGTCACGTCGCCGTCGGAGTCCGGATGCCGGTGACCGGCGAGACCACCCTCGCCCGGCTCTGGCGGTCGGGCCGCGTCGAACGCATCGACGGTTACGTCAGCGGGCCGGGGACGCGGCTCATCGAGCAGGTCGGAGT
>JBBQEF010000299.1:0-6889 GCA_038320445.1 Mycobacteriales bacterium
TGCCGAGATCGACGAGGCCGAGATCGAGGAGGCCGCGCGCCGTCTTGACCTGCTCGGCTCCACATCCTGTCGGCCGCGCTGCGCGACGAGCGCGAGGAATCCGACCCGTTGTCGTTGCGGCCCTCGGCGCCGAAGGCCTCCTTCATCCGGTGCGCGAGCTGCCACGTCCGTATCGAGGCCTCGCCGATGCGGCCCATGCCTTGGGAATCCGACGACATCATCGCGATGGCGCCCCGGTCGTGCAGCACGCTCTCCGCCGCCACCGTGCCCCCGCGCCCGCGCCACGCCAGCGACGCCCGGTCCTCGTCCAGCGAGGCGTGCATGCGGTGCACGGCCATCTTCATCTCGGGGTACTCGGCATAGGTGCCGACCGAGTACGGGATGGTCGGCGTGGTGGATGAGCCGAGCACGTGCGGCACCCCGGCCAGCTCCAGCACGTTCGGGTGCCCGCCCCCGAGGCCCTCGATGTGGTAGGCGTGGATCGTGCGGCCGTCGATCGCCGCGAGGGTGTCCTCCAGCTCGCCGCCTTCCTGGTTGGAGTCGGTGTGGATGCACACCGGCACGTCGTAGGCGTCGGCGACGGTGAGGGCGTTGTCGATCACGGACGTGAAGCTGGCCGCATCCTCGTGGATCTTCAGCCCGGCGGCGCCCATCTCCATGTTGCGCTCGAGCGGGTCGCGGTCCGACGAGCTGCCGCGCCCGAGCAGCGCGACGTTCATCGGGAAGCCCTCCCACGCCTCCATGAGGCGGTGGAAGTGGTACTCGGGGTTGACGCCCAGGTCGGAGACGTGACCGTAGCCCATGCCGACGACGGTGGTGGTGCCCGCCGACAGCGCCGCGGGGATCAGGCTGGTGGTGGTCAGGTGCACGTGCGGATCGATGATCCCGGCGGTGGCGATCATCCCCTCGCCCATGATCCAGCCGGTGTTGGCGCCCGCGACGAGGTCGACGCCGTCGGTGACGTCGGGGTTGCCGGCCCGGCCCAGCCCGACGATGCGGCCTTCCTTGATCCCGATGTTGGTCTTGACGATCCCGACCAGCGGGTCGACCACCACGACGTTCGCGATGATCAGATCCATCGTGGAGTCCTGGTCGCGGTGGCTCGACATGGCCATGCTGTCGCGGATGGTCTTGCCGAAGCCCCACAGCGGCTCGTCACCGTAGGAGGTGTGGTCGGCCTCCACCTCGGCGACGAGGTTGGTGTCGGCGAGCTGGATGCGATCGCCGACGGTGGGGCCGTAGAGGGCGTTGTAGGTCGGACGCAGGAGGGGACGCGGCACGGTCAGACCCCCGTGTCCCGGAAGCCGGCCGCGCGCAGCCGGCCCAGCGCGGCAGCGCGGTGTTCCTCGAAGCGCCCGTCGGACAGCGTCGCGTCGGTCAGCCCGTTGAAACCGTGGACGGCACGCTCGCCCGCGTACGACACGAGAGCGACCTCCGCCGAGGAACCCGGCTCGAACCGCACCGACTCCCCCGCCGGGATGTCCAGCCGCATCCCGAACGCGGCCGCGCGGTCGAACTCCAGGTGCCGGTTGGACTCGAAGAAGTGGAAGTGCGACGTGATCACCACGGGCCACGCGGAGTGGTTGCGCACGCCGACGACGGCCGTGGTGCGCCCGCCCAGCTCGGGGACGATCGGCTCCTCCGCGGGGCGCACGCGGCCCGGCCAGCCGTCCACCGGGGTGATCCGAACCTGGCTCATCGGATCGGATTCCGGATCGCGACGAGCTTCGTGCCGTCGGCGAACATGACCTCGAGGTGCAGCAGCGGGATCATCTCGGCCACCCCGTCCATGACGTCCTCGCGGCGCAGGACGCTGCACCCCAACTCGACGACGGCCTCGTACGACATCCCGTCGCGGGCGCCTTCGTGCATCTCGTCGCAGATCAGGCCGATGGCCTCGGGATGCCCGAGCTGATGCCCACGAGCACGCCGCCTGCGCGCCAGCTCGGCGATCGTGAAGATCGTCAACCGGTCCTGGTCGCGGGGCGTGAGTTTCACCCTGCGGAGCCTAAGGCGTGTCCCGTACGTCCGTGCCGAGGGACTCGTCGGCCTCGCTGCTCGATCGGGGCGACGGGAACGCCGCTGGATGATCCGCGGGACACACCGCGGATCCCGCCGGCGCCGGCTCCTCCACAGCGAGGAGCGGGAGCTGGCCCTCCTCGGCGTCGTTGGGCCGGCGCCGGTGGGCCACGACCCATCCGGTGGCGCGCGCGTGGCCGTGGACGAACGCCATGCCGACCACCTCCACCACCGAGTGAAGCACGGCCCACCGACAGAGCGACTTCCCCGAGCCGGCCGGCTACCGGACGGTCCGAGCCGGGACGGGCCTACAGCGCCCCCGCGGTGGCGGGCTCGCTGAGCTGCAGGAGGTGGTCGAGCAGGCACACCAGCACGTCCTTCGTCGACGCACGCTGCCGCGCATCGCACATCACGAGGGGAACGTGCCCAGCCAGGTCGACCGCCGAGCGCACCTCGTCGTCGGTGTACTCCGGCCCGCCCGCGAAGTGGTTGACCGCCATGACGAACGGGATCTTCCGGCTCTCGAAGAAGTCGACGGCGGGGAAGCACTCGTCGAGCCGCCGGGTGTCGGCCAGCACGACCGCCCCCAGCACACCGGTGGCCAGCTCGTCCCACATGAACCAGAACCGGGACTGCCCCGGCGTGCCGAAGAGGTAGAGCACCGTCTCGCTGCTGACGGTGATCCGGCCGAAGTCCAGCGCCACGGTCGTCGTGCGCTTGCCCTCGACGCCCTTCAGGTCGTCGACGTCGCTGCTCAGGACGCTGAGCTCCTCCTCGGTCCGGAGTGGCGCGATCTCGCTGACCGAACCGACGAACGTCGTCTTCCCGACGCCGAACCCGCCGGCGACCAGCAGCTTCACCGCCGACGCCGTCAACGAACGAACCGGTATGGGGGTGGTCACAGCTTGCTCACCGCATCTCTCACATCACGCAGCAACGCGCGGTTCGCGGTGCCCCGGTAGGGCTGGCTGTAGGCGATCAGCCCGCGGTCGACGAGGTCGCCCACGAGGATCTTGACGACGCCGACCGGCAACGCGACGGCCGCGGCGACCTCGGCGATCGACTGAGGGACCTGGCAGGCGGCCATGATCGCCGAGTGCTCCGGGTTGAGCAGGGGGTGTTCCTCGGAACTCAGCGCCATCACCATCGTGATCATGTTCAGATCGGAACGGGCAGGTCGGGTGCGTCCCTGCGTGACGGTGTACGGCCGGACCATGGGCCCGGCGTCATCGTCGTACCACGTCTCGATCGGCACGTCACACGCCCGGTCGTGAGGTGCCCGAGGCCGACGTGCGCGCGTCGACCGACAGGTGGACACCGACCTGGCGGACCAGGCGGTTGATCTCGTAGGCCACCTGGCCGAGATCACCGGTCGCCGGCACGACCACCGCGAGACCGGTGCCGTCGCCCGCCGTCGTGACCAGCAGGTGGACCTCGTCCATCTCGATGAGGTTCTGGCGGACGCGGCCGCCGTTGAGCTGCCGGGTGGCACTGCGGGCCAGGCTCTGCAGCGCCGAGGCGATCGCCGCGAGGTGTTCGCCGCTCTCCTCGTCGAGCGTCCGCGAGCGGGCGATGAGCAGGCCGTCCCGGGAGACGAGCACGGCCTGCTCGGCGCCGACCGCGCGCTCGACGAGGTCGTCGAGCAGCCAGCGCAGCTGCTCGGTTCCCGATCGGCTGCGTTCGCCTGCGGGTTTCCCGACGTCATTGACCGTCATGGGTGTCCTCCTCGTCCGTACGGGCCTCGCGGGTGCGGCGCTGCAGGTTGCCCAGCACGGAGCGGGACCGCTCACCGGCGTCGTCGTCATCGACCGCACCGGGCGCGGGTACCTGATCGGGCTCCCGCATCAACTGCGGCGCGATCGCCTCGTGCCGGCGGCGGCGCGGCAGCGGCGGCCGCGCGGGGTCGGGAGCAGCCGCGATCTCCCGCGGTTCGGCGAGCGCAAGGGCGCCGTGACCGTTGCCGCCGCCGATGCTGCCGTTGGCAGCGGCACTGCCGTTGCCGCCGACACTGCCGCTGCCACCGATACTGCCGTTGCCGCCGACACTGCCGCTGCCACCGTTGCCGTTGCCGTTGCCGTTCGTGATGGTCGCCGGGACCGGCCGGGCCGTGATGGCGTCCGGTCCGGGTGCGGACGCGCCCTCACCGGGCCGGGCAACGGCCACGCGGTTGTCGAGCATCGCGGAGGGCAGGAGGATCACCGCCCGCACACCGCCGAAGGCCGACTCGAGCAGGGTGATGCGGACGTCGTGGCGCTGCGCGAGGCGGGCGACCACGAACATCCCCAGCCGCGAGTCCTCCGACAGGCCGAGCACACCGAAGTCGGTCGGCTTCGCGAGCAGCTCGTTGAGCTCCGCGCGCCGAGAGCTCTCGATACCGAGGCCCTGGTCCTCGACCTCGATCACCAGCCCGCGCCCGGCGAGGTTGCCGCGCACCTCGATCTGCGACTCGGGCGGGGAGAAGGACGTCGCGTTGTCCAGGAGCTCGGCCAGCAGGTGGACCACATCGGCCACCCCGGTGCCGACCACGGCGATCGAGGGCATGCGCCCGATCGTCACCCGGTTGTACTGGACCGCCTCGGACACCGCGCTGCGGACGACATCCAGCAGCGCCACCGGATCGCGCCACTGCCGCCCCGGCTGGCCGCCGCCCATGATGATCAGGTTCTCGGCGTTGCGCCGCTCACGGGTGGCGAGGTGGTCGAGCTGGAAGAGCCGGGCCAGCTGCTCGGGATCGGCCTCGGCGCGCTCCGCCTCGTCGATCGTGCGCAGCTGGCGGTGCACGATGCCCTGGCTGCGGTGGGCGATGTTGAGGAACACCGCGTTGAAGCCGGCTCGCGCGGCCGCCTCCCCCGCGGCGGCGTCGAGGGCCGCCTGCTGGGCGAGCTCGAACGCGGCCGCGACCTGGCCGATCTCGTCGTCGAGGTCGTCGAGGGGAGGGAAGGAGGTGCTCACCCCATCGCGGGCGCCCGCCCGCAGCCGCTCCACCATCGCCGGGAGATCCTGCTGAGCGCGGCGCAGCGAGCCGTCGCGCAGGTGGGCCAGGCGCCGGATCAGCCGGCTGCTCAGGCGCAGGGCCAGGACCAGTACCCCGACCCCGACGGCGGCCAGCAGGACGCTGATGCTCAGCGCGCGCCGGAACGCCGCGGCCGTGGTGGTGGCGTCGCTCTGAGAGGCGAAGGCCAGCTCGTCGGACCCCAGACCCTGCAGGGTCGAGACGACCGTGCCCGCCGCGGTGCCGTACGCGGCCACGTCGACCGTCGACGCCCGTGCCGGAGCGCCCACCGCGATGGGCGTGTCGGCCGCCCGGCTCACGGTGACGGCGTCCTCCGACGTCTCGACCGTCGCGAAGCCGGCCGAGCTGCGCAGCTCCGCCAGCTTCGCCGAGCCGTCCCCGTCGAGCCGGCTGTTGTCGAGCTGGTTGAGCTCGGAGTCGTAGACACCGATCTGCTGGGCGAACCAGGCCTGCTCGGCGATGGTGAGGCCGCCTCCGGAGTACGCGGCGACGGCGAAGGACGTGCCCCGGGCGAGCTGGTCGGCGGCCCGCAGCAGGATCTCGGCGTCGTTGCGGGCCTGGGTCGCCTGCTCCCCGGCCGACCGGGGCCCGATCGCGGCCACCAGCTCCAGGCCCGCGTCCTGCGCCTCCCCGTAGCCCTGCGCGATCTCGAGCCGGCCCGTCCCCCCGCTGTCGACGCCGCGACGGAGCGAGCCGAAGGCGTCGATGGCGGAGCGGAGGCCGGTGTCGTCGCCGGTCAACTCGTCGACCCCGATCCGGTCGAGGTCGGCGAGCCGGGGCCGCAGGCCGGTTGCCGCCGCGTCCACGGCCTGGCGCGCGGCGTCGAGGCCGGTCCGACGCCCACCCTGCGCGGCGAGCAGGCTCAGCCGCCGTTCCTCCGCGACAGCCGGCAGCAGCGTCAGCACGCCGTCCTGGGCGGCGCTCATCGCCGCTGCCCTGTCCTGCGCGCCCACGGCGTCGGCCAGCAGCACCCCGCTGACGGCCAGGCCACCGCCGAGGAGCAGCAAGCTGGGCACCAGCGCCACTCCGAGCAGCTGAGCCCGCAGCGTGGGCGTTCGGCGGGTCGGCAGCTCGTGCAACTCGCTCACGGGCATCTCCCTCGGGTCGGATCGAAGCGGCGGCGACAGGGGCGTCCGCAGCTGAGGGGCGACTGTAGGCGGAGGTAGCTCGGTAACCGAACGAAACCCGGCCCCGTACCACCGGACGCCGGGCTCTGCACGGCCAGGTGGACCAGCGGCGGGCAGGCCGTTCTGTGCCCGATGTCGCTTTCATCCGGTTCGACAGCCGTGTCCGAGTATCACAGCTGTCCTTGCGCCATTGCGGTAGATCGATAACCGAACCGACCAACCGGATGCGTGGACACGGGCCCCGATCAGGCTCCGCTTCTCACCGAGAGACGTGCGGACATCACGCGGCGCTCATGATCACCCGTCCGCGCCGCGGGGTGCGTCCGATTGCCGCAACACGGGTACCACCGCAGACCCGGACCGGGGTTAACACCTCGCCGGTCGCCGCCGAAATGCCCGCCCGCGGGGTGGGAGGCCGATCGCCGGAAGTCTCGGCGGCGCGGTAGCGCCGCCGAGCCGGCCGGCGGGATCAGCCCGAGGAGCAGTGGGCCGACGTCGACGGCGGCACGTCGAGCGTCGGGTTGCGGTCGAAGAAGCCGACGGGCTTGAGCGTGAAGCCGGTGTAGTCGACGGGCATGACCGGCCAGTCCTCGGGCCGGGGCACGTGGGTGAGGCCGAACGTGTGCCACACCACGACGTCCTGGCCGTCGATGTCACGGTCCGCGGCGGCGTAGGCGGGCAGGCCCGTGCCGCCGACGTGCTGGTTGACGAAGTCGCCCGCCGAGTAGCG
>JBBQEF010000300.1:0-6867 GCA_038320445.1 Mycobacteriales bacterium
TCCACTGGTGCGGGTACAGGTCGGGTGCGGCGGTGGTGACGGTGCCGAGGTCGTTGCGGTGCAGGACCTCCACCGCGGCCGTGCGGAGCACCCCCGCGTCGAGCATCGTGCTGATCATGCGCAGGGCCTCCGGGCTACGGCGATGGTGCCGACTTCCGTACAAGGGAAGGACAGAACTGGGATAGTGTCAAGACTAGTGTGACCGCGCCGACCACCACGGCCCCGGTGGAGGAGCCCTCGTGTCATGACCGGAGTCACCAGCCACGGCTACCTGCTCGAGCTCGTCCGCACCAGCGGCGGCCTGTCGCGCCAGCAGCTCGTCGCGTCCACCGGCATGTCGCGCGGCACGCTCTACGGCCGCCTCGACACGCTGACCCGCCTCGGGTTGGTCTACGAGGCCGAGAGCCTCGGCGCCACCGGCGGCAGGCGGGCCCGGCGCATCCGGTTCGAGGACCGCGGCCGGGTCGTCCTCGCGATCGACCTCGGCCAGACCCACGCCCGCATCGGCGTCACCGACCTCATGGGCAACGAGCTGCGCCGCGCCGTCCTGCCGCTGCGCGTGGAGGACGGCGCGGACGCCGTGCTCGGCCCGGTGCTGAACCACTCGGAGAAGCTCGTGGCCCGCGGGCACGACGAGCGGCTCGTCGGGATCGGGGTGGGCGTGCCCGCCGCGACCGACCCCGGTACCGGGTCGATCCTGCACCCGACCACCCTGGGCGGGTGGCCGTCGGAGGCGGTCGTCGCGGCCGTCGCGGCCCGCTGGGACCACCCGCTGGTCGTCGAGAACGACGCGCGCGCGGCCGCCGTGGGGGAGTGCCGTTCGGCCGAGGAGACGCTCGTCTACGTGAAGGTCGCCACCGGCATCGGGTGCGGCATCGTGGTCGGGGGCGACGTCCTGCGCGGGGCGAGCGGGGTGGCGGGCGACCTCGGGCACGTGCGCGCGGCCGGTGCGGGCCCCGGCCGTGCCTGCCGTTGCGGCCGCGCCGGATGCCTCGCGGCCTACAGCTCGGGACGGGCGTTGCTGGAGCGGTTGCTCCCGCACGGGGTCCGTGCGCTCACCGACGTGACCGGCCGGGTCGGCGATCCGGCCGTCGACGGTGAGCTGGCCGCCGCGGCGGCCGTGCTGGGCGCCACCCTCGCCACGATCGTCACCACCGTGAACCCGCACCGCGTGGTGCTCGGCGGCACGCTCGGTGTGATCCCCTCGCTGGTGGACGGCGTGCGCGCGCAGGTCGACGACATCGTCACCGAGCTCGCCCGCCCCGTCGTGGAGGGCAGCTCGCTGGGCGACCGCGCCACGACCCGCGGCCTGGCCCGGCTCGTGACGCGCCACGTCTACGCACCGGACGCGGTGGACGAGACCGTCGCCCGCACAACCTCGGGGGCTGCGGGCAACGCGCACTGAATCGTGTCAGGCTGCTCCCGTGGATTCCTCGACCTCGCGATCGACGTGGTGGCGCTCCGCCGTCGTCTACCAGCTCTACATCCGCAGCTTCGCCGACGGTGACGGCGACGGGCTCGGCGACGTCGCCGGCATCCGTGCGCACCTCGGGCATCTGCGCGACCTCGGCGTCGACGCCGTGTGGATCAACCCCTGGTACCCGTCGCCGATGGCGGACGGCGGCTACGACGTCGCCGACTACCGGGCGATCGAGCCCGCCTTCGGCACCACGGAGGAGGGGGTCGCGCTGATCGAGCAGGCGCACGCCGCCGGCCTGCGCGTCCTGCTCGACATCGTGCCCAACCACACGTCCGACCAGCACGCCTGGTTCCGGGCGGCGCTGGCCGGCGGGCCCGAGCGCGACCGGTACATCTTCCGGCAGGGAGAGGGTGACCGGCCCCCGAACGACTGGATGAGCGTCTTCGGCGGCCCGGCCTGGACCCAGGTCGCCGACGGTTCCTGGTACCTCCATCTCTTCGACCCCGGCCAGCCCGACCTGGACTGGAGCAACGAGGCGGTCCGGGCCGCGTTCGAGTCGATCCTGCGGTTCTGGTTCGACCGGGGCGTGGACGGGTTCCGCATCGACGTCGCGCACGGCATGGTCAAGGCCGACGGGTTGCCCGACCTGGGTGACGACCACGCCCAGCTCCTCTCCGACGCCGACGTGCACGGGCACCCGTTCTGGGACCAGGACGGCGTGCACGAGATCTACCGCCGCTGGCGGGCCGTCGCCGACTCCTACGCCGACACCCCGGAAGGGGCCCGTGTCTTCGTGGCCGAGGCCTGGGTGCCCGCGCCGGGCCGGCTCACCCGCTACCTGCGCGCCGACGAGCTGCACACCGCGTTCAGCTCCGCGCTGCTCGACGGCGGGTGGGACGCGGTCGCGCTGCGCGAGGGCATCGACGGCGCGCTCGCCACCGCCGCGGCGGCCGACGCCCCGGCGACCTGGGTGCTGTCCAACCACGACGTCGTCCGGCAGGTGTCGCGGCTGGGCCGGCCCGGCGCGAAGGGCCACACGCTCGCGCACCTGCCGCCCGTCGAGACGCTGGACCGCGAGCTGGGCACCCGTCGCGCCCGCGCCGCCGCCCTGCTGATGCTCGCGCTGCCCGGTTGCGCCTACGTCTACCAGGGCGAGGAGCTCGGGCTCTGGGAGGTCGAGGACCTGCCCGACGACGCGCTGCAGGACCCCACCTGGGAGCGGTCGGGCCACACCGACCGCGGCCGTGACGGCTGCCGCGTCCCGCTGCCGTGGTCGGGCACCGCGAGCCCGTTCGGTTTCGGCCCGGACGGGTCGCAGCCGTGGCTGCCGCAGCCCGCCGACTTCGCGGCCGTGACCGTCGAGGCCGAGGAGGCCGATCCCGGCTCGATGCTGGCGCTCTACCGGGCGGCACTGCGGCTGCGCCGCGACCACCCGAGCGGCGGCACGCCGACCTGGCGACCGAGCGAGCCGGGCGTGCTGGCGTTCGACCGCGTGCCCGGCCTCACCTGCGTGGTCAACCTGACCGACGGGGCCGTCGCCCTGCCGCCCGGCGGGGCCGTGCTCCTCGCCTCCGGCCCGCTCGCGGGCGGGCTGCCGGCGGACACGGCCGTGTGGCTGGGCCCGCTCAGCTGAGCGGGTCGTCCGGGTCCGGTTCGTAGATCCACCGGTCGCTGCCCGACGGGTCGGGACCCCTGCGGCGGTAGGCCCTTTCGGGGATGCGGACGGGCATGTGGCCGGTGTCCTCGGTGTAGATCGTGGTGTCGCGATGGCGGGGGATCAGGGCGGGCGGCAACCCGTCGGCGCCCAGCGCCACGCGCTCGACGTGCCCGTCCCACGGCCCGCCCACCAGCACCGCGTCGACGGCCGTCATCGGGCCGCCCGGGCGTTGCGGTGGCGGCGGGCCAGCACGGCGCCGGCCACGAGCACCACCGCCAGCCCCGCCGCGGAGACCAGGAACGGCACGGAGCCCGGGTCACCGCCGTACGCGCCGACGGCGACGAACGCCGTGACGGTGGGCAGCATCCCGACGGCGCTGCCGATCGCGTAGTCCCGAAAGCGCAGCGCGCTGAGCCCGCACGCCATGTTCAGCACCGCGAACGGCACCACCGGCGCCAGGCGGACGCCGATGATCGCCGGCAGCCCGCGGCGGCGGAGCAGCGCGTCCAGCCGGGCCAGCCGATCCGCGCCGACACCCGTGCGGGACCGCAGCCGCTCCACGCTGTCGCGGCCCAGCCGCCGGGCCAGCCCGAAACCGACCAGGGCTCCGGTGACCGCTCCGGCCATCACCACGGGCACCCCGACGGCCAGCCCGAACAGCACCCCGCCGCCGATGCTCAGCACGCTGGCCGGCGCCGGGGTGAGCGACAACCCCGCGTAGAGCGCCGCGTACAGCACCGGGCCCGCCCACCCCGCCCCGGCGACCCAGGCGCGGACCGCCGCCGGCGCAGGCGCACCGACGAGGACCGCGACGCCGACGAGCGCGAGCACCAGGACGACGAGCAGGGCGGGCCGCCACCAGCGCATGCCTCCCACCCCCTCACCGCTCATGATCCGGCCCGGCGGCGCTCGTCGCCCTGCGCGCGCATCCGGGCCAGCACCGGCAGCCCGATGCGGGGGACGAGCCCGCCCACCCGCGCCAGCCCGGCGCGGGCCGCCGGCAACGACCGCACCACGCGCCTCCCGTCGAGCATGGCGATCGCGGCGCCCGCCACGGCGTCGGCGGTCAGGAGGGTCTTGCGGGAGAACAGGATGGCGGTGTCGGGATGGGACTGCTCGTCCCGGACCAGCGCGGTGTCGGCGGCGTCCGGGCACAGCGCGTGCACGCGGATGGGGATGCGCGCCAGGTCCAGGTCGCCCTGGAGGCTCGTGCTGAACGTGAGCACGCCCGCCTTGGTCGCCGCGTACACGGCGAGGCCGGGCACCGGTCCGTGCGCCGACATCGAGGCGATGTTGAGCAGGTGCCCGCCACGGGCCCGCATCGCCCCGACGGCCACCCGCGACCCGTGCACCACACCCGAGAGGTTCGCGTCGATCATCAGCGCGACGTCCCCGTCGGGGTGCTCCCAGGCCTTTCCCGCCCGCAGCACGCCGGCGTTGTTCACCCACACCCCGATCGGCCCGAGCTCCGAGGCCGCCGTGGCCACCCTCCGGTGGTCGTCGGCGACCCGCGCGTCCGCCACCATCCCGGTGGCGCCCAGCTCGCCGGCCGTGGCGCCGACCGCGTCGGCGTCCAGGTCGGTGATCAGTACCCGGTGCCCCCGGGCGACCAGGCGGCGCGCGATCTCGCGGCCGAAGCCGCGTGCGGCGCCGGTGACGACGGCGATGGAGTTCACACGTCCACCCTGCCATCCTCGCCCGGTGATCCCCGACGCACGGCTCGCCGAGCCGGCTCGCCGGCTCGCCGACGTCGGCGGTGTCATCGGCGTCACGCTCACCGCCGCCGGTTCGCCGACTGCGCCGCCTCGCCGGTCATCATCTTCTCCAGCAGTACGGTCAGGGTGGCCACCTCGTCGTCGGACAGCGATCTCGCCCACGTCCGCTCCCGCTCGTGGTGCGCCGCGAACGCCGACGCCATGGTCTCCCGGCCGGTGTCGGTCAGCGCGAGCTCCACCGCCCTGCGGTCGTGGCCCGCCGTGCGCCGTGACACCAGCCCGTCGCGCTCCAGCGTCTTCACCAGCGCCGACACCGCCGCCCTGCTCATCCCGGAGAGCTGGGCCACGCGCTTGGCCTCCAGCGGCGCTGTCAGCCACAGGACGAACAGCACCCGGAAGCCCGGCCACGACCAGCCGCGCGGGCGGTGCACGGTGGACTCCAGGTCGTAGACCATCGCGTTCGACGCGCGATAGAGGCTGAGCACGAGCCGCATCGCCGGTGCGTCGAGCCCCGGGAGCTCCCGCGCGGTGCGCTCCAGCGCGACGTCGATGAACGACCAGTAGTCGAGCTCGTCGTCAGGGCCGGGCACTGCGCCAGCGTAGGCGTCAGCCGGCCAGCTCCGCCCGCAGCTCGGCGAGCCCGCGCTCGACCTCGGCGAAGCTCGTCGAGAGGGGGGCCAGGCCGATCCGGATCCCGTCCGGCTCCCGGTAGTCGGGGATCACCCCGCGCTGCCACAGTGCGTCGAGCACCGAGCGGAACCCCGGACGGCGCAGCGTCAGGTGCCCGCCGCGGCGCGCCGGGTCGCGGGGGGACGCCACCTCCACGCCGAGCGGCACCAGCTCCGCGTCGACGATCTCGAGCGCGAACGCGGTCAGCGCCACCGATTTCGCCCGCACGGCGGCGATCCCGGCCTCCTCCAGCATCTCCAGCCCCGAGAGCAGCGGGACCATCGCGAGGATCGGGGGCGTGCCGCTGACGATGCCGCGCACGCCCGCCGCGGCGGAGTAGCCCGGTCCCATCTCGAACGGGTCACGGCGCCCCATCCAGCCCTGGATCGGCTGGCGCAGCGCGTCCTGCAGGTCGCGCCGGACGAACGCGAACGCGGGCGAGCCCGGCCCGGCGTTGAGGTACTTGTAGGTGCATCCGACCGCGAGGTCGACGCCCCAGGCGTCCAGGTCCAGCTCGACCGACCCCACCGAGTGGCTCAGGTCCCACAGCACCAGCGCCCCGGCGTCGTGCGCGATGCGCGTGATCGCGGCCGCGTCGGCCAGCCAGCCCGACCGGTAGGCGACGTGGCTGGCCAGCACGAGCGCCGTCCCCGGGCCGACGGCGCCGCCGACCTGCTCGGGGGTGAGCCCGGCCGCCGGATCGGTCTCGACCCACCGCAGTACGGCCCCGCGCTCGGCGGCGATGCCCTCCAGGACGTAGCGGTCGGTGGGGAAGTTGTCGGTGTCGACGACGATCTCGCGGCGGCCCGGGTCCCGCCCCATCGCCGCGTCCACGGCGGCCCTGGCCAGCTTGTAGAGCAGCACGGTGGTGGAGTCGGCAACGACGGCCTGGCCCGCTCCGGCGCCCAGCGCCGCGGCGGCGAGGCGGTCGCCGACCTCCTCCGGCCAGCCCATCCACCCGTCGGTCCAGCCCCGGATCAGCCGCCCCGCCCACTCCTCGCGGACGAACCGCTCGATCCGCTCCGCGGTCACCGCGGGCGGCCGGCCCAGCGAGTTGCCGTCCAGGTAGGCGACGACGCCGGGGCTGGGCAGGAACCGCTCCCGGAAGTGGGCCAGCGGGTCGGCGGCGTCGAGGTCGGCCGCCCTCATCGGCCGATCTCCATCCGCACGGCGTAGAGCTCGGGGAAGAACGTGAGGTCGAGCGCCCGGCGCAGGAAGGCGACCCCGCTGGACCCGCCGGTCCCCGGCCGGACCCCGATCGTGCGCTCCACGGTCTTGAGATGGCGGAACCGCCACAGCTGGAAGTTCTCCTCCAGGTCGACGAGCTCCTCGCAGGCCTCTTAGGCCTCCCAGTTCTCGGCGGCGTGCTCGAACACGGTGCGGAACACCGGCACCAGATCGGGTGA
>JBBQEF010000301.1:0-6863 GCA_038320445.1 Mycobacteriales bacterium
ATCTACCTGGGCGTGCAGTGCAGCGACGCGAAGTGGTCGAGCTACCCGAAGTTCCGTCAGGACAACGCCGCGGTCTACAAGAAGGCACCGTTCCTCACGTGGGGCAACGCCTGGTTCAACGCCCCGTGCACGTTCTGGCCGGTCAAGGCGGGCACCCCGGTGACCGTCGACGGCAGCAAGGCCCCGCCGCTGCTGCTGGTCAGCGAGACGCTCGACGCCGCCACGCCGTACTCCGGCAGCATCGAGCTGCGCAAGCGGTTCCCGAAGTCCTCGCTGATCGAGGGCGTGGGCGGCACGACCCACGCCGGCTCGCTGTCGGGCGTCACCTGCACGGACGACGCGATCGCCGCGTACCTCACGACCGGCGCGACGCCGGCCCGCGTGGCGGGCAACCGCTCGGACAAGCAGTGCGACCCGGTCCCGCAGCCGGACGCCGAGCTGACCCCGGCCGCGGCGATGGCCGAGGGCAGCGCCGCCGCCGCGCGGGCGGCGGCGACGCCGGCCGCCCCGGGGCGCTACGGGCTGGTCGGGTAGCCGACCAGCCGGGCGTCGACCGAGCCGAACGGAACGGCGGGCCACTGCGCGACGCGGTGGCCCGCCGCTTCCCGCCGGCCCGCGGCCAGGAGGGACGCGAGCTCCTCGACGTGCCCGGCGTGGGTGTGGGCCCGGTCGCGGGCGTAGCCGGCCGCCGAGTCCTTGCTGACCATGAACGCCCAGTCGCTGGACAGCGCCAGCAGGGCCTCCTGGGCCAGTGCGTCCTGCAGCGGGTCGCGGACGCGGCCCGGCGTCAGGGCGGAGACGAACGCCTTCTGCACGTGCTCGTTCAGCGTGACGAGATCGGCCACCTGCTCGCCCGCCCACACCCGCCAGTCCTTGCCCGAACCCCACGACGACGGCGGCAGGTCCACCGGCGTGCCCACGAGCCCGGCGCCGACCGCGCCGCGCAGCGTCGTCACGCGGACGCCTGCCTCCGGCAGCGCGCGGAGCACCGCCTCCAGCCAGGCCGGGCCCTCGTGCCACCAGTGCCCGAACAGCTCCGTGTCGAACGCGGCGACGGTGAGCGCGGGGCGTCCGTGCTGCTCACACAGCTGCTCGAGCCGTTCGCGGACGACCGACACGAAGTCGGCGGCGTCGCGTGCCACGGCCGCGGCGGCCTGCTCGGGGTCGTAGGGGCTCTTGTCCTCGGGCGCCACCGACCGCCCGGTGACCCGGGCGGGTTTGAGCCCCGAGGGATGGTCGAACGTGTGGAAGTCGCGGTAGTCGCGACCGCCCGGGTAGCCCGAGCGCGGTGACCACACGCGGTAGGTGACGTCGAGATCGCGGCCGAACGCCACCACGTCCGACGTCCCGACGGGGTGCGCGAACGCCGTGTCGCCGTGGAGCGCGGGGCCGTCGACGAGGAACCGCCGGACGCCGGCCGCCGCGTAGCCGTCCTCCATCCCGGGGGCGTAGGCGCACTCCGGCGCCCAGATCCCGGCCGGGCGCCGCCCCAGCCGCAGCGCCGCGTCGGCCAGGCCCGTCCCGAGCGCGAACGCCTGCACCTCCGGCCGCAGCAGCGGCCCGAACGGGTGCGTGGCCGGCCCGCCGAGCAGCTCCACCGCGCCCGAGTCGGACAGCCCGCGCAGCAGCGGGGACGCGCCGTGGCGCCAGCGTGCCTCGAAGCCGGCCAGCGCGTCGGTGGCCAGCCGGTGCTCGTGCGCGGCCAGCTCGGGCAGCCGCGGCGCGGCCTCGTGGGCGCGCAGCAGCCAGCCACCGAGCCAGTCGTGCACGCCGCGCAGGCAGTAGGGGTCGTCGAGCTGGGCGGCGAGGACCGGCGTGACGCCGAGCGTCAGCAGCTCCCGCCGTCCCTCGGCGGCGAGCCGGTGCAGCATGTCGACCACGGGCAGGTACGAGTGTGCCCAGGCCTGGTAGAGCCACTCCTCGCCGACGGGCCACCGCCCGTGGTGCGCCACCCACGGCAGGTGGGAGTGCAGCACCAGTGCGAACGTCCCGACCGGCTTCACCGCGTCACCGTGCCTGGTGGGACACGGTCGTTCACGGGCGGACCGCCAGCGCGAGGAGGTCGAGGCTGTCGGCCACGTCGCCCCACTCGAAGTCCGCGCAGGTCACGCCGGCCACGTCCAGCCGCAGGGCGGCCGGCCACGGTCCGCCGCCCAGCACGACCGCGGTCTGGGCGTCGACGACCGACCCGCCGTGGGCCGCGTCGAGGGTCCGGAGGCGGGTGCCGTGGTGCAGGCCCTGCACCGCGACGTCGGTGAAGCCGGCCGCGCGCACCAGGCCGGCCAGCTCCGGGCCGGACAGTTCACGGGTGTGGAACGGGTTGAGCGGGGTGTCGCGGCCGGGGGAGAAGGTGATCCGGTTCGGCGTCGAGACCAGCAGCGCGCCGCCGGGCCGCAGGACGCGACGGCACTCGCGCAGGAACCGCTCCTGCTCCCACAGGTGCTCGATGACCTGCAACGACACGACGACGTCGATGGCGCCGTCGCGCAGCGGGAGCGCCACCAGGTTGGTGCGCGCCACGTCCAGGCGGGGGTAACGGCGGGCGGCGTGCGCAGCGGTGCCGGCGTCGTAGTCGACCGCGATCACGCGGCGGGCCACGCCGGCCAGCAGGTCGGCGCCGTAGCCCTCGCCGCAACCGGCCTCCAGCACCACCGCGTCCGTGCACCGCGGCGCGAGCTCCTGGTACACCACCTCGTGGCGGCGGAACCAGTAGTTCTCCTCGGCGATGCCGGGCACGGTCCGCTCACCGGTCAGCGGCAAGGTCAGGTCGTGACCTGCGCCGACACTCGTTCTCATCCGAGAACGGTACCGCTCGCCGATGTCGCACAGCGCCCACCTCGGCGCCGGTGACGGCCTCGTAGCGATCGTCGACGACCGACATGAGCGCGCCGACCGCCGCCGGTGCGGCTGCCGCAGGTGAACACCAGCCGTCGCGGCGGTTCCCAGCTCAGCGCGCGGCCCCACCCACGCTCGGTGCCGTCGACGCCTCGCTCGTAACAGCGAGAGGTCGCCATCGAGCAGGTCATGCAGCGGCTGCGCGGCTGCCGCCCACCGGGTGGTTCACCTGGCGTCGACCCGTCTGCGCAGGGTCGTCAGCTCGTCGTCGGTGCCGAGCGCGATGAGCACCGCCCCCTCCTCGACGACGATGTCCGGGTCGGGGTTTGCCTCGAAGGGCCTTCCGGGACGGCGCAGTGCGAGGAGGAGGACACCGGTCGGCAGGTGGGCGGCCATCTGACCCACCGTGGTGCCGACGTGCGGCGAGCCTGGCAACACCTCGAACTGTTCCAGCCGGAAGTCGAGGCTCTCGTCGTGCATGACGACATCGAGGAACTCGGCAACGTGCGGCTGCAGCGCGAACGCACCGAGCCGCCGACCGCCCATCAGCTGAGGGTTGACCGTGCGGTCGGCGCCCGCTCGCATCAGCTTGGCCGTCGACGACTCGTCCCGGGCCCGAGCGATGATCACGATGTCGGGCCGCAGCGCCCGCGCGGACAGCGTCACGTAGACGTTGTCCGCGTCGGTGTCCAGCGCGGCGATCAGGGCCCGGGCACGTTCGATGCCCGCCGCGAGCAGGACGCGGTCATCGGTGACGTCCCCGACGACGTGAAGCTCGTCCAGACCTGCCAAGCGCTCCGGGTCGCGGTCGACCGCGACGACCTGCTGGCCCGTGATGCGGAGGTAACGGCGGCTCGCCGCCCCGACGCGGCCCCACCCACAGACGATGACGTGACCCTGCATGCGGCTGATCGACCGGTTCATCCGGCGCCTTCCCAGGTGGCTTCGCAGATCGCCCTCGACGAAGGCTTCGAGCAGGGCGCCGAGGGCGTACAGCGCTGTGCCGACCCCGGTCAGGATCAAGGCCATCGTGAAGACCTTGCCTACCGAGCTGAGCGGGTTGACTTCGCGGAATCCGACGGTAGTGATCGTCGTGATGGTCTGGTAAAGCGCGTCGAGCGGTGTGAAGCCCAACAGGAGGTATCCGACCGTCCCCACCGCGACCACCACCGCGAGCGCGGCCAGCGCCGTGCGGATGCGCAGGACCCGGCTCACGCGCAGCGCTGGAACGCCGCCGACGGCCTACCTGCTTCGGCGTCAGCCGGAAGCGTGATGCCGTGTTTCCCGGCCACCGTTCCGAGCGCAGCGGCGTGGGCTTCCTCCGACGCGACGATCGCGCGGAAGGGTGCGACGGGACCGAGCGCCTCATGGCGTTCTGGTAGGTCGCTCGCGCGTGGCGTTCCTCGACAGTCGCCATCTGGAGCACCGCAGCGAGGTCTGCGCTCGCCGCCGACGGCGTGGGCGCGCCGCTGATGACGGCCCCGTCCGGGGAGTTCGCAGACCCCGGCCGACCGCCACCGCCTGCGGTGCCGCAAGCCCCGACCAGTGCGAGGACAGCCCCGCCGGTCAGCCTGCGTGGCACGGCGGCAGCAGGTCGACGTACACGGGTCGGTGCTCCTCGCACCGGCCCGGAGCGAGGACGACCCGACATGAGATCCGGAAGTGGCGTGATCCTCCGGCAGTCCGGTCATCCCGCCTGCTCCTGTCCGCTCATCGAGCCCGGGCACACGCTAGGGCCTGCGTCTGCTGCCGTCGAGGCCGTCCGGCACGTGTGCAGCGCCGCCGCGTACTGCGCGGGGCCAGGTCGGGCTCGGCTGGAGCCAGCGGCCGGTGTCGACCATGCGGTTCGCGCCCGAGGACCGCGTGCAGGTCCTCATACGGTCACGGATCCTTCTCACCTGAACCACTGGCCACGACGTCGTTGAAGTCCAGCAGTTCAGTCTCCTGGTCGGGCCGAAGACGCAGCCTGCAGGTGAACCGCGACCGGTCTTTTGTCGCCGCACGCGGGTGAAGCAGTGTGCGGCGTCGGCGATCAGATAGCCGCTGATCATCGCGGCCGCACCCGACGCGGTCGACGGTGGAGGCGACCGTGATGGTGGAGGGGACGTCGTCGTGACCGTGGCCTGAGGCGATGGCCTGACCCGGGTTCCCCTGGTAGCGGTTCACACCGGGTCGGTCTCGATCACGATCTCGGAGTGCAGGGTGCGGTGCACCGGGCAGCGGTTGGCGATGTCGAGCAGCGCCGCACGCTGGGCGTCGTCGAGGTCGCCGTCCAGGTGGATCTCCCGCACGATGCGGTCCAGCAGGCCGGTCGAGGTCGCGCAGTCGGCGCAGTCGCGCGCGTGCAGCCGATCGTGGGTGAGGGTGACCGTGGCGCGGCGGAGGTCCCAGCCCTTGCGGTCGGCGTACATGCGCATCGTCATCGCGGTGCACGCGCCGAGCGCGGAGGCCAGGAGCTGGCAGGGATCGGGTGCCGAGCCGAGGCCACCCGCCGACACCGGCTCGTCGGCATCCCACGTGTGGTCGCCCGCGCGGATGCGCTGGGTCAATCGGCCCACCTCGGTCTCGGTCACGACGACGGTGCCCGGTGCGGGGGCTGCTTCGGGTTCGGGGGCGGGCAGGTACGGGAAGGCCCACGCCGCGACGATCGCGGCGACCCGGTCGGCGTCGGTGGGCCGGGTGAGCAGGTGGTCGGCCCCGTCGAGGACGACGAACGACGCGCGCGGCCCGGCGGCGTCGAGGATCCGCCGGGCGTTCGCGACGTCGACGATGTCGTCGTCGGGGGAGTGCAGCACGAGCAGTGGCCTGCCCAGCAGGGCGATCCGTTCGTGCTGGGGCTGCGCGGCGATGTCGTCGAGGAACGCCCGCCCGATGGTGAACGGTCGACCGCCCAAGCGCACTCCCACGGGGCCGCCGGCGTCCGATGGTGTGGTGTCGAACAGGGTGGTGACGTGGTCCGGCGAGTACGGCGCACCGATCGTGACGACGGCGCGCACCTCGGGGATCCGAGCCGCCGCGGCGAGCACCGCCGCACCACCGAGCGAGTGGCCCACCAGCAGGATTGGAGCGGCGTGCTCGGCGCGGAGGTGGTCGGCGGCCCGGACCAGATCCGTGACGCCGCCGGAGAACGTGGCGTCCGCGAGGTCGCCCCCGGGTCCGCCCAGGCCGGTGAGGTCGATCCGCAGCACCGCGAGCCCCCGCGCGGTCAGCCCGCGGGCGACCCGTGCCGTGGCGACGTGGTGCCTACTGCAGGTGGAGCAGTGGGCCAGCAGCGCGAAGCCGGGTGGCTCACCGCGTGGCAGGTCCAGGCGCGCGGCGAGCGGCGATGGCATCGGGCTCCTTCGTAGGTCAGGACGCGGGACTCTGATCGGTCACGATAGGCACCAGGCGAGGTCCGCGACCGGCTGCGGCGGTGACGAAACGCGGACGTCGCGGCGCGGGCGTGACGTCCTTACGGTCGGCTTACGCGATCGTGCTCCGAACCGTCCGGGCGGGAGACCGGGCCGGCCGCGGCCTGCGGTGCGACCCGGTCCTCGGCGGAGGACGTCTCCGGAACGGGTGGGCCATGGCCGACGACGACCCGTCGACGATGCAGCGGTTCGGTGGGGCTCCGCGGGCTGTTCGTCAACACCTCGCTGAAGCTCCCCGCGCGCAGCCACACGCAGGGGCTCCTCGACATCAGTGCCGCGATCATGCGCCCAACGGGGTCGAGGTCGACCAGTTCCGCGAGGTTGACCATCGGATCGCCCCCGGTGCGTACCCGGACATGACCGTGCACGGGTGGAAGGTCGACGAGTGGCCCGCGCTCGTTCCGCGCGTGATGCGGACGGACGTTCGCGTCCTGTGCGGGCCGGCCGACTTGCTCGGCGACAACGGCTCGGTCACCGAGCAGCTCTACGCCTGCTCGTCGATCCTCTATGAGGCCGGCCAGTACCGGAGAACAACTTCACCAACCGCAACACCGCGTTCATGATCTACGACCTGATGCATCTGGCGGCCATGCTGAGGCGGCCGGTGGCATCTCGGCG
>JBBQEF010000302.1:0-6814 GCA_038320445.1 Mycobacteriales bacterium
GAGAGAGTGGGGTACACAGGCGTGGTCGCCGCGGAAGATGCCGGACGCTCGTCCGACATCGCGGGCAAGCTCGGCGTGGAGCCGGGCATGGTCGTCCAGGAAATCGGTTGGGACTCCGACGTCGACGAGGTGGTGCGCGACGCCGTCGAGGAGAGAGCGGGCGACGACCTCCTCGACGAGGACGCCGACGACGTCGTCGACCTCGTCCTGATGTGGTGGAGAGAGGGCGACGGTGATCTCGTCGACGCTCTGGTCGACGCCATCGGGCCGCTCGCCGACAACGGCGTGATCTGGGTGCTCACCCCCAAGACCGGCAGGTCCGGCCACGTGGAGCCCAGCGAGATCGCCGAGGCGGCCCCGACGGCGGGGTTGTCCCAGACCTCGAACGCCACCGTCAGCGACGGCTGGGCGGGTTCCCGGCTGGTGGCGCCGAAGGCGGCGAAGTCCCGGCGCTGAGCGCGGGCGGAGGATCCGATTCTGTCGGTGGTCGCCGCTACCGTCGAACACATGGTCGCTGCGAGTGCTCTGCACGAGCTGGCGGCGATGTCGCCCGGTCCCGGGCCGGCGCACCGCCGTTCTGATGCCGGCACGCCGGCTCACCCGCAGGGATCGGCGCCGCCGGACTAGGCTGGCACCGCCAGTACTGACGAACGGCCAAGGAGAGACATGGCGCCCGAGGTGGGAACCGAAGCACCCGACTTCACCCTCAAGGACCAGAACAACCAGGAGGTCACGCTGTCGTCGTTCCGCGGCGACCGCAACGTCCTGGTCGTCTTCTACCCGTTCGCGTTCTCCGGCATCTGCACCGGTGAGCTGTGCGCGGTCCGCGACGACCTCGGGTCGTTCCAGAACGACGACGTCCAGATCCTGGCTGTGTCGGTGGATCACGCGTTCACGCTGAAGGCGTGGTCCGACGCCCAGAGCTACCAGTTCCCACTGCTCGCCGACTTCTGGCCCCACGGCGAGGTCGCCAAGGCCTACGGCGTGTTCAACGACGGCGCCGGCTTCTCGCTGCGCGGCACGTTCCTGGTGGACAAGACCGGTACGGTGCAGTTCGCCGAGGTCAACGGCCCCGGCGAGGCCCGGGACCAGAACGCCTGGAAGAAGGCCCTCGCAGCGGTGTGAGGTACCGCGTCGGGTCGGCCCCGGCGCGTCAGGGCGCGTAGCTCAGCGGGAGAGCACTCGGTTTACACCCGAGCGGTCGCAGGTTCGACCCCTGCCGCGCCCACCGGCCTGGCCAGTAGCTCGGCAGTCGCAGAGATCGACCGGGCCGCGTCGAGGTGGTGGGGCTACCACGTGCCGTGTTCCCGCAAGCGGTGCTGCTGTCGGCCAGCCGTTCGCGCCGCCCATCAGCGAGAAGGCGAGCCATGCGAACCTTGACATCGAATGTCCAGGTTAATAGCGTCCCTGCGGTGCGCCTGGGCAACGGTGTGGAGTGGTCGATCCACATCCTGCTGCTCCTGGCCTGGCGTGACGACGACCGGCCGGTCCCGACCGCCCGCCTCGCCGAGGGCCACGACCTCCCCCCGGCCTACCTGAACAAGCAGCTCCAGGCACTGGTTCGGGCCGGGATCCTCACCTCCGAACCGGGCGCCCGCGGCGGGTTCCTCCTGGCCCGACGTCCTGAATCGATCACGCTCATGGACGTCGTCGCCGCGGTGGAGGGCCCGGACGAGGCGTTCCGCTGCACCGAGATCCGACGGCGCGGCCTCGGCGAGGACTGCCCCGACTCGGCCTTCGTCCATCCGTGTGCAGTCAGCAGCGCGATGCGCCGCGCCGAGCTCGCCTGGCGGCGTGCCCTGGCCGAGCAGACCGTCGCCGACGTGCTCGCCGAGGCCGACGCGCACGCGCCCGGCATGCGGGCGATCGTCCGCCGGGCCTACCCCGGCGACTAGCGCTTCTCGAGCAACGACGCCGAGACGAGTGGAAGGTGAACCTGGATGTCTGAGATCCTGATTATCGGTGGAGGCTTCGCGGGAGTGTGGGCTGCGGCGGGAGCGCAGCGCCTCGCCCGCACGGCCGGACCGGACGCCGCGGCGCCGGTGGTGACCCTCGTCGACGCGGCCGACGACCTCGTCGTGCGCCCCCGGCTCTACGAGGACGATCCGCAGCGCTTCCGCGTGCCCCTCGACCGCGTGCTCGGCCCCATCGGGGTCCGGCGGGTCGCCGCCGTCATCACCGGAATCGACACCGCCGCACACCACGTCACCGGGGTCGACCGAGCCGGCACCCCGATCACCCTCACCTACGACCGCCTCGTCCTCGCCGCCGGCAGCCGCACCGTCCCCCCGGACATCCCCGGCGCCGCGACCGTCTTCGACGTCGACCAGATGCCCGGCGCTGCGCGACTGCACAGCCACCTGCACTCGCTCCCGGACCTGCCCGAGCGCCCGGGACAGTGGACCGCCGTCGTCGTCGGCGCCGGGTTCACCGGCATCGAGGTGGCGTGCGAGCTGGCAGACCGGCTGCGCGCGATCGCCCCCGACCCGAGGCTGGTCCGCGTCGTCCTCGTCGAGCGCTCCGACGTCGTCGGGCCCGAACTCGGCGCCGGTCCGCGACCGGAGATCGAGGCGGCGCTCGCCACGCTCGGGGTGGAGCAGCGGCTCGCCACCAGCGTCACCGGGGCCGGACCCGGCGGGATCGGCCTCTCCGACGGCACCACGATCCCCACAGCCACCGCCGTGTGGACCGCCGGGATGCTCGCCAGTCCCCTCACCGCCCAGATCCCCGGCCGGCGCGACGCCCTCGGGCGGCTGCACGTCGACAGCCACCTGCGGGTGCTCGGCGTCCCGGACGTCTACGCCGCAGGCGACACCGCCGCCGCCCTCGCCGAACCCGGCCGTCCGGTCATGCAGAGCTGCCAGCACGCCGTGCCCCAGGGCAAGCTCGTCGGCCACAACGTGGCCGCCGACCTGCTCGGCCTCCCCCCGGCCGAGTTCGCGCCCGACCCCTACGTCACCTGCCTCGACCTCGGCTCCCACGGCGCGGTCCTGACCGCGGGCTGGGACCGGGCGGTCCAGCTCACCGGCGCCGCGGCCAAGGACCTCAAACAATCCATCAACACCTCGTGGATCTACCCACCCGTCGACGACCCGGACCTCATCCTCGACCACGCCGACTGGCACACGACCTGGCCGACGGCGCAGCTGACCACGACATGAGGCAGCAGTGCCCTCGCTGCGGCGCCGGCACTGCTGCGAGCGGGAGTCGAGCACGAACCGCGGCAGCCGCCAGCCGTGATCGACACCTCCCGGCCCCGTGGGGCTCCCACGTCGCGACAGCCGACCACGAGGCCGTGCCGCAGGTGACCTTCACCGAGCCGGAGGTCGCGTCCGTGGGGCTCACGGCGGAGGCCGCACGACGGAAGGGCTACGACATCCGCGTGGTCGACCACGAGATCGCGCAGGTCGCCGGGGCGGGGGTGCGCGCGCCGACGGCTACGCCGGAACGGCTCGGACGGTCGTGGACGAGAAGCGCAAGGTCCTGATCGGAATGACCTTCGTCGGTCCCGATGTGGCCGACCTCCTGCAGGCGGCGACGATCGCGATCGTCGGCGCGGTGCCGCTCGACCGGCTCTGGCACGCCGTGCCCGCCTACACCACGGTCAACGAGATCTGGCTGCGGCTCCTCGGAGGAGGACGGCACGCCGACCCCGGCCTTCCGGACACTCGATCTCTACTTCGACAACTACCCGACCGCTGCGGAAGCTGTCGCCACACCGGAGGCCGGGGACTTCCTCGAGAAGCTCGGCGCCACGAACGCCACGTTCACCGGGTTGTCTCCGAGGTCGACGACCGGCAGGCAATCACGTCAGCCCGCCTGACGCGAGGTCCTGCCCGCGCATGATCTCGGCGACGACGTCGCGGGTGACGGGTGCTCCGTCGGGCGCTGCGCGCAGGACGGGCCCGGCGACGGCGTCGAGCTCCAGCTGGGCGCCGGCCAGTGCGTCCTTGAGCATCGAGGACCGCATTCCGGCGGGCAGCCCGGCGAGCCGCTCCCTCACCGCGCCGGGGTTGATCTCGGCTCCGTCGGCTGCCGCGGCCGCGGCGGTCTCCTCGACGAGTGCGTCGAGCAGCTCGGGCCGGGCCTCGCGGGCTGGGCCGATGGCGTCGCGCGCCTGCGTGGTGAGCAGCGCGAACGGGGCGAGGAAGGACAGCTTGCGCCACAGGAGCGTTGCTTCGTCGGGAGCGGAGGAGTCGACGTCGAGACCCGCGCTGCGCAGCATCGCTCCCAGGTCGACGGCCACGTCCGGGTGGTCGGCTGAGACGGCGTAGTCGGCGAACGGGGACGTGTGCTCGATCACGCCCGGCTCGACCCGCGTCGCCTCGACGGCGACCGTCATCGGGACGACGACGGCCTGGGGGAACACGGCGCGCAGCAGTGGGACGTGGTCGATCCCGTTCAGCAGCGGTACGACGACCGCTCCACGCAGCAGCTCGGGTGCGACTCGGGCGAGTGCGGGCAGGAGATCGGGCGCCTTGACGGCGACGAACACGACGTCGACGGGTGCGGCGAGCCATGGTCGGGCCGGCACCCGGACGTGGCGCTCGCCGTATCGCTCGCTGCGCAGGGTCAGGCCGCCGATGTTGATCCCGGTACTGGTTCGGTCGGATGCCACCATGACCACCTCGCGGCCGGCCTCCGCGAGGAACACGCCGAGCATGCCACCGATGGCACCCGCTCCGAGAATCGCGATCCTGTTCGTCACTCCGGCTCCTCTGCCGTGGTGGTGTGCGCAACCTGCCGGGGCGCGGCCGGGGTCACACGCGGTCGGATGCCGCATCCAAGCCGGTGAGCGTCCTCCCCGCCGCGCTCGGGACACCATGCTTGCCGAACAGCCAGAAAACCTTGTCGTCGGTGTGAAGGGGTTCTGGTCTCGCGCGCAATGTCGGCTACGGCCAGGTGACCGTCATGCTTCTCGGAAGTTCATCACCTGCTTCGTTGAAGAGACGTCATGACCATTATTGCCGAGTTCGACAACACCGTTGCTGCGGTGTCGAGTGCCGAGGTGACGGAGCCGGAGACATCCCGTGCCGAACCTGGCGATCGCCCGCGGACCCACGCCGCACTCGTTGCCACGTGGAGCCGGGATCCGTCGGACGGTCGCCTGCGGATGTCGTGGAGCGCATGAGCCGCTCGGCAGCGGTCGACGGCCGGTCCGACACAGACACGAAGATCAAGGTGACACGCATGCGCGCCATGACACATCATGCGTCACCGGTCAAGGGCGGAACCGTCCGAAGTTCGGACACGGGGGTCGCCGGAGTCCGATCTACCGTCGAGACATCCCGTCACCGTCGACTCAGGGGGAACGGCCATGACCCGTGCCGCAACGGCCGATCAGGACCAGCACAGCAGTGAGACCGAGCACCTCGACGTCCTGATCATCGGAGCGGGGGTGTCCGGCATCGGTGCCGCGCACCGGCTGCGGACGGAGTTCCCCGAGCGCAGCTTCGCGATCCTCGAGGCGCAGGACGCCCGGGGCGGGACCTGGTGGACGCACCGCTTCCCGGGCGCCCGCTCGGACAGCGACCTGTTCACCTACGGCTACCGGCACAAGCCGTGGCGCGGAGCGTCGATCGCCGCCGGCGACGCGATCCTCTCCTACCTGGACGAGGTCATCGAGGAGGACGACCTCGCCGACCGGATCCGCTACCACCACAAGGTGACGGCGCTGGACTGGTCGTCCGAGGACGCACGCTGGACCGCCGAGGTCGTCCGGACCGACACCGGCGAGCGGGTGACTCTCACCGCGTCGTTCCTGTGGATGTGCCAGGGCTACTACAACCACGACGAGCCCTACACCCCCGAGTGGCCCGGCACCGAGCGGTTCGAGGGCGAGATCGTGCACCCGCAGAGCTGGCCGGGCGACCTCGACCACGAGGGCAAGAAGGTCGTGGTCATCGGCTCCGGGGCGACCGCCGCGACCGTGGTGCCCGCGCTGGCCGACACCGCCGAGCTGGTGACGATGCTGCAGCGCTCGCCGTCGTACTGGTTCCCCTCTCCGACGGTGCACGAGCTCGCGACGATGCTGGCGCCGCTGGACCTGCCGCCGGAGTGGACGCACGAGATCCTCCGCCGCCAGTACGTCCAGCAGCTCGACTGGATGGCCACCACCGGCTTGGACGACCCGGACCAGCTGCACGAGTTCCTGATCGAGTCCATCCGGCCGCTCCTGCCCGAGGACACCGACATCGAGAAGCACTTCACCCCGAGCTACCGGCCCTGGCAGCAGCGGATCGCCTTCGTCCCGGACGGCGACCTGTTCGCGGCCATGCGCGAGGGCAAGGCGGCGATCGTCACCGACACGATCACCGGGTTCACCGGGAAGGGGGTGCAGGTCTCCACGGGCGAGGTTCTCGAGGCCGACATCGTCGTCACCGCGACCGGGTTCAACCTCTCGGTGTTCGGCGACATCCCGTTCCGGCTCGACGGCGCGCCGGTCGACTTCGCGGACCGGGTCACGTGGCGCGGGATCATGATCAGCGGCGTGCCGAACATGGCGTACGCCTTCGGCTACTTCCGGCACAGCTGGACGCTGCGCGTCGAGCTGGTCAACGACGTCGTCAGCCGGATCTTCGAGCGCATGGCCGAGCGCGGGGCGTCCACCGTCGTCCCGACGCTGCGGCCCGAGGACGAGGGCATGCCGCTGCTGCCCTGGAGCGACCCGAAGAACTTCAACCCCGGATACGTCCTGCGCTCGCAGGACCGGATGTTCCGGCAGAGCGACCGCGAGCCGTGGACGCACATGCACGAGCACGACCACGAGCGCGTCTCACTCCCGGAAGCCGACATCGACGACGGCCTGCAGTAC
>JBBQEF010000303.1:0-6787 GCA_038320445.1 Mycobacteriales bacterium
CTTCGGGCTGCCGCCGCACCGTTACCTCACCGGCCGCCGGGTGGAGGCGGCCCGGCGCCGGTTGCTGGCCGGGGAGCCGATCGCGGACGTCGCCGCCGCTGTCGGGTTCCACGACCAGGCCCACCTGCACCGGCACTTCGCGCGGCTCGTCGGGACGACGCCCCGGCGGTTCGCCCGCGGCGACGGGTAACGGTGTCCGGCTCGGGGGCGAGTCCACGGAGCAGGACCGAACCCGGGAGCGAAGGAGCGGACGAGATGGCCGAGATCCACCACGGACGGCAGATGGCCGAGATCGACGGCGACTTCGTCGTCTTCCTCATCGGCGCCCGGTTCTCGCTGCGGCACCCGCTGCGCGCCTTCCGCGACCTCGGCGGGCGCAAGGGCGGGATGAAGGCGATGCTCGACCACCTCGTCGCCCACCCGGAGAAAGGGCTGCTCGGCTACACCATGGGCCTGCCCGTGATCGTGCAGTACTGGCGCTCGTTCGACCACCTCGAGGCGTTCGCGCGCGACGACACCGACCCGCACGTCGCCACCTGGCGGGAGTACTACCGGCGCGACGCGCGCCACGGGCAGGGCGCCGGGATCTGGCACGAGACCTACATCGTGCGGGCAGGCGACTACGAGGCCGTCTACGGGAACATGCCGCCGTTCGGCCTGGGTGCCGCGGGCCGGCTGGTCCCCATCGGCGAGTCGAGCACGGCTCGGCTGCGGATCCGGTCGCGCGACCGGACCTGAGGCAGGATGGGGTCGTGACCTATCTCGCCGACCCCACGCGCTACGACAGCGCGCACTTCCGCCGTACCGGCCGCAGCGGACTCGACCTGCCCGCGATCTCGCTGGGCCTGTGGCAGAACTTCGGTGACGACGCGCCGATCGAGACCCAGCGCGCGATCCTGCGCCGGGCGTTCGACCGCGGCGTCACCCACTTCGACCTGGCGAACAACTACGGCCCGCCCTACGGCAGCGCGGAGAGCAACTTCGGCACGATCTACACGCAGGACTTCCGCGCGTACCGCGACGAGCTCGTGCTCTCCACGAAGGCCGGGTACGACATGTGGCCGGGACCGTACGGGCAGGGCGGTGGGTCCCGGAAGTACCTGCTGTCGAGCCTCGACCAGTCGCTGCGGCGGATGGGCGTGGACTACGTCGACATCTTCTACAGCCACCGCTTCGACCCCACCACGCCGCTCGCGGAGACGATGGGCGCGCTCGACACGGCCGTCCGCTCGGGCCGGGCGCTCTACGCGGGGATCTCGTCCTACAGCGGTGAGCGCACCCGCGAGGCGGTGGCGATCCTGCGTGAGCTGGGCACGCCGCTGCTGATCCACCAGCCCTCGTACTCGATGCTCAACCGCTGGATCGAGGAGGACCTGCTCGACGTGCTGGGGGAGGAGGGCGTGGGCTGCATCGCGTTCTCGCCGCTGGCGCAGGGCATGCTGACCAGCAGGTACCTGGACGGGGTCCCGGAGGGTTCGCGAGCCTCGCGGCCCGGCTCGCTGTCCACGGACCTGCTGACCGAACAAGCGCTCGCCCACGTCCGCGCCCTGAACGAGATGGCGTCCGACCGCGGACAGTCCCTCGCGCAGATGGCGCTCGCCTGGGCGTTGCGCGACGAGCGGGTGACGTCGGTGCTGATCGGTGCCAGCAGCGTCGCCCAGCTCGACGACAACCTCGGTGCACTGGACAACCTGGCGTTCTCCGGCGACGAGCTGGCGGCCGTCGACAAGCACGCCGTCGAGGGCGGGATCAACCTCTGGAAGACCTCCAGCGACGGTTGATGTCCGCGTGCGTACCCGAATGCGTACGCATTCGGGTACGCTTCGCCCCATGAACCCCCCTGAGGTGCTGTCGTTCCGGGAGTTCCGCGCCGGGCTGGCCGCCACGTTCAAGCAGGTGCAGCAGCCCGATGCCGATCCGGTGTACGTGGGCGCCCACCGCAGGCCCGAGGCCGTCGTCATGTCGGTGGCGCACTACCGGGATCTGGTGGCCGCATCCGAGCGGCGGCACGCCATGGCGGAGGCCCTGGCCTCGGTGCGCGCGGAGGGCCTCGAGCTCAGCCCCGGCGACGCCCGGCTCCTCGAGGCCGTGAGCGACGGTGAGCTCAGCACAGATGAGCTCCGCCAGCAGGTCGTCGGCCGCTACCAGCGCCCGTGAGCTGGGATCCCCACCTGGATCTCGGGTCCGGGGTGTTCCGGAACCTGCTGGGCATCACGGACTCCGCCGAGCTGGCACATGCCGAGGCGGTGTTGACCGCATCACGGATCTACGATCTCGAACGGTCCGGTCTCCCGGGACGCTACGACCTGGCCCACCTGCAGGCCTTCCACCGGAACATCTTCGGCGACCTCTACGGCTGGGCCGGCGAGCTGCGCACCGTCTCGATCGGGCGCGGCGCCCTGTTCTGCCTGCCCGAGCACATCGCGGGCGACGCCGAGGAGCTGTTCGCCTGGCTCGCCCGAACGGGCTTCCTCCGCGACCTGGAGCGCGGCGACCTCGTCGACGGGCTCGCCGAGCTCCTGTCCGATCTCAACGCCCTGCACCCGTTCCGGGACGGCAACGGCCGCACCCAGCGTGCCTTCGTCGCCCAGCTGGCCCGCGACGCCGGCCATCCGGTCCGGTGGTCGGCGATGGACCCGGCGGAGAACGTCGCCGTCTCGCGGGCCGCGCACGAGGGCGATGTCGCCCGCCTGCGGGCGATGCTGGACAAGCTCGTGGCACGCCCCTGACGGCGCCGCGGAACCGCGGAGGCTACCGTGCGCAGGATGAGCGACGGGGACCTCATGACGCTGTCCACGACGGAGATCGGCACCGTCGCGGTGGTCACGGTGGCGGGTGAGGTGGACCTGCACACGGCAGGCGACCTGATGGCGACGGTCGACGAGATCTTCACCCGGCCCGGCCTGTCCGCCGTCGTGATCGACCTGACCGGTGTGGTCTTCCTCGGCTCGTCGGGGTTGGGCACGCTCGCGGAACTGCACAGGCGCGCTCCGGCGTCGCCCAGGCCGGACGACGCCCGGATCCCGGTGCGGGTGGTCTCCGCGGGCGACAACCGCGCGGTGACAAGACCGTGGGAGACCATGAACCTGAAGCAGATCCTGCCGCTGTACCCCGACGTCGCCGCAGCCATGGCCGATCTCGCCGGCTGACCGACCACATCGCGCGGGCTGATCGTGAATCCGCAGCCCCGGCACGAGCGTCCAGCGGGCTCGTTGCGGTCGGCGAACCTGGGTCGGGTTCCCGACCCCCGGGTAACTGTCATAACTACGATTATCGGATCGATGAGGGGAGTGGGGTATACCTCGGCGTCACCCCGGACGGCGGGCAGGCGGCGATCAAGGTCATCCGGGACGATCTCGCCGACGACACCCGGTTCCGGCATCGCTTCCGGCGTGAAGTGGTTGCGGCGTCCGCCGTCGCCGGGATGTTCACCGCACGCGTGCTCGACGCCGACCCCGAAGGCGACCCGCCCTGGCTCGCCACCCAGTACGTCGAGGGGCTGTCGCTGCGGGACGCGGTGCTGCGGTACGGGCCGATGCCCGAGAACCGTCTGGTGCCGTTGGCCCTGGGGATCGCAGAAGCGCTGGCCGCCATCCACGCCGCTGGTCTCACGCACCGCGACCTGAAGCCGGCCAACGTCCTGCTCTCCCCCGGCGGGCCCAAAGTGATCGACTTCGGGATCGCCAGGGCGGCGGACTCCACCCAGCTCACCGGCACGGGCCAGATCGTCGGTACCCCCGACTTCATGGCGCCCGAGCAGATCGAGGGAACCGGGGTGAGCGGGCCACCCGGGGACGTGTTCGCCCTCGGCTCCACCCTGGTCCACGCCGCCACCGGCCGCGGCCCGTTCGCCGCCGAGCAGGCGGCCGGCACCCTGTACAAGATCCTGCACGGCGAGCCCGACCTGAGCGGCGTCCCACCACGGGTCGCGGCGATCGTGGCCGAGTGCCTGGCCAAGGACCCGGCCCGCCGTCCCACGGCGGTCCAGGCACCGCGGTGCAAGCGCTGACCGGCGCGGGCGATCAGCCCGGAACGGGCGGCTGGTCCACCAGCTGGGCCAGGTAGAGCTGCTCGCCGAGCAGGCCGATCAGCTCGAGGTTGGTCTCGATGTAGTCGATGTGGTGCTCCTCGTCGGCGAGGATCTCCTCGAGGAGGTTCGCCGACGTGTGGTCGCCCTTCGACCGGCACAGGATGACGCCCGGACGCAGGCGCGCGACCACGGCGAGCTCGATCGACAGGTCCGCCTCGAGCTGCTCCTTGACCGTCTGACCGATCTTCAGGGTGCCGAGCTTCTGGTAGTTGGGCAGGCCCTCGAGGAACAGGATCCGATCGGTGATCTTCTCCGCGTGCTTCATCTCGTCGATCGACTCGTCACGCGTGTAGGCCGCGAGCTTCGTCAGGCCCCAGTTGGCCTGCATCTTCGCGTGCAGGAAGTACTGGTTGATCGCCGTCAGCTCGCTCGTCAGCTGATCGTTGAGCAGAGCGATGATCTCGGGGTCGCCACGCACGGTTCAGGTCCTGTTCGTCGATGTCCGGGAGTGCCACGGTATCGACGGTCCACGATCGTGGCCCAGGCAGGATGGACGGCCTCAGGCGGTGAGCGGCATCCCGGCGAGCTCGGACGGTGCGTGGGCGGCCATCAGGAAGACGTCGATGTGGTCGTGGCAGGAGCCGCAGCCGGTGCCGGCCTCGCAGGCGTCACCGACCTCCTCGACGGTGCGCGCGCCGCGGGCGATGCAGGACCGGACCTCCGTGTCGGTCACCGCAGCGCAGATGCAGACGTACATCAGCCACCCCTTCAGTAAGGTGAGCCTATGCTCTCAGGCCGACCGGAGTGGCGCAAGACCCCATCCACATCGGCGGCCTAGCCTGTCGGGGTGCCGCTGGACGAGTACCGCCGCAAGCGCGACGCTCGGCGCACGCCCGAGCCCGTGCCGCACGCGGATCCCCCCGCCGCGGGCCCCGGTGACCGGTTCGTCGTCCAGGAGCACCACGCCCGGCGGTTGCACTGGGACGTCCGCCTGGAGCGCGACGGCGTGCTGGCCTCGTGGGCGGTGCCCAAGGGCCTGCCGACCGAGCCCGGCACCGTCCGGCTGGCGGTGCGCACGGAGGACCATCCGATCGAGTACCTCGAGTTCTCCGGCGAGATCCCCGCCGGCGAGTACGGCGGCGGCCGGATGACGATCTGGGACACCGGCACGTACGAGACGGAGAAGTGGAACCGCCGCGAGGTGATCGTCCGGCTGTCGGGCGCGCGGGCACGCGGCCGGTTCGTGTTCATCCGCACCGAGCGCGACGGCGAGAAGGACGCGTGGTTGCTGCGCCGCTCCGCTGAGACGTCAACAGATGGCGCCCCGGACCGGGAACCGCTCCCCCACGACGCCCGCCCGGTCGTCGCCTCCCCCGGCCCGCTGCCCCGCGGCCACTGGCTACAGGTCGGCTTCGGCGGCCGCCGGGTGATCGTGCGGGTGGACGGCGGGCGGGCCCGGTTCACCGACGCCGACGGCGTCGAGGTCGACGGGCCCCGCGACCTCGGGCCCTCACTGGGCGCCACGCCGGCGATGTTCGACGCCGAGCTGACCGCCGCGGGCGAGCTCTGGATCGGCGACCTGCTCCACCTCGACGGCCGCGACACGGTGCCCTTGCCGTTCCGCGAGCGCCGCGCGCTGCTGGACGAGCTGGGCCCGGCCGGCCCGCGCTGGCGGCCGGCTCCGGTGTTCCCGGACGGCGGAGCCGAGGTGGTGGCGGCGGTCCGCGAGCAGGGGCTGCCGTCGGTGGTCGCGAAGGATCCCGACGCGCCGTACGGGCCGGGCTGGGTCGAGGTACTGGCGACCGACCGGCCACCCGTGCCGGAGCGGACCGGCCGAGCCCGGCTCACCAACCCGGACAAGGTGCTCTACCCGCTCACCGGCACCACCAAGTCCGATGTCCTGCGGCACTACCTGGCCGTGGCGCAGGTGATGCTGCCGCACCTCGCCGAGCGTCCGGTGACGATGGTGCGCTGGCCCGACGGCGTCGAGCGATCGTCGTTCTTCGAGAAGGACGTGTCGCGGCACGCGCCGTCGTGGATCCGCACGGCCAGGGTCGGCACGCCGGGCGGGCGTTCGGAGAACGCCGACTTCCCGTTGATCGACGACGTCGAGGGGCTGGCCTGGGCTGCGAACCTGGCCGCGCTGGAGCTGCACGTTCCGCAGTGGCGGCTCGGGCCGCGTGGCGGGCACAAGCTGCCCGACCTCGTCGTCTTCGACCTCGACCCCGGTGAGGGCACCACGGTGGTCGACTGCGCGCGGGTGGCCGAGCGGATCGCCGGGCACCTCGCCGAGGACGGCCTGGTGGCCTACCCGCGCACCAGCGGCGGCAAGGGCATGCAGCTCTACCTGCCGGTCGCCGTGAGCAGGCCGGAGCAGACCTCGGAGTTCGCGAAGGCGCTGGCCGAGGACATGGCGCGGGAGACGCCGGCACAGGTGATCGCGGTGATGACGAAGGCGCGGCGGCGCGGGCGGGTCTTCGTGGACTGGAGCCAGAACAACCCGCACAAGACCACCATCGCCAGCTACTCGCTGCGCGGCCGCGCCCGCCCGACCGTCGCCACGCCCGTGACCTGGGACGAGGTGCGCGCCTGCCGCCGGCCCGATGACCTGACCTTCACCCTCGACGACCTGCCGGCCCGCATCGCCGAGCACGGGGACCTGCTCGCCCCGCTGTTCACCGATCCGCAACGGCTGCCCCGTCGCGGGTGAGCCGGACGGGGTGGCAGGCTCGCGCGTTGTGGATCGTCACCCCTACC
>JBBQEF010000304.1:0-6777 GCA_038320445.1 Mycobacteriales bacterium
CGCCGCGCGAGCCTGCATCATCGCGACCTCGCCACGCACCCAGCCGCGGGCATGCTCGATGGCCTGACGTGGTCGGGGATCCTCGGGCTGAGCCGACTCGAACACGTCGAGAACGTGCTCCGCGCACGATGCCGCCCACAGAGCGAGGAGATGATGATCCGAATCGGTCAGAGTCCCACCGCGGCGGATCGTCACGAAGCGGGGGTCGCGGACCTTCGGGAGGATCATGGTTGGCACTCCTGTCAGACCGGATCCGGGCGTGGCGCTTGCCGTCGTGCAGGACGGTCGGACCGGCGTGGGCCGAGGGGTACGGGCCGCATCGCGCGGCGTCGGCGCTCGTTCGTACCGTGTGGGGAAGACGCAACAACCGTGGCCCGGAGATGATGGGTCGATGGGCCGGCACGCGCGCTACGAGACCGGGTCGTTCGGTCTGCTGTTCGTCTGCACCGGCAACGTCTGCCGTTCGCCGTTCGCCGAGATCCTCACGCGGCACCTGCTGCGGGGGCGCCTCGGCGGCCGGGCTGCGGCGGCGTTCGAGGTGTCGAGCGCGGGGGTGCGCGCGGTGGTCGGCTCGCCGATGCACGACGACACCCGAGACGAGCTCTCCCCCTGGGGGCTCGAAGGGCCTGCGGCGGGCGGGTTCGTCGCCCGGCAGCTGAGGTCGGAGCTGGTGGAACGGGCCGACCTGGTGCTGGGAGCCAATCCACGGCACCGCTCGGCGGTGGTGGAACGGGCCCCGGTGGCGCTGGGGCGGGCGTTCGCACTGCGCGAGTTCGCCCGGCTGGCCGCCTCGGTCGACCCGGCCGCGCTGCCCGCACACCCGGTGGCGCGCGCGCACGCGATGGTGGAGCAAGCCGGGCAGCGGCGCGGGCTGCTGCCGCCGGCCGACCCCGACGACGACGTGGTGCCCGACCCGATGGGCCACGGCCAGGACGCCCACCACCGTGCGGCGGTGCTGATCAGGGCCGCGGTCGAGGCGATCGTCGACGTGATCGCCCCGCCGGAGCGGGCGCAGCGCTGACCGCGACGCTCAGAGCACCCCGCGCCCGCGCACCATCGCCCCGAGCGACCTCCACAGGATCGACATGTCGAGGGCGGCCGACCAGTTCTCCACGTACCGCAGGTCGAGGCGCACCAGTTCGTCGGGCGTGCGCTCTCCGCGGCCGCTGATCTGCGACAGGCCCGTCATGCCCGGCCTGACCAGCAGCCTGCGGTGCCCGTCGGCGCCGTGCAGGTGGAACTCCTGCGCCAGCGGGGGCCGCGGCCGCGGCCCGACCAGTGACATCGCGCCGGTGAGCACGTGGACCAGCTGCGGCAGCTCGTCGACGGCGTGCCGGCGCAGCACGGTGCCCGCGCGGGTGGACCGCGAGCGGTGGCCGTACACCGTGGTGCGGAACGTGAGCATGCGGAACGTGCGGCCGCCCCGCCCGAGGCGTTCCTGCACGGTGAACGCGGGGCCGCCGTCGGCCCACACGACGAGGGTGACCACGAGCAGCGGCAGGGCGAGCAGCACGAGCAGCACCGCCGCGGCCGCCCGGTCGACGACGTCCTTGACCAGCTGCGCCGTCCCGGTGAGCCGAGGTGTGCTCAGCCGCAACAGGGGCAAGCCGTCGGCAGGGGCGACGTGCAGCAGAGGACCGGCGACCTCCACGAGGTCGGGGTCGACGGCGAGCTCGGTGCCCGTACCCTCGAGCTCCCAGGCCAGTCGGTGCAGCCGGGGCGGTCCCCAGCCGGGTGCGGAAGCGACGGCGACGATCCGGTAGCCGCCGTTGCGAGCGAGCCCGCCGACGGCGTCGAGGTCGCCGACGACGGGGACGCCGTCGAGGCTGGGGCCGCCGCCGGCCGTGGCGCCGGTGGGGGTGCAGACGCCGGTGACGCGCCAGCCGAAGTGCGGGTCGCGGCGGGTGCGGTAGATCAGATCGGCGACGACCTCGTGGCTGCCGACGGCGAGCACGGGCAGCATGCACCGCATGTCGCGGCGTCGTCGGTGCAGCAGCCGGCGCAGCGCGTAGCGGGACAGCAGGCACAGCGCCGCGCACAGGGGCAGGACGCCGAACACCCACGGCCGCACCGAGCTGATCTGCAGGGCGAGCCCTCCGAGGCCGACGGCGACGCCGCTGCCGAGGAAGGCGCGCGCCACCCGGCGCAGCTCCTCGGAGCCGTTGCCGAGGGTGTGCTCGTCCCACACCCTGGCCAACGCCAGGCAGGCGACGACGAGCAGCCCGGTGACGAAGCCGCTGAGCGTGCGGGCGTGGTCGGCGACGTCGGCGGCGGAGCCGACGCGCAGCAGCAGCCCGGCGGCGACGACGGCCGCCACGATGGTGAGGTCGGAGACGTGTACCGCCAGGACGTAGCGTCGCTGCCACCGCCGTGCCGCGGCGGCGGGAAGGATCGGCGGCGACGCGGCAGCCGGGTGCGGCGTGCGGGAGGGACGGCACCTGCCCGTCGACGACGGGCCTTCCAGCTCGTGCTGCGTGCTCATGGCGTGGGTCCTCGCCTCATCGCTCGGGTGGTGCCCCGCCGGTGGCGGGTGACGCCGACGCTTTCGGTCGCCCACGTGTGGCTGTTACGCAACGGACCGAAGGGGTAACCAAGTGTGCTCGACGTGACGACACAGTGCATGCGTTCGGTGACGACGAGTCACGTTCACCAACGGGCTACGCCGCCCGACATCCCGAGGTCTCGTTGGGCGGGACGTCACCGTTTCGGGTGACAGATCCGGCCGGATTCGCTACGGCGACCCGGCGACTCGTAGCGTCCGCCGCGGTTCGCGGCCAACCGGTACGGCATGGCACGGACGAACGGCGCTGCCCACCCCACCGCACTTCGAGTGGAGTGCGGCCACAGTGCACGACGGGCCGCCGAACTGCACAGCAGGGTTCGCGCTATGCCGAGTCGGGCACCATCACCAGCGGTCGTGGACGTGCTTCCGAACCTGGTCGTCGTAGATCCGGCGCACGGCGTCGAGCACATCCGGAGTCAGCGCGTCCAGATCGGCTGCAGCGGCGTTGGCCCTGGCCTGCTCAGCGTTGCGGGCACCGGGGATGACGGCGCTCACGCCCGGCTGGTCGATCACCCAGCGCAACGCGAGCGCCGCGGTGCTCACGCCGTCACCGATGCCGGCTGCGACCTCGGCCAACTCGCGGGCCGCCCCGACCGCGACGTCGAACGGCACCCCGGAGAACGTCTCGCCGACGTCGAACGCCTCGCCCTTCCGGTTGTACGTGCGGTGGTCGTCGGCAGCGAACGTGGTGGTCTCGTCGTACCGGCCGGACAGCACGCCGCTGGCGAGCGGGACCCGCACGATGATGCCGACGCCGGCCGCCACGGCTGCGGGCAACACCTCCTCCAACGGCTTGTGCCGCACCGCGTTGAGGATGATCTGCACGCTGGCCACGTTCGGCCGGGCGATGGCCGTCAACGCCTCCGCGCACGTCTCGACCGACACCCCGTACGCCGCGATGTGGCCTGCGCCGACGAGCGCGTCGAGTGCGTCGAAAACCGCGTCGGAGGAGTAGACCGGGGTGGGCGGGCAGTGCAGCTGCACGAGGTCGAGACGGTCCACACCGAGGTTCGCGCGGCTCCGGTCCGTCCAGGCGCGAAGGGCCTGCGGGGTGAAGGAGCCGGGCTCGAAGGGATCGGCGCGACGGCCGCACGTGGTCGCCACCGTCACCTCGGCATCAGGCCGTTCGGCCCGGAAGCGCGCGATCAACTGCTCGCTGCGCCCGTCCCCGTAGACGTCGGCGGTGTCGAGGAAGGTGACGCCGCTGTCGACCGCGCTGTGCAGCACGGCGAGGGCATCCCGGTCGTCGACGTGGCCCCAGTCCGCGCCCAGCTGCCAGCAACCCAGCCCCACGACGGAGACTTCACGGCCCGTGCGTCCCAGAATTCGATGTTCCACGGACCGGGACGCTAGTGACTCCAACCCGGTCCCGCTGATTGATAGCGATCCGGACGCCGCTACGGATCGCATGCGACCCCCACGCCAACCCGTCGGCTCCTCGACAGCCCCCGGCTCAGCAGCCGATCAGAGCCGCGCCTCGGCGTGATGATCGACGAACCAGCGATGGGTGCTGGCGATGCCCTCGTGCAGCGGCACCCGCGGCTCCCAGCCCAGCGCCCGCAACCGGGTCACATCGAGCAGCTTGCGCGCCGTTCCGTCCGGGCGGGAGGTGTCCTGCACGATCTCCCCGGTGAACCCGACGACGTCCGCCACCGTCTCGGCCAGCTCCCGGATGGTGACGTCGGTACCGACCCCCACGTTGATCGTCTGCGGATCGTCGTAGACATCGAGCAGGTGCACGATCGCCCGACCCAGATCATCGACGTGCAGGAACTCCCGCCGCGGCGTCCCGCTCCCCCACAGCACCACGCGCTCCGAACCTGCCTGGGCCGCCTCATGGAAACGGCGGATCAGCGCAGGCAGCACATGCGAGTTCTCGAGATCGAAGTTGTCGCCCGGCCCGTACAGGTTGGTCGGCATCGCCGAGATCCACCGCTCGCCGTACTGCCGCCGGTGCGCCTGCACCTGCATGATCCCCGCGATCTTCGCGACGGCGTACGCGTCGTTCGTCGGCTCCAGCGCCCCTGTGAGCAGGCCGCCCTCCTGACGATCACCGGGCTGGCCTCTGCTCAGCCGGGCTACGGCGAGGGCGGCCCCGCCGTCAGCCTCAGTGGCTCTGCTTCCGGTGACCTCATCACCGCCGTGGGCAGCGGCTTCGTCCCCGGCGAACTGGTCACCGGCACCGTGTTCTCCGACCCGATGGACCTGGGCGCGAAGAACGCCGACCCTGCGGGCACCGTGATCTTCACGTTCTCGGTCCGCGGGCTCGCACCCGGCAAGCACCGGGTCGTCCTCAGCGCGCCGTCCGGATCAGCGACCGCCACCTTCACCGTGACCGGTGGGTCCTCGGGCGACGCCGTCGCGACGGTCGCGGACGCCGGCTCCCACCCCGGCGGCAACGCGGCCGGTGGGCATGACGCCGGAGGCGAGCTGGCCTTCACCGGCTCCAACCTGATCATCCCCGTGGCCGCGGTCGGGCTGCTGCTCCTGGTCGGTGGCGTGGCAGCGGTGGCCGGCAGCCGCCGGCGCCGGTCGCGGACCACCAACCGCATCTGACGAAGGGGGCACGGCGTCCTGGCCGTGACGAGGGCACGGCGGCCTCCTGGGCGGAGGCGAATCCGACCGGACCCGCTCACCCGCGAGCCCGCGGCCGTCGCCCACGACCCGCGCGAGGAGAAGATCAGGGGCACGGTCGCGCTCATCACCGGGGCAGGCTCCGGGGACGGCACCACCCGCTCCTCCCGCCGCGCGGCGCACCCCGACGGCGCCAGAATGGGTGGATGACGACGTCCGGGCCGACCGCACGGCTGTCCCGTCCGGTCGCCGCAACGATCGGCGTGGTCGCGGTGTGGGCGGCGCTCGGCGCCGGACACCTCACGGCCGGCCTGATCTCGGCCGCCTCGTCGCCGATACTCGCCGTCGGTGACGCGGTGGTCCGCCTCTCGCCCGAACCGCTCACCGAGTTCGCCACGACCACGTTCGGCACGAGCGACAAGCTCGTGCTGCTCGGCGCGATGTTGGTGGTGGTCACGCTGGTGGGTGCCGCAGCGGGCCTGCTGTCACGGACGCGGCCGAAGCACGGGATCGGGATACTGGCCGCGATGGGCGGCCTGGCCGCGGCGGCGGTCTGGTCCGCGCCGGTGTACGCCGAGCTCGACCTGGTCGCGCCCCTGATGGCGATGCTCGCGGGTATCGGCGCCTTCCACGGGCTGCACCGCCTCGGGCTGCGGGTGTGGCAGCCGGCGCAGGACGCCGAGGACGGGATGTCGCGGCGGGCCGTGCTCAGGGGCGCTTCCGCGGCCGTCGGGCTCGGCGCACTGGCGGCGGCGGGTGGCGGCGCACTGGTCGCGCGTGACGTCCAGGGCTCCCGGGCCGACGTCACCGCCCGGCTCGCCCGCGCGACGTACGCGCAGCGAGCGGCCCCCCTCCCGGCCGCCGCGGCCTTCCCCCGGCTCGCCACGCCGACGTTCCTGACGGCCAGCAGCGACTTCTACCGCATCGACACCGCGCTGCGGATCCCCACGCTCGCCGCCGCCGACTGGACGCTGCGCGTGCACGGCATGGTGGCGCGGGAACTCACGGTGAGCTTCGCCGACCTGATCGGCCGCCCCCTGGTCGAGCGCCCGATCACGATGACGTGCGTGTCGAACCCGGTCGGCGGCCACCTCGTGTCGACGGCGAACTTCATCGGCGTCCCGCTGCGCGACCTCCTCCTGGAGGCCGGCGTCGACCCGGCGGCCGACCAGCTGTTCAGCCGGAGCACCGAGGGCTGGTACACCGGCACACCCACGTCGGTGGTGATGGAGCCCGGGCGCGGCGCCCTGCTCGCGATCGGGATGAACAGCGAGGCGTTGCCGCCCGAGCACGGGTTCCCGGTGCGGATGGTCGTGCCCGGCCTCTATGGGTACGTGTCGGGCACGAAGTGGGTGGTCGACATGGAGGCCACGACCTTCAAGAATCCGTTCCGGCAGGGCTTCTGGCTCGAGCGCGGCTGGTCGCAGTTCGGGCCGATCAAGACGATGTCGCGGATCGATGCTCCGCAGGACTCCGTGACGGTCATCGCGGACACCGTGACGGTCGCGGGTGTCGCGTGGGCCCAGCACACCGGCATCGCCGGGGTCGAGGTGCGCGTCGACAGCGGCCCGTGGCAGCCCGCGACGCTCTCGGACGAGATCTCGATCGACACCTGGCGGATGTGGCACCTCGACCTCGCA
>JBBQEF010000305.1:0-6752 GCA_038320445.1 Mycobacteriales bacterium
CGGCCCGCGCGTCCGACGAGCAGGCCCGCTGATGCGCGTGCTGGTGGTCGAGGCCGAGCAGGTGCTCGCCGATGCCGTGGCCCGCGGGTTGCGGCGCGAGGGCATGGCCGTGGACGTCGCGTACGACGGCGACGCCGGTCACGAGAAGTCCGCCGTCACCCGCTACGACGTGGTGGTGCTCGACCGGGACCTGCCGGGCATGGGAGGCGACGAGCTGTGCGCCCAGATCGTCGCCTCCGGGGCCACGACGCGGGTGCTCATGCTCACGGCCAGCGGCACGTTGGCCGACAAGATCGACGGCCTGTCCCGCGGCGCCGACGACTACCTGGCCAAGCCGTTCGACTTCCCGGAGCTGGTGGCCCGCTGCCGCGCGCTGGGCCGCCGCGCCACCCCGGCCGTGCCGCCGCTGCTGGTGGCCGGCGATGTCGCCCTCGACCCGGCGAAGCGCACCGTGCGCCGGGACGAGCGGTCGGTGGAGCTGACCCGCAAGGAGTTCGGGGTGCTGGAGGTGCTGATGGCCGCCGGCGGTGCCGTCGTCAGCAGCGAGGAGCTGCTCGAGCGCGTGTGGGACGAGAACGCCGACCCCTTCACCACCACCGTGCGGGTCACGGTCATGACCCTGCGCAAGAAGCTCGGCGAGCCCGGCGTGATCGACACCGTGGTGGGCGCCGGCTACCGGGTCCCGTCCGCGGGCTGAGTGGCCGTGCCCGAGCGAGCCTGCCGCTTCTCCCGAGTCGCGCGGGCTCGTTGCGGTCGGGGGGGCCGCTGCGACCGCGTCGCGCGGGCTCGTTGCGGCGACGGCTGGATCGCTCGGCCGCCGTGAGTCGCCTCGGGGGCGGGTTGCGGCCGCGGCTGACGCTGGTGAGCACCGCGCTGGCCGCGCTGATCAGCGCGCTGCTGCTGTGGCTGGGATGGCTGCTGGTGGGGGGCGTCGCCCGGGCCGTGCCCGCCCTGCCCGCGGGCAGCACGGTGCGGGTCGGGGACCGGATCGTGCCGGCCGACCAGCTGGCCGATGCCGTCGGCGCGGCTGCGCAGGGGATGGTGCTGCGGGCGGGCCTGATCGCGTTCCCGCTGGTGGTGGTCGCGGCGGCGACCGTGTCGTGGTGGCTCGTCGGGCGGGTGCTGGGGCCGTTGCACGCCGTGACGGCGACGGCCCGCCGGCTGTCGGTGGAGTCGCTCGACACCCGCACCGGAGTGCAGGGCGCACGCGGCGAGGTCGCCGAGCTCGCCGCGGGATTCGACGCGATGCTCGACCGGCTGCAGGCCGCGTTCGACGCGCAGCGGCGCTTCGTGGCCAACGCCAGCCACGAGCTGCGCACCCCGCTCGCGGTGCTGCGCACCGAGGTCGACGTGACGCTGGCCGACCCGGCCGCCGACGTGGAGGAGCTGCGCCGCATGGGCGCGGTCGTGCGCGACGCCACCCGCCGCGCCGACGAGCTGGTGGCCGGCCTGCTGCTGCTGGCCCGCACCGAGAGCGGCGCGGAGCTGACGCGGGAACCACTCGACCTGGCCGACCTCGTCGCGCCCGCGCTGGCCGCCGTCCGCGGCGAGGCGCGGGGGCTGCGGGTGCACGTCCACTCCGCCCCGGCCCCTACCTACGGCGACCCGGTGCTGCTGGAACGCGTGGCCGGCAACCTGCTGGAGAACGCGGTGCGCCACAACGTCGCCGGCGGGTGGGTGGAGGTGACCACGACCCCGCGCAACGGGTTCGCCGAGCTGCGGGTGGTGTCCAGCGGCGCCGTCGACATCCCGGCGGAGCGGGTGGCGGAGCTGTTCGAGCCCTTCCGCAGGGGCCCGGTGGAGCGCACGGGCACGGCGCGGGGCTCGGGTCTGGGACTGTCCATCGTGCGCGCGGTGCTGCAGGCGCACGGCGGCACGGTGACCGCAGACCCGGTTCCCGGCGGCGGCCTCAGCGTGGTGGTCCGGTTGCCGGGCTGAGCCGCACCGGGCAGCTCTAGGAGGCCCGCACCTGCAACGCTGCTTCCAGCGCGGGTGCCAGCAGGTCGATCTGCCATTCGCGCGCGCCGCCCTTGCGCATCGCCGCGGCCAGATCGCCGTCCGGGGGCGGGCTCCAGCACAGACGCCGCAGCAGGTCGGGCTGCAGCAGGTTCTCCACCGGGACGGTCCACTGCCCACCCACCTGGGCCAGGGCCGCGCGGGCCGCGGCCAGGCGGGCCGCGGCGTCGGGGTCGCGGTCGGCCCAGCGAGCCACCGGGGGCGGGCCGTCGGCGGGCGGGCTCGGGCGGGGCAGGTCGGCGGGGTCCAGCCGGGCGGCCTCCTGCAACGCCGCGAACCAGTAGTTCGTCAGCCTGCGCTGGGAACGCCCGCGGAACACGGCCATGGCGGCCAGTGCCGCTGCCGAATCCGGCGCGCCGACCGCGGCGTCGACGATGGCCGCGTCGGGCAGCACCCGGCCGGGTGCGATGTCGCGCTCGGCGGCGAGCCGGTCGCGGGCCTCCCACAGCGCCCGGACGGCCGCGAGCGGCTGCGGCTTGCGGATCTTGTGGATGCCCGACGTGCGGCGCCACGGCTCGGCGCGTGGCGTGGGGGGCCCGGCGGTGCGGACGGCCTCGAACTCCTCCAGCGCCCACTCCAGCTTGCCCTGCTCCGCGAGCAGCCCGGCCAGGACGTCCCGCAGCTCGACGAGCACCTCGACGTCCAGCGCGGCGTAGACGAGCCAGTCCTCGGGCAGGGGGCGGCGCGACCAGTCGGCGGCGCCGTGTCCCTTCTCCAGCGCCAGACCCAGGAGCTGCTCGACCATGGGGCCCAACCCGACGCGGGGGAGCCCGGCCAGCCGCCCGGCCAGCTCGGTGTCGAACAGCGCGGACGGAGCAAGGCCGACCTCGGCGAGGCAGGCCAGGTCCTGGTTGGCGGCGTGCAGCACCCACTCCGGCCCGGTCAGGGCCGGCGCCAGCTCCGAGAGGTCGCTGCCCAGCGGGATCGGGTCGATCAGTGCCGAGCCCACGCCTGCCCGTCGCAGCTGCACGAGGTAGGCGCGCTGCGAGTACCGGAAGCCTGATGCACGCTCGGCGTCGACCGCGATCGGGCCGGAGCCCGCGGCGAAGGACTCCGCGGCGCGTACCAGTGCGACCCGATCCTGGATGACGGCCGGAAGGCCGTCGGCGGGCCGCAGGAGGGGAGCGACATGCGGTTCGCCGTCGATGAGTGGTTCCGCGGGATCCTGGGTCAGCGGATGACCCCGGCCCTCATGGCCAGCGCTACCATCTGGGCGCGGTCGCCCGTGCCGAGCTTGCGCCCGATCCGGGACAGGTGGCTCTTGACGGTGAGTGCCGACAGGCTCAGCGCCTCGCCGATCTCCTTGTTGGACTGCCCGTCGGCCACGAGCTGCAGGACCTCCACCTCACGCGCCGAGAGCTCGCGCGGGGTGTTGTCGGTGCCCGGCACGCGCGTGCCGGTGGCCAGCAGCGGAGCGACGGTCGGATCAGCGTAGACGCCGCCGTCCAGCACCCTCTTGACGCCGTCGGTGACGATCGCCGCCGACGCCGACTTGAGCAGGTACGCCTGCGCCCCGGCCTGGAACGCCGACCGGACGGCGTACGGGTCGTCCGAGGACGCCAGCACGACGAGACGGCTCCAGCCCAGCGACCGCAGTTCGGTCACGAGGTCCAGACCGCTGCCGTCGGGCAGACCGAGATCGAGGATCGCCAGATCGCACGGACCGTTGGCGTGCGCACGTGCGCGCGCCTCGGCCACGGAGGCGGCCTCGTACACCGTTCCTGCGCCCATCGAGCGCAGACGCGCGGCTATCGCCTCGCGCAGGAGCGGATGGTCGTCGACCACCAGCACCGAGAACAGCTCTTCCCGCGGGTGCGGGACCATCGACGGCGACAGCACCGGCCCTGTCGAGCCGCGCACTGGTACGCCTTGGCCTACTACGGCCACGTCACTACCTCCCTGGAGTCGGTCGTTGCCCCCCGACCAGCACCAGAACCCCGGTCGCCCCGGGCGGCTGCCCGACCGCCCGAGGTGGTGTCGTGGAGGAAGCCTAGCCCCCAAGCGGTCTAACGTCGTGCATCGGATCGGATTTTGCCGGGTGAAAGTTACAACGTTGTCGAAGCTGATCCACTCGACCGGGTGAGCCAGGTGATCACACCGAACACGGAACGCGCAGGTCGAGCCACGGATCAGACCGTTCGATGAGCAAGAGAAACTGCTCCGACCGGCGGCAGCCCTGCCGCCGACGCGACCAGCTGACAGAACGCTTCGGCGTGGGCGGCGAGGTCCGTGCCGGCCGGGGTCCAGGACGCGCGGATCTCCACGTCGTCGTCGCGGTGGGACGCGGGCTTCGCGCCCGGGCTGCGGGAGATGTCCCCGAACCGCACCGATGACGTCTGCGTGACCGTACCGCCCAGCGCCACATGGCCCGCGCCGTTGTGGTCGAGCGCCTCGGTCAGCCAGGACCAGCCGACGACCGGGAACATCTCGTCTCCGAGCTGTTCGGGCTCCAGGCGCGCCTGGACGAAGCAGACGAGCCGGAACGTGCCCTCCCAGGCGTCCTGCCCGGCCGGGTCGTGCAGCAGGATCAGCCGGCCCGATGTGTCCGGTTCGTCGAGATCCTCTCCCGGTTTTCCCGCGTCGGCCTCGACGCTGAACGCCCATGTGTAGGGCGCCAGCCGGGGCGGGCGGTCCAGCGTGGAAACCAGCAGCTCCGGGCGGGGCCGCACCGCGCTCAGCGAGGCCACGGCGCGCCGGAACTCGAGCGGGGGTGGGGCGGTCGCGTCGGGCACGAGGACGGACTCTAGGTCGCGCCCCGTGCCGGTACCGGCAGGCGCGCCGGGGCCCGACCGGTGGGCCGCCGACAGCCCGCGCCCGGCGCGCGTCCGCCCCTGTGTGCGTGGGACGATGAGGACCTCATGTCGTTGAATCCCACCGCCCTGAATCCCACCGCCCTGAATCCCGCTGTCCTGAATCCCGCTGCCTTGAATCCCGCTGTCCTGCATCCCCGCCGCGACCTGGGCACGGCGCCCCTGCTGGTGGCTGCCCGCGGTGGCACGCCCTCCCACGTGCCGGTGTGGTTCATGCGCCAGGCGGGGCGGTCCCTGCCGGAGTACCGCGCCCTGCGGGCCGGCACCGGGATGCTCCAGGCCTGCCTCACCCCGGACCTGACCTGTGAGATCACGATGCAGCCGGTGCGCCGCCACGGCGTCGACGCGGCCATCCTGTTCAGCGACATCGTGGTCCCGCTGTTCGCGGCGGGCATCGGCGTCGACATCGTGCCCGGCACCGGCCCGGTGGTGGCCCACCCGGTGCGGACCGCCGCCGACGTGGCGCAGCTCCCCGAGCTGGACGCCGGGCAGGTCGCCCCGGTCACCGACGCCGTCGGGCTGCTGCTGGGCGAGCTGGGCGACACTCCGCTGATCGGGTTCGCCGGTGCGCCGTTCACGCTGGCGTCCTACATGATCGAGGGCGGGCCGAGCCGCAACCACGAGCGCACCAAGGCCCTCATGCGCTCCGCGCCCGATGTCTGGCACGGCCTGATGGACCGCCTGGTCGCCATCACCTCCACGTTCCTGCGGGCCCAGATCGACGCCGGCGTGGACGCCGTGCAGCTGTTCGACTCCTGGGCCGGGGCGCTCTCGCTGCGCGACTACCGCACCTACGTGCTGCCCTACTCCACGCGGGTGCTGGGCGAGCTGGCCGGCGCCGGCGTGCCGCGCATCCACTTCGGGGTCGGCACCGGAGAGCTGCTCGGTGCCATGGCCGAGGCCGGCGCCGACGTCGTGGGCGTCGACTGGCGCATCCCGCTCGACACCGCCGCCCGCCGCGCCGGCGGCACCCACCCCGTGCAGGGCAACCTCGACCCGGCGGTGCTCTTCGCCGACCGCGCCTCGCTGGAGGCGGAGGTGCTCCGCATCCTCGACGAGGGCCGCCGCACCCCCGGCCACGTCTTCAACCTGGGCCACGGCGTCCTGCCCGACACCGACCCGGACGTGGTGACGCGGTTGGTCGAGCTGGTGCACGCGCAGACCCCATGACCGCCAGGCAGTCCGCTGCCGCGGGGAGCGGACCGCGCGTCGCGGTCGTCGGCGGTGGGATCTCCGGCCTCGCCGCCGCACACCGGCTGCGCACCCTGCTCGGCCCGTCCGCGCTGATCACGGTGCTGGAGCAGCGCGACCGTCCCGGCGGGGTCCTGCACACCGTCGACCTCGCCGGAATGCCGTTCGACGTCGGCGCGGAGGCGTACCTGGCCCGCCGCCCGGAGGTGCCGGCCCTGCTGGCCGAGCTCGGTCTGAGCTCGGTGCACCCGACCGCCGCGACCGCGACGGTCCGCGCGGCGGGCCGCACGAGCCCCCTGCCCGGCGGGACGCTCCTGGGCGTCCCGACGAGCGCGGCCCGGCTGGGCGGCCTGCTCTCCGCCGCGGGCCTGGCCGCCGTCGCCGCTGAGCCCACCCTCCCGCTGACCTGGGATCCGGGGGCCGACGTGGCACTGGGCGGCCTGCTGCGCGCCCGCTTCGGCGACGAGCAGGCGGACCGCCTGGCCGACCCCCTCCTGGGCGGCGTGTACGCCGGCCGCGTCGACCGCCTCGGCCTGCGCGCCACGGTCCCGGCGCTGGCGCAGGCCCTGGACGACGGCGCCCGCTCCCTGACCGCCGCCGCCGACCGCGCCACCACCCCACCCGCGAGTCGGCACGATCCCGCCCGCGAGTCGGCACGATCCCGTGCGCGAGCCGGTACGGATCCGTGCGCGAACCGGTCCGGACCGCAGCGCGAGTTCGCCGATCGGCCTCCCG
>JBBQEF010000306.1:0-6737 GCA_038320445.1 Mycobacteriales bacterium
CACCGTCACGTCCATCGCCGCGCTGGAGCCCTACGACAACGGCGCCGGATACACCGGCGCCAAGCACGCCCAGGCCATGCTGCACCGCACGCTGCGCGGCGAGCTGCTCGGGCAGCCCGTCCGGCTCACCGAGATCCTGCCGGGGATGGTCGAGACCGACTTCTCCCTCGTCCGCTTCGACGGCGACGCCGACAAGGCCGCGGAGGTCTACCGCGGCATCACACCGCTCACCCCCGACGACGTGGCCGACGTGATCGCGTTCGCCGCGACCCGGCCCAGCCACGTGAACCTGGACCAGATCGTGCTCAAGCCCCGCGCGCAGGCGAGCGCGATGCGCGCGTTCCGGGAGAGCTAGAGGGCCGACAGGGTCTGCCACTTCTGCCAGGAGAGCGTCCAGTCCCAGATGTCCCCGTCGCGGGCCGAGAGCTGCACCGGGGTGTTGGTGACCTCCACCGGGTCGCCGTAGAGGGCGCTGTCGTAGTAGGCCTTGGCGTTGTCGGTCGACAGGTTGACGCAGCCGTGCGTGACGTTCGCCGACCCCTGCGCGGCGGCCGAGACCGGGTTGGCGTGGATGAACTCGCCGTTGTTGCTCATCCGTACGGCCCACTTCTCGACGCTGTCGTAGCCGTACTGCTGGCTCACCATCCGCTTGTCGGTGAACTTCTCGCTCACCACGTGCACGCCGGAGCGGGTGTTGCGGTTCGGGTCGGAGGCGAGGCCGTAGCTGGCCGGGAAGTCGAAGACCTGCTTGCCGTCGCGGGTGACGACCATCCGGAAGCTCGTCGCGTCCGCCGTGACGATCTGCGCGCGGCCGATCCTGAAGGTGGACGTGATGTTCGCCGCACCGACCGCGCCACCGCCGTAGGGCACGTCACGCAGGTTGGCGGTGACGGTGACGTCGGTGTTGGCCGGCCAGTACGCCTGGGGCCGCCAGTCGACGCGCGAGCCGCCGCCCTCGTCGGGCAGCCAGCCCCAGGCCCCCAGCACCGGGACCGACGTCTCGACCTTCAGCGCCCGCTCGACGGCGGCGCGGTCGTCGACGTGGTCGTTGAACTGGATCCGGACGGGGGCCGCGATGCCGACGGTGCGGCCGTCGCCGATGTTCAGGGTGCCGCGGATGCGCTTGCTCGGCGCGAGCGTCTCGAACGTGCCGGCGAGCGGCACGGAGGCACCGTCGGAGCCGGTGGCCGTACCGCCCCAGGTGTAGGTGGCGCCGTAGCCGAGGGCGGCCGAGCTCGTCCAGGTGGTCTTCGCGGCGTCGAGGCCACCGGCGACGGCCTTCCCGTCCCCGTCGGTCAACGTGACCGACGCGAACGTCCCGTCGCGCACGGTCGCGGTCGCCTTCGTCGCCGGCGGCACGGCGGTCGCGCCGGCCGCGGGCCGGAAGGCGATGGTGGCGGGCGAGGCCGACGTCAGCGCCCCGGATCCGGTGGGCGCGGCGATCGTGGTGCGCCCGCCCTCGGCCGTGGCCGCGGTCACGACCGCCATCGTGCCGACCGCCATGACGGCCAGGACGAGCAGGATGCGTCGCATCGTCGAGTGGTCCCCCTTGTGTGGACGTACACCAGGAAGGACGTTCTGCGGCATTCCTGGTTGCGTCCGACGCTACGGGAGCACGTCACAGCATGCAGCCGACCAGCACCGGCTCGGCCACCAGCTCCACACCGAACGCCGCCAGCACGCCCGCACGCACCTCACGGGCAAGAACCAGCAGGTCAGAGGTGGTTCCGTCACCCCGATGGGTGAGGGCAAGCACGTGCTTGCCGGACAGCGCGACCCGCCCTCCCGGGCCCGGGTGGCCGCGTCGGAAGCCGGCGTGCTCGATGAGCCAGGCGGCGGGAAGCTTCACCCGATCGGGGGTCACGGGCCAGCGCGGGGCAGCGTCGGGCGCGTCCCGCTCGGGCAGCACCGGGTTGGTGAAGAACGAGCCCGCGCTCCACGTGTCGTGATCGGCCGCGTCGAGCACCATGCCCTTGCTGCGGCGCAGCCCGAGCACCGCCTCCCGCGCGGCGGCGGCGGGCACGCGGGAACCGGGGTCGACCCCGAGGGCCCTCGCCAGCTCGGGGTAGCGGATGGGCGCGCTCGACCCGTCACCGGAGAGGGCACAGCGCACGCGCAGCACGATGGCGTCGGCACGGCCCTTGAGGAGGCTGGTGCGGTAGCCGAGGCCCAGGTCGGAGGCGGGCACGTGCTCGCGTACGGCGCCGGTCCGCCGGTCGTACAGATCGACGTCGACGAGCAGGTCCGCGATCTCGACGCCGTACGCACCCACGTTCTGCACCGGCGTCGCGCCCGTGCGCCCCGGGATGCCGGAGAGGCACTCGAACCCGCCCAGCCCGTCCGCCACGCAGGCGGCCACGACGTCGTCCCACTCCTCCCCCGCCTCCACCGTGATCAGGACCGAGCCGTCGGGCCTGCGCTCGGCCCGGTGCCCACGGCTCGCCACCCGCACGACGGTGCCGGGCCAGCCGTCGTCGGAGATCACGACGTTGGAACCGCCTCCGAGCAGGAGGACGCGATCACCCGCGGCCTCGGACTCCCGGACGGCCTCCACGACCTCGCCCGCGCTCGCGGCGTCGAGGAAACGGCGGGCGGGACCGCCCAGGCGGAGCGTGGTGAGGGGGGCCAGCGGGGTGGCCACGGAGGGAACCGGCACGGCGCCCAACGGTAGCCTCCCCTCATGTCACGGCAGAGCGAGTACCGGTCGGTGTCGCAGTGGTCCGCGGAGCAGCTGTTCACCGCGATGGTCGACGCCGACTTCCTGCGCGACCGGCTGGCGAAGATCGGCGGCAAGGACGCCGCGCTGCTGGAGCACGCGGCCGACGCGGACAGCGCCCGTTTCCGGCTCCGGCAGGCGCTCGACTCGCGGGACCTGCCCTCGATCGTCCGCAACCTCCTGTCCGGCGACATCGTGATCGAGCGCACCGAGACGTGGACCCGGTCGGCGCCCGGGAACTACCGCGGCGACGCGCAGGTGACGATCAAGAGCACTCCGGCCTCGGCCACGGGAGCGATGAGCCTGCGGTACGCGGGCGGGAGCGGCAGTGAGCTCGTGGTGCGCACCGACGTCACGGTGCAGGTGCCGATCGTCGGGGGGAAGATCGAGAGCGTGGTGGCCGAGAAGGTCAGGGAGCTGTTGGCCCTGGAGACCGATTTCCTGCTCCAGCACGTCGCCCAGCAGGGCTGACGTGTACGTCATCACGCTGAGCTGCCCCGACACCACCGGCATCGTCGCCCGGATCTCGGGGTTCCTGGCCGACGCGGGCGGCTGGATCGTCGAGGCCGGGTATCACTCCGACCCCACGACGGGCTGGTTCTTCACCCGCCAGGTGGTGCGCGCCGATTCGCTCCCTTTCGACGCCGACGAGCTGCGCGGCCGCTTCGCGGACGTGGCCGCCCGGATCGGCCCCGAGGCCCGGTGGACCGTCACCGACACCGAGGAGCCGAAGCGCGCGGTGCTGCTGGTGAGCAAGGAGCCGCACTGCCTGCACGACCTGCTCGGGCGCGTCTCCGCCGGTGAGCTGCCCGTCCAGCTCGATGCGGTGGTCGGCAACCACGAGACGCTCGGCGACATCGTGCGCGCCCACGGCGTCCCGTTCCACCACGTGCCGTTCCCCGCGGACGGGAAGCCGGCCGCGTTCGCCGAGCTGCGCGAGCGCGTGGAGGAGCACGAGCCGGACGCGATCGTGCTGGCCCGGTTCATGCAGATCCTCCCGGCGCAGCTGTGCGAGGCCTGGGCCGGGCGGGCGCTGAACATCCACCACAGCTTCCTGCCGTCGTTCGCCGGCGCGCGGCCCTACCACCAGGCCCACGCGCGCGGGGTGAAGCTGATCGGCGCCACCTGCCACTACGTCACAGCCGACCTCGACGCCGGCCCGATCATCGAGCAGGACGTGATCCGCGTGGACCACGGCGACACGGCCGCCGACATGGTCCGGCGCGGCCGCGACATCGAGCGCCTGGTGCTCTCCCGGGGCCTGCGCTGGCACCTGGAGGACCGGGTGCTGGTGCACGGGAACAAGACGGTCGTGTTCCGCTGAGCCCCCCGTGCGCGCATGACGTTGTTCCCGCGACGTTTTCCACGCACGATCTCGTCGGCGGCCCCGGGCCCGGGTAGGGCCGGTGTCCGGCGCGGTCACGTTCCGGAGGGTGCATAGTCCTTCCAGTCCGGCCACTCCGGCATCGGCGCCGACCGGAGCGACGCGCCGAGCCGGTCCAGATACCAGTTCCACCCGGCCGCGACGTCGGCCGCGTCCATCCCGTCGACGATGTCCTGCCGGAACTCCAGCACGGTTCCCGCGCCCGACGGCATCAGGTCCACCTCGACCCGCCACGACTGCCCCGGGATCGCGGGGATGTCGACGACGAGCCGCCGGGGCGCGTCGCACTCGTGGACGGTGACCGTCACCGGCGGCGCCACCTCGCCTCCCGCGTCCACCTCGCCGGTGAGGACGAACTCGACCGTGCCGCCGGGCCGTCCGCGCCCGGTGTAGGTGCCGATCCACCGGCCCAGCCGGTCGGACTCGGTGAAGGCAGCCCAGACGTCCTCGATCGGGTCGGGGTACTCGCGGCGCAGCACGAGGCGTTCACCCAGCGGAGCGGGCATCGGTGTCTCCTTCCGTGGCGGCCGCCCGGCGCTGCCGCCGGCCGCGGTGCAGTTCGGTGTCGAGCGCGTCGAGCCGGGCCGCCGGGCCGGACGGCAGCGGGCGGAACTGCTCCAGCCACCGGTCGAGCTGGGCCAACGCTGAGCGTTCCAGCGTGTAGACGCGCTGCTGCCCGCGCACCCGGGAGCGGACCACCCCGGCCTCCCGCAGCACCCTGAGGTGTCGGCTGACGGCCGGGCGGGAGACCGGGAAGCGGTCCGCGAGCTCCCCCGCGGTGACCTCGCAGCCGCCGAGCATCTCGACGATCTCCCTGCGCACCGGGTCGGCGAGCGCGGCGAGGACGAGCACGACGCCATGTGTAACAGAACCCTTAATTAAGGGCAAGGCTACATACGGGAACGGCGCCCCCGGGTCGGGAGCGCCGTTCTCGTGTCGTGCGTCAAGCCGCTGCGGTCACCTCGGCCGGCTCCAGGGCCAGCTCCAGCACCTCGGCCACGTCGGCCACCGGGTGGATCCGCAGCTCACCGCGCACCGACTCCGGCAGGTCGTCGAGGTCGGGCTCGTTGCGCTTCGGGATGATCACGTCGGTGAGGCCGGCCCGGTGCGCGGCCAGCAGCTTCTGCTTGACCCCGCCGATCGGGAGCACCTTGCCCTGCAGCGTGACCTCGCCGGTCATGCCGACCGACGAGCGCACCGGACGGCCGCTGGCGAGCGACGCGAGCGCCGTCGTCATCGTGACACCCGCGCTCGGCCCGTCCTTCGGGACCGCGCCCGCGGGGACGTGCACGTGCAGCTTCCTCGACGCGAGGTCGCCCGCCAGCCCGCGCGAGCGCAGGTAGGACAGCGCGATCGAGACCGACTCCTTCATGACGTCGCCCAGCTGACCCGTCAGGATCAGGCCCGGCTCGCCCTCCGAGGACGGCATTGCGGTGGCCTCGATGAACAGCACGTCGCCGCCGGCCCCGGTCACCGCGAGCCCGGTCGCCACGCCCGGAACCGAGGTGCGCTCGGCGGACTCCGGCGTGAACCTCGGCCGGCCGAGGAACGTGACGAGCGCGCCCGCGTCGATGTGGACGGGCCGCTCGGTGTCCTCGGAGTCCAGCTTCACGGCCACCTTGCGCAGGGTCTTGGCCAGGCCCCGCTCCAGCTGCCGCACGCCCGCCTCGCGGGTGTACTCAGCGGCGATCATCGCCAGAGCCACGTCGCTGAACTCCACGTCGGAGGCGTCCAGGCCGGCCTTCTCGATCTGCCGGGGCAGCAGGTGGTCGCGCGCGATGGCGACCTTCTCCGCCTCGGTGTACCCGTCGAGCGTGACGACCTCCATGCGGTCCAGCAGGGGGCCGGGGATGGTGTCGAACGCGTTGGCGGTGGCCAGGAACAGCACGTCGGACCGGTCGAGGTCGACCTCGAGGTAGTGGTCACGGAACGTGTGGTTCTGCGCCGGGTCGAGCACCTCGAGCAGCGCGGCCGTGGGGTCGCCGCGGAAGTCGCTGCCGACCTTGTCGATCTCGTCGAGCAGGATGACGGGGTTCATGGTGCCGGCCTCACGGATGGCGCGGACGATCCGGCCGGGCAGCGCGCCGACGTAGGTGCGCCGGTGGCCGCGGATCTCGGCCTCGTCGCGGACGCCGCCGAGGGCGACGCGGACGAACTTGCGGCCGAGCGCGTGGGCCACGGACTCGCCCAGCGAGGTCTTGCCGACACCGGGCGGGCCGACGAGCGACAGCACGGCACCGGAGCCGCGGCCCCCGACCTTCTCCATGCCCTTGCGGTCACGGCGGGCCCGGACGGCCAGGAACTCGATCAGGCGCTCCTTGACGTCGTCGAGGCCGGCGTGGTCGGTGTCGAGGATCGCGCGCGCCGCCTTCAGGTCGGTGGCGTCGACGGTCGTCTCCGACCACGGCATGTCCAGGACGGTGTCGAGCCACGTGCGGATCCAGCCCGACTCCGGGCTCTGGTCCGACGCCCGCTCCAGCTTGCCGACCTCGGTCTGCGCGGCCGCGCGTACGTGGGCAGGAAGATCAGCCAGGTCGACCCTGCTGCGGTAGTCGTCCGAGCCCTCGGGCTCGCCCTCCCCCAGCTCCTTGCGGATCGCGGCCAGCTGCTGGCGCAGCAGGAACTCGCGCTGGGTCT
>JBBQEF010000307.1:0-6736 GCA_038320445.1 Mycobacteriales bacterium
AGGAGGGCGTCCAGGGCGGCCCGCCATTCCGGGACCGCCTTCTCGACCAGCGGGAGGACGAGCCGGTCGACGATCTCGTCGTCGACCGGCACCTCGGCCTCCAGCGCCCGGCGCAGGTCGGCGCGGGCCTCCTCGGCGGCGTCGGAACGGGGCCGCTCACCGCTCCCGGGGAGCTCGATGGTGGCCGCGGCGTAGCCCTCCGCCGCGGAGTGCCGGGCCCGGGCGACCAGTCGGGGATACATCGTGTGCAGTCCGCCGGGGTGGCCGAGCAGGATCAGCGGCGCCGGTGCGGCTGCGGATCCGGGCGTCCACAGGATGCCGGGGATCTCGCCGAGGGTGAATTCGCGTTCGAGGACGTCGTCGTCGAGGCGCTGTTCGGAAGTGAATCGCATGGTCGTGCCTTTCGGGAGTGCTCGTGAACGGCGCTCCCGGACGACCTATCGCCCGACCGTGACCCCGGAGGGGAGCACCCATGTCGATACTGCGTTCACGGATACCACCTCCTCGTCTCTGGCACGGACCCCGGGAAAGTAGCAGTGGTCGCCGTGGTCCGCCAACGGGACAGCCGCCCGCCGAACCCAAGAAGATCACCCCCCGGACCGTATTTCCGCAGCTCAGGGGGTGATTCTCTGGGTCAAGGCAGGTGCCCCCGGTGGGATTCGAACCCACACTGGGACCCTTTTAAGGGGCCTGCCTCTCCCGGTTGGGCTACGGGGGCGGCCGGGCCAGCGTAGGGGAACCGGCCGCCGGCACCCCACTCAGGACACCCGGCGCACCGCCGCGGCCGCCGGCTCCACCGGCCGCGGGGCGCCCGCGACGCGGGTGAAGTCCGCCTTGGGGTCGTGGATCTGACCGAGCGACACGACCTCACGTCCCAGGAACAGTGCACCGGTCCAGTCGAAGACGATGCGGATGCGGCGGTTCCACGTGGGCATCCGGCTGACGTGGTAGGTCCGGTGCATGAACCAGGCGACGATGCCGCGCAGCTTGATGCCGTAGATCTCGGCCACGCCCTTGTACAGGCCCAGGCTCGCGACCGAACCCGCGTAGCTGTGCTTGTACTGCTTCATCTCGTTCCCGCGCAGGTGCGCGACCACGTTGTCGGCGAGCACCTTCGCCTGGCGCACGGCGTGCTGCGCCGACGGGCTGGTCTTGGCCTCCGGGTCGTCCTTGGACAGGTCCGGCACGGAGGCGCAGTCACCGGCGCAGAACACCCCGGGCATGCCGTCGACCTGCAGGTTCGCGCCGCACTCGACGCGGCCACGGGCGTCGCGGGGGAGGTCGGTGTTGTCGAGCATCGGGTTGGGCTTGACCCCGGCCGTCCAGATGATGGTGTCGGCGTCGAAGGCCTGCCCGTCGTCGAGCTCGACGTGCCCGCCGACCATCGACTTCACGCGGGTGTCGAGGTTGACCTCGATGTCGGCGTCGAGCAGCCGCTCGACGGTGTAGCGCCCCATCGTCAGGCCGACCTCCGGCATGATCCGGGTCGAGGCCTCGACCAGCACCCAGCGGATGTCCTCGCGGTTGATGTTCTCGTAGTAGCGGCTGGCGTAGCGCGCCATGTCGGCCAGCTCGGCCAGCGCCTCGATGCCCGCGTACCCGCCCCCGACGACGAGGAACGTGAGCAGGCGGCGGCGCAGGGCGGGGTCGAGGGTGGTGGCGGCCGCGTCCAGCCGCGACAGCACGTGGTTGCGCAGGTAGATGGCCTCGCCGACGGACTTGAAGGCGATACCGACCTCGGCCAGCCCCGGCACCGGGAGCGTGCGGGCGACGGACCCGGGGGCCACCACCAGGACGTCGTAGCCGACCGTGGTGACGTTGCCCGACACCAGCTCGGCGGTGACCTCGCGCTGCGAGTGGTCGATCTTCGTGACGCGGCCGGTGAGGTGGTGGCACTTCTGCAGGACCTTGCGCAGCGGGACCACCACGTGGCGCGGCTCGATGGAGCCGGCGGCCGCCTCCGGGAGGAAGGGCTGGTAGGTCATGTGCGGCTGCGGGTCGATGACCGTGATGTCGGCCTCGCCGTTGCGCAGCTTCTTCTGCAGGCGCAGCGCCGTGTACATGCCGACGTAGCCACCGCCGACGACGACGATCCTCTGGTTGCGGGCCATAGGACCATGTTCCCACTTTCACGCCGTCTTCACCGCCTGAGCAGGAGTGACACCTGTGACGATTCAGTGACGCAGCGCGTTGCCGTCGATGCCGGCGGCCGACGCCGCCGCCCGCAGCACGTCCACCAGCATCGCGGGCGTCAGCCGTCCGGTGAAGGTGTTCTGTTGCGAGACGTGGTAGCTGCCGAACACGTGCAGCGGCCCCCGCTCCCCCGCCAGCTCGACGTGGGCGCCGTGGCCGAAGCGTGGACGGGGACGCGGCACCGTCCACCCCGCCCCGGCCAGCACCGGCAGCAGCGCCTGCCAGCCGAACGCGCCGAGCACCACCACCGCGCGCGGTGAGAGCAGCGCCAGCTCCGCACGCAGCCAGCGCGCGCAGGTGTCACGCTCCTCGGGCGTCGGCTTGTTGTCCGGGGGCGCGCCGTGCACGGGCGCGGTGATCCGGGTACGGCGCAGCTCCAGGCCGTCGTCGACGTTCACCGCTGTCGGCTGGTTCGCCAGGCCCACGGCGTGCAGCGCGGCGAACAGCACGTCGCCGGAACGGTCGCCGGTGAACATCCGGCCGGTGCGGTTGCCGCCGTGCGCCGCCGGCGCGAGCCCGACGATCAGCAGCGACGCGTCCGGCGGGCCCAGCCCCGGCACCGGGCGGCCCCAGTACTCCTGGTCCCGGAACGCGGCCCGCTTCTCCCGCGCCACCCGCTCGCGCCACTCGACCAGCCGCGGGCAGTCGCGGCAGTCGACGAGCGCCGCGTCCAGCTCGCCGAGCGTCCTCACCGCCATGGTCGCACCGATCAGGCGATCGAGCGGGCGATGCCGTCGAGGATGTCGTGCTCGCTGACCACCAGCCCGGTGATGCCGGCGCGGGCCCGCAGCTCCTGCGCGAGCACGTCGACGATCAGCGCTCCGCCGCCGATGACGTCGACCCGTCCGGGATGGATCGCACCGTGCGTGCCGCGCTCGGCGCGGGACATGCCGAGCAACTCGGTGGCGATCGTGTGCAGGTCGTCGACGGAGAGCCGCGAGAGGTGCACCGCGGTGGGGTCGTAGACGGGCAGCCGCTGGTGGTACGCCGAGAGCGTCGTGATCGTGCCGGCCACGCCCACCCACGTGCGCACGCCCGCCACCGGCACCGCCGCGAACGCCGCGTCGAGGATGCTGCCGGCCAGCTCGCGGGCCTGCGCCACCTCGGCGGCGGTCGGGGGGTCCCCGGCCAGGCACCGCTCGGTGATCCGCACGCTGCCGATGTCGGCCGAGTAGGCGTCGCGCACCGTCGCCGTGCCGTCGGCGAGCTCGCCCACCACCAGCTCGGTGGAGCCGCCGCCGGTGTCGACCACGACGAACGGCCCGTCGTCGGGATCCAGGTCGCCGACGGCGCCGACGAACGACAGCGTCGCCTCCTCCGCGCCGGAGATCACCTCGGCGTCGACGCCGAGCGTGGCGCGCACCATGCCGAAGAAGTCGTCGCGGTTGCGGGCGTCGCGGATGGCACTTGTCGCGACCATCCGCACCCGCTCCGTTCCCTTGCGGCGCAACGCAGCCGTGTAGTCGGCCAGCGCCACCCGGGTGCGCTCCAGTGCCTCGGGGTCGAGCACGCCGGTGGCGTCCACACCCTTGCCGAGCCGGACGACGCGCTGCTCGCGGTGCAGGTCGCGCAGGGCGAGCGGGCCGTCGACGCTCGTGGTGACATCGGCGACGAGCAGCCGGATCGAGTTGGTCCCGCAGTCGATGGCGGCCACCCGTGACATGCGCTGTCCTCCGCGGAGTCGTGATCAGGTCGGGGATCGGGGGTCACCGTACGCGGAAGCCCGCGAGCCGGCCTTCCCGCAGCTACGCTCGGCGCGTGGCCGATGCGCGGGGGCACCAGACGGAGAGCACGTCCGTGCCGCAACAGGGCCGCCCGCCGCGCCGGCAGGCCCCCTCCGAAGCCGGTGCCCCGGCCCGGCACCGCTCGCCGGATCGGCCGTCGATCACGACGCCCGCGCGGCCACGCCGATCCGAGCCGCCCCTGCGGGCCGGCGACGGGCGCACGCATGTCGTGGAGAACCAGCCGCCGTCGATCGCCGGGTACGACGCCCTGGCCTGCGATCCCGCCCTCACCGGCGCCGTCGAGCGCGAAGGGGGCGGGGAGGCGCTGCCCACGCTCGAGCGGCTCGCCGAGCTCGTCGCCTCCGCGGAGGCACGGGAGCACGCCCGGCTCGCCGATACCCACTCCCCCGTGCTGTGCACCCACGACCGGTACGGCCACCGCGTCGACGAGGTCGAGTTCCACCCGTCGTGGCACTGGCTCATGCGCATGTCCGTCGGCTACGGCCTGCACGGCGCCCCGTGGGTGGCGGACACGGGATCCGGCGCGCACGTGGCGCGGGCGGCCGGGTTCTATCTGATGGGGCAGCTGGAGTCCGGGCACTGCTGCCCCATCTCCATGACCTACGCGGCCGTCCCGGCACTGCGTGCCAGCCCGGAGCTCGCCGCGGCGTACGAGCCGGGGCTGCGTTCCACCACCTACGACTTCGGGCTCGCGGAGCCGTCGACGAAGGCCGGCCTGCTCGCCGGGATGTCGATGACGGAGAAGCAGGGCGGATCCGACGTGCGCGCCGGCACCACACAGGCCGTCCCGCAGCCGGACGGCACGTACCGCCTCACCGGCCACAAGTGGTTCACCTCGGCCCCGATGAACGACGTGTTCCTCACCCTGGCCCAGGCGCCGGGTGGGCTCACGTGCTTCGTCCTGCCGCGCGTCCTGCCCGACGGCGCGCGCAACGCGATCCGCCTGATGCGCCTCAAGGACAAGCTCGGCAACCGCTCCAACGCGTCCGCGGAGATCGAGTACACCGGCGCGATCGGCTGGCGCCTCGGCGACGAGGGGCGCGGCGTCACGACGATCATCGACATGGTGTCGATGACGCGCCTGGACTGCGTGCTCGGCTCCGCGGCCCTCACCCGGGCGGCGCTCACCGAGGCCGCGCACCACGTCGCGCACCGCAGCGCGTTCGGGTCGCGGCTGGCCGACACCCCACTGATGCAGGCCGTGATCGCCGACCTGGCGCTGGAGTCCGAGGCCGCCACCGCGCTCGCGATGCGGCTGGCCGGGGCCGTCGACCGCGAGGAGCGGGCGTTCCTGCGGCTGGCGCTCCCGGCGTCGAAGTACCTGGTGTGCAAGCGGGCGCCCACGGCCGTCGCCGAGGCGCTGGAGTGCCTGGGCGGCAACGGGTACGTCGAGGACTCGGGGATGCCGCGGCTCTACCGCGAGGCGCCGCTGAACTCGATCTGGGAGGGCTCGGGAAACGTCACCGCGCTGGACGTGTTGCGGGCCGTCACCCGGGATTCGGAGTCGGTCGACGCCGTCCTCCGCGAGGTCGACGCCGCGGCGGGTGTCGACACCTGGTTCGACCGCGGAGTACAGGAGCTGCGCACGGAGCTGCGCAGCAGGGAGCCCCGGCGCGCGCGGCGGCTGGCCGAGATGCTCGCCCTGTGCGTGCAGGGCAGCCTGCTGATCCGGTACGCGCCGGCTGAGGTGTCATCGGCGTTCGTGAGCAGCCGCTTCCTCCCCGACGGTCCCTGGCGCACGGCGGGCACGCTCCCCGCCGAGGCCCACACGGACGCCCTGCTCGCCCGGGTCACTCCGCACCCCGCGATCTGACGGACCCGGCCCGACTCGCGCACGGTCTCAGCCCGACTCGCGGGCCGGGCCGGGTCTGTCAGGCGCAGGGGCCTGCGCCGCTCCACTCACCGATCTCGGCCAGTACCTCGTCGCCGAACGGGTTGACGCCCGGTCCTGACGCGAGCGCGTGGGCGACGTGGACGTGCAGGCACTTGACGCGATCGGGCATCCCGCCCGCGCTCACCGCAGTGCCGAGCGGCTCGATCGCATCGCGTTCGGCCAGGTAGGACTCATGCGCGCGCTGGTAGGCGGCGGCGAGCTCCGGGTCGTCCGCCAGCCGGGCCTGCATCTCCTTCATCCGGCCCTCCCCCTCGAGCGTGCCGCTGCGGGAGCTCAGGCGGGAGCAGGTGAGGTAGTAGAGCGTCGGGAAGGGGGTGCCGTCCTCCAGCCGGGGGGCCGTCTGCACCACCGACGGCAGGCCGCACGGGCAGCGATGGGCCACCTCCCGCACGGCGCGCGGGGGACGGCCGAGCTGTGCGGTCACGGCTGCGGCATCGGCGGCGGCGAGGGTCACGGCGATCCCTCCGACACCTCACGCCACAGCGAGCGGTACCAGGGCGCGCCCGAACCGGCGTCCTCGGCGAGAGTTTGCGGTCCCGACGGGAACTGCACGACGTAGGGCACCTCACCGGGCTGCACGTACCCGATCCGGGACCGGGCACTGGCCTCCACCTCGGCCGGGTCGGAGAGGTGCACCCGCTGCTGGGTCAGCTCGTCGACCTCGGCGGCCAGGGCCCGCTGCTGCTCGGTGACCGCGGCGAGCTCCTGACGCTGGGCCACGTAGTTGCGCAGCGGCACCACGACGGTGAGCGCGAGCGCGCACATCACCAGCGCCAGCACCGCCGCGCGGCGGGTCGACGAGAGCCCGAGCATCCCGGTGGTGGCCGCGACGACACCGCGCGGGCGCGATCGGGTCAGCTTCGGCTCGCGCCCGCGCCGCCGTCCGGCCCCGGTGCCCGTGCCG
>JBBQEF010000308.1:0-6708 GCA_038320445.1 Mycobacteriales bacterium
AATGATCGGCTGGTAGTGCAGGAGGAACTCGCCACGCGCGAGCGCCCCTCGCAGTTCGTCGCCCTGCCGGATCTGCAGCAGGGCCTTGGTGCGCATCGTTGCCTCATAGATTCGTACGCCGCTTCGGCCAACCGCTTTGGCCCCATACATGGCCGTGTCGGCGTCGCGGAGCAGCACGTCCGCCGAGGTGTCGTGAGCGGTGGACAGGCGCACCCCGACGCTGGCGGTGACCCAGCACGTCTGACCACCCGCCTCGACGGGGGCGTTGATCTCCGCCACCACGCGGTCAGCCACCGCGAGCCCCTCCATGACCGATGCGCCATCGACGACGAGCGCGAACTCGTCGCCACCCAGACGCGCGACCGTGTCGTCCTCGCGGACCGCCCTCCGCAACCGCCTGCCTACTTCGACCAGCAACTCGTCGCCCGCCGCGTGGCCGAAGCTGTCATTGATGGCCTTGAACCCATCCAGATCGATGACCAACACCACCACCCGCTCTGCGGGCCTCCACGGTTTGGCGATCACCCGGCCGATCTGGTCGAGCAGCCCGACCCGGTTGACCAAGCCCGTCAACGGGTCATGCAGGACCTTGTGCTCGAGTTGCCGATGGGCCGAAGCCAGTTCCTCGGTGCGGTCGGCGACGCGGGTCTCGAGCTCGTCGTACAACGCCCCCAGTTCCTCGGCGAGCATATGGACGCCGGTGATCACGGCATCGATGTCGTCTGAGAACGGCGAGCGCTCCATCCGTGCCGCGAAACGACCTTCCGCGAGCTCCATGACCAGCTCGACCAGCTGCACCAAACGTGGGTCAGTCCCGGACGTTGCCATCGCGCAGCCAGTTCAACGCGGCGGGCTCCGAGGTGAAGAACCGCGCCGGCATCGGGGGGTTGCTCAACCGCAAACCGAAGCTCGCGATCACGCGGTCGACCGCCGATGTGCCCAGAATCGCGATTCGCGACACCGAGCAGGGGCGGGTGAACGCCGCGCGCCCGTCGCGGGTCAACGCGGCAGACCCACTCATATCGACCAGCAGTGGCCGACCTCGATCGCCGTTGATGTCATCCACCGCCGTCATCGCAGCGGCGGCGAGCGCACCGTCGATAACCACGCCGGGAACCCAACCCAGCCGCACTACGCCGTCCGAATCGGCCCGAATGCGGAATCCGCTGTCGCCCGCTGCGTCGCTCGTCATCGCCGGTCAGCTTAGCGTCCCGCCGCGAGCCCGAGCGCACGTCATCCGATCGTGGGTGAGAGTCCCTCGCCGGGCAGTCCTGGTCGGCGCCCCCGGGCTACGACCGCCGCCGCGGGGCGCCGTGCTGTCACGGCCGGAGGGCTTCCGAACCCGCCTCGTCCCTGTCGAACGCACACACGACCGTCGGGATGTGGGTGACCATCGCGGGGAACTGCCGGTCAGCCACAGCGAGAACCCGTAAACCGGGCAACCGCGACACGAGGCGGCTCAAGCCGACTTCCAACTCGGTGTAGGCGAGATGCTCTCCGATGCAGCGATGCGCGCCTCGACCGAACGCCAGCAGCCCGGCACGTGGGTCCGTGCGTTTCAGGTCGAAGCTGTCGGGATCCGCCCAGCGGGCCGGGTCGCGCTGTGCGGCGATGACGTTGACGATCAGCAGGTCGGCCGCGCGGACCGGGCAGCCCGTGAGCGTGGTGTCGGCCTGCGCTCGACGAGTGAGGAATGCGAAGGGTGACTCGAGGCGAAGTGTCTCAGCGGCGGCCTTCGCCGCACGCTGAGGCTGCGCGAGTGCAGACAGCTCGCCGCTGTTCTCGGCCAGGACGACCGCGGTCGGCAACGACGCGGCGGCGGTGGCGCTACCGGCCGACATGAGGATCGCCAGGGTTCCGATGATGTCGACATCCGAAAGGGGCTCGCCGTCGATGACGTAGCCGCGCCGCTGTGCGTCGAGGAGGTCGGCGAGGATGCCGGGACGGCCGGAGCCGGGAGCGGCTCGCCGGTCACTGAGGACACGTTGCCACCACTGCCAGTGGGGCTCCTGGTCGACCAGCGCAGCGATGTTGGGGACGACGTGGTATTCCTCGTCCATCCATCGCCAGACCACATCCATCACGGCGTCGAACGGGTTGTCGAGGCCGATGAGGTCGTACATCAACCGTGTCGCCAACGGGCGACCGATCGCGCCGACGAGCTCGACGGTGGCTGAGCCGGTCGCGAGCACGGCGTCGATCAGGTCGTCCATCGCAGCTGTGATGGCCGGCCGTAGCCGCCGCACGGCCGCGGGGGTGAAGCGCGCTGTGATCAAGTTCCGTATTGCGCGGTGCCGCGCCGGCATTGCGGCGATCAATCCGGCTGCGTTCACCGGGCCGCCGCGAAGCTCGGCACGTTCTCGACCCGCGCCGTAGTGCCGATGATCCATATACAAACGGTCATCGGACAACACGCGTAACGCCGTTGCGTAGTCACTGATCAGCCAGCCACCCGCTCGCTCATCGCGTCTCGGGGGTCCTTGGGCATACATGTATGCGGGTAGCGCTTCTCGGGATGCCACGACTAGGTGCCTTCCCCTGGATCCTCCGCTGGGATGGCGACGGCCGACGGGCCGGCGGGTGTGTCCCATCGCTTTACCAACGGTCCCCCCGCAATCGGCTGCAGCGACCCATCCCCTGCTCGAACAGGCCGAACCCCCCTACAGCCTCACCCGAGTGTTCGCTGCCGCGGCCATGACGTCAACCAGTCGGGCCGCGGCCGTTGGGCGTAATTGCCGAGCTCGGCCGGGCCGGTTCGGCCTTCATCCAGACTGTCGACGATCATGAGATCCCGGGTGGGGCGGGTTGGCGATCACGCAATCCCGACCCGGTGATCGCGCAATTCCGTAGGGGGACGGCGTGCGTGTCGGTTCCGGGTCTGGCCGTCGCACGACCACAGGCTCCGGTCTCGTTGCCCGGCATCGAGGCGAGGCGTTGGCGAGCGGATCCCGGTCGTGGTCGGCCGGCCTCCACGGCGCATCTCGTCGTGGTACCGAGCCGACCTCGTCGTGCCGCGGCCGGTCGACCGAGCTACGCGCTCCGACTGCCGACTGCCGGCGCAGGTGCGCTGGAGCGGGCCTGGCGGGATGCCTGGCGGACCATGCGGAGAATGGCGTCGGGGGCGTCTGACTGGGGTGCGTGACCTGCGCCCAGCAGGGGCTGGAACGTCGATCCCGGAACAGCCAGCAGGTAGCGGGGTGTCTGCATGCTGGAGATCAGGTCGGCGGTGCCCTGAGCGAGTACGACCGGGCACCGGATGTGCTGCAGGCCGGTCGGGAGATCGGCGAGGATGCCCCAGAACAGCAGTCGCCAGTAGCCCTCTGCCTCGCCGAAGCCGCCCAGCAGCGCCCGGGCCTCGATGGCCGATGCATTCCAGGGCTGGGAACGCAGTCCGGTCAGCAGTGCGGTGCGGCCCAGGGCCGACCGGGCCATGGTCGCAATCACCGGTCGCAGACCGCGCATCAGTAGCCGTGAGGTGCTCATCGCCGCACCTTGGTAGATCCGTTCCGGGACCACGTTCAACCCTGACGGGGCGATCGCGACCACGGAGAGCGCGCGGTCGCGGCGCGCCAACTCGATGGCGATGCGGGCGCCGAGCGAGTCGCCCAGGACGTGGACACGCCCGACGCCGAGGGCATCGAGATCGGCCTCGATCGCGTCGGTCACCGCACTGACGGTCGGCCGCTCGGCGAGCGCCGGCGAGTCGCCGTGACCCGGAAGATCCACAGCGAGTACCTCGTACTCGGCGTCCAACGCGGGTCGCAGGGCGGCGAAATCGTCGTGGGTCGTGCCGATGCCGTGCAGCAGGAGGAGCGGTTCGCCGGTTCCGGCGCGTTCCCAGGATAATCGTAGGATGGTCACCGTTTCGTGATACCCGCCGCGCCGGCCGACCAGCTGCGGTACCGACCGCGTCACAGCAGGGACATCTCACACCGGGCGGGTTGCTGTGTGAGTGCGGACGTGGCGGACGCGAGGACCCTGCGAAGGTGCGCTCACCGGAGACCAGCATCTGATTGGTCAGCCCGATCGGACCAGCCGCATACGACGTTCGGCGAAGCATCAGCCCAGAGGACTGACCTCGAACCGTCGGACACGTTCCGCAACCGGCCGCGCGGCAGGGCCGCGGTCGTCGGGGGTCGGTCCTTACCGACCAACGCGCGCGGGCGTCACGTGCTGCCGCGCGAGCGGTCCGCATGTCCTGAGCCGCCGAGCAGCTCACGTGCTCCCCGACACCCTGCTGGTGGGAGACGGAGAGCATGGGACTCACCGGTCGCCTGTCGGCTGCGCTGGCCGGCCTGGCAGTGTCCATGGTCACCGGGTTCACGGTCACGGTGCCCGCCCCTGTGGTACCCCCCGTGGCGGCGACGTCGCAGGCCGATGCTCAGCTGTTCTCCGCCATCGACGCCGACCTCCGCGATCAGATGCGCCAGATCGGCCTGCCGGGCATGTCCCTGGGAATCGTCAGGGGTGGCGAGATCGCGCACCTTCAGGGCTTCGGAGACGCCGACGACGCAGGGCGCGCGGTCACCCCGCAGACACCCTTCGCGATCGGCTCGATGACCAAGTCCTTCACCGCGTTGGCGGTCATGCAGTTGGTCGAGGCCCGCCGGGTCGATCTCGACGCCCCGGTCCAGCGCTACCTGCCCCGGTTCCAGCTCACCGATCCCGACGCATCCGGGCGCATCACCGTGCGGCACCTGCTCAACCAGACCAGCGGGATCCCCGCCACCAGTAGCTACATGGGCCACCCCGACGACAGCCCGGCGGCGCTGCAGGATGCCGTGAGCTCCTTCCGGTCAATGACGCTCGACCGGCCCCCGGGCGGCAGCTTCGAGTACGCCAACGCCAACTTCACCATCCTCGGTCTCCTCATCGCGACCGTGTCCGGCCAGACCTACGAGCAGTACCTCGCCGATCACGTCCTCACCCCCCTGGGCATGTCGAACTCCTACATGTCCGTGACGCAGGCCCGGCAACACGGCCTGGCCACCGAACACCGCTACTGGTTCGGACGGCCCTTCCCCGGCGGCGGGCTGCCCTACAACCGCGCCACCACCCCCGCCGGTCTGATCAGCTCCGACGCCACGGACATGTCCCGCTACCTGCTCGTCCAGCTGGGCGCAGGCCGCTACCCCGGCGGTCAGGTTCTCTCACCGGGCGGCATCGCTGCGCTGCACCAGGGCGTCGCCGATCTCGGAGGCGGCGACGCCTACGCGATGGGCTGGGTCGACAGCGTGGGGCAAGACGGACAGCGCTTCAGCTGGCACAACGGCGACACCCAAGGCTCCCAGTCCTACATGGCCGTACTGCCGGCAACCGGGTGGGGCATGGTGCTTCTCACCAACGGCTCCAACGACCTGCGGCCCACCGACGTCGACGCGATCGCCCACCGGGTGCTGGCCGGCTTCTCGGGGTCGAGCCGGCACCACTTCCCGGCCTCGCCGACGAGACCTACGCCCTCGTCCTGCTGGTGATGGTGGCCGCCGTAGCTCTGCAGGCCGTCGGCATCGTCCGCTCGGTTGTGCTCTTGCAGCGCTGGCGCACCCACCCGCGGCGGCGACCGCACGGCACCGCGCGCATCGGTGCCCGCATCGCGGTACCAGCCCTGCTCAACCTGCTCTGGGGTCTGACCTGCCTGGTCATCCTGCCGGCCGCCCTGGGCCAGTCGTTGTGGGCAGCAGTGATCGAACAACCTTCCGACATCGGTCTGGCGGTGGCCGCGAGCGGAGTACTCGCCGTGCTGTGGGGAGCTCTCGCGCGCCCAGCACTGGCGGTGATCACGCTTCGCACGGCGGTTGCGGCAGCGTCCTTGCCCGCCACCGCACCCGCCGATCCGATACGACCCGCCGCGCGCTGACACCGTCCCGCTGCTCCACATCGACGCCGGCTCGTTCGAGACCGGTTCGAGCGAGGAAGCGCTCCGACGAGCGCGTCCGAGGTGGCCAGCAGGGTCGGCCAAGACGCGAGTGCCGCTGTCGGCGGTCGGTGATGGTGCCGATCAGGCGTCAGCGGCGGTGGCCGGAGCGGCTGGGCGGCGCGCAGTTCCGAGCTCGTCCACCGAGGGGCCGGTCGGCGGCGCAGGGGGCGTGCCCCGGCCGAGTCGCTGCTTCACCGTGGTGGTGGCCGTGTTGATCTGCTGTGTGGCCAGGTTCCGTCCCCGGTCCTGGAGACGGGTGACCTGGGGGTGCTGCAGCAGCCGCCGCCCCTGGTCGCGGAGTTTGAGCAGTTGGCGCCGGCCCTCGGGCCGGGCAAGCGTGTAGCCGAGCCCGGTCGCTGCGGCATGACTGATCAGTCCCATGACTGTGGTCCCCTTCTCGTGACTGGTCGCCGTTGAGGGCGATAGCTGTGCTGGTGGTCGTGCTGGCGTCGGTCCGTGCGGTGCTCATGTCGTGGTGGGTGAGCAGTGAGCTGCTCGGAACGCAGCGGCGTGGTCACGGTGTGGGCGCGTTCCTCACGAGTTCTCGAGCAACGGCGCAGACCGCACGGGCCGGCCGGTGTAGCGGGGGCATCGCAGCGCGATGCCCCCCGCTACTGTTGGAGCAAGCGCAGTCGTGCGGCGCTCAGAGCCCGAACGTGCTGCCCAGTCCGCCGATGAGGTCGGCGGGGTTGATGCCGAACTTCTCGAGCAGTCCTTGGTGGGCGTCGGTGTCGACCTGGTCGGGCAGCTCGGCCTGGGCCTGTTGGGCCTGGGCGTCGTCGCCGCGGCCC
>JBBQEF010000309.1:0-6697 GCA_038320445.1 Mycobacteriales bacterium
CGGTTGCCGGCCGTGGCCGTCCCGACGCTCGTGATCGGCGGCTCGGCCGACCTGTCGACCCCCGTCGACCCGCACTCCCGGACCCTGGTCGACGCCATCCCGGGTGCCCGGCTCGAGGTGGTGCGCGCCGCCCACCTGGCCACGATCGAACGTGCCGCCGAGACGACGGCGCTGATCGCGGAGCACGCCGCACCGTAGGCCGCTCGGCATCCCGCTGAGCGGTGTGAGACCGGCCCTGGTGCGGCGCTCGTGCAGCAGCGGCATACTGTCCTAGAGGAAAAGTGCTACCCGGGTCAACGGCGAGCTCGGGATCGAATCCCGATCTTTACCGGAGGACGTGCGTGCTCAACGACCGCGAACGGCGCATTCTCGAGCGCATCGAGCGCCATCTCATCGAATCCGACCCGGAGTTCGCGCGGCTGTTCTCCTCGCTCCACCATCGCGGCGGACAGAGCCGGATGCCGGCGTTCCTAATGGTCACGGGGCTGGCGCTGATGGTTCTCGGCAGCATGGCGGTGGCCGTGCCGGTGGCCTTGGCCGGCATCACCGTGTCCCTCTTCGCGCTGTTCACCGCGTACACGCGGTCCTCCACGCCGCGCCGCACCGGCTTCGCCTGATCACCTCGTCATCGAGGTGGACCGGGTGACGGCGCGGTGCGCGTCCCCGTTGCGCGGCGACCTCGATGCGCCCACGCTTCCGGCATGACCGTCCGCCTGACCGGCATCCGCCGCTACCCGGTCAAGTCGTGCCGCGGCCACGCCGTGGACACGGCGACCGTCGAGCCGTGGGGCCTGTGCGGCGACCGGCGGTGGCTGGTGGTCGACGCCGACGGCCGGCACGTGACCGCACGCCAGCACCCGCGGATGGTGCTGATCACCCCGGAGCTCCGGGACGGCGGGTTGCACGTCACCGCTCCCGGTTCGGCCCCCCTGGACGTGCGGGTCCCCGCGGGCGGGCCACTCCTCGACGTGCGGGTGTGGGACGACCAGCTCACCGCCACCCCCGCGTCCGACGCGGCCCACGCCTGGTTCAGCGCGGCGCTCGGCGTCCCGCTGCGCCTGGTCCACCTCGACGACCCCACCCGACGCCCCACCGATCCGCACTACGGCCTCGACGCGGACCGGGTGTCGTTCGCCGACGGCTACCCGGTGCTGCTCACCAGCGAGGAGTCGTCGGCCGCGGTCGGCGACTCGCTCTCCATGATCCGGTTCCGCCCGAACCTCGTGGTCGCGGGCGCCCCGGCCTGGGAGGAGGACCGCTGGCGGCGGCTCCGCATCGGCGACGCGACGTTCCGGGCCGTCAAGGGCTGCAGCCGCTGCGTGATGACCACGATCGACCCGGACACCGCGGAGAAGGGCCCCGAACCGCTCCGGACCCTGGCCGTGCATCGGCGGTGGGACGGCAAGGTGTGGTTCGGCGTGAACCTGGTCCCGGACACGCCCGGCGCCACCCTGCACGTCGGCGACACCGTGGAGGTCCTGGACTCGGTGGCGGCGGCCGAGCCACTGCGCTGAGCGACGGCCGAGCCGGGATCAGGACGCAGCGCGCCGCGTCGCCTGCCGCTCGGTGATCCTCCGCCCGGCCTCGACGAACACCGATCGCAGCCAGGCGTGCTCCGGATCGTGCTCGTGGGTGGGATGCCACCACAGCGCTTCGGTCAACGGCACCGCGTCGAACGGGCAGTCCAGCGCCCGGACGTCGCCGATGCGGGTGAGCCGCGGCGCCAGCTCGGCCTGCACGAGCGCGATCCGGTCGGTGCCCTCGATCAGCCACGGCAGCGCCAGGAACGTCTCCGCCACCATCTGCACGTGCGGCTCGACGCCGAGCATCTGGAGCTGGCGCGCGGCGGGGGTGAACGCGGCGGGGGCGTGGTAGGTGAGCACCCAGGGCAGCTCGGCCAGCAGAGCCATCGTGAGCGCCTCGCCGACGCGGGAGTTGGAGTCGGCGACCAGGATCTTCCAGCCGTCGCTGTGCAGCACCGCGTGCGGCATGTCCTGCACGAACCCGTGCGGCAGCACCAGCCCGTCGACGTCGCGGAGGGTCTCCGACGCGTTCTCGATGAACGTCGACGTGTGGCGCTCCAGCCGCAGCCGCATGTGGGGCGCGGACTCGTCGAGGATCCGGCCGACGTGCTCGCCGAGCACCGCGATCGGGTAGTCCGAGGCGAGCACGGTGAACGAACGCAGCGTCGACACCCTCGTCCAGGATCCCGACGGGGTCGACGTCACGTTCTCCGACGGCGGCAGCGGCCGCTACGACCTCGTGATCGGCGCCGACGGGGTGCGCTCCGCGACCCGCGGGCTGATCGGTGTCGAGCTGGCGGCCCGCCCGGTGGGCATGGGGATCTGGCGGGCGTTCACGCCGCGCCCGGCCTCGGTGACGCGCACCGATCTGGTCTACGGCGGCGCCTGCCACATCGCGGGCTACTGCCCCACCGGGGAGAACAGCCTCTACGCCTACCTCGTGGAGGACGCACACGACCGCAGCGCGCTCGGCCCCGAGGAGCAACTCGAGGTGATGCGCGGCCTGGCCGGGAGCTATCACGGCCCCTGGGACGACATCCGCCCGCTGCTCACCGACCCGTCCACGATCCACTACACGCATTTCGAGAGCCAGCTGCTCGACGGCCCGTGGCACCGTGGCCGCGTGGTGCTCATCGGCGACGCCGTGCACGCCTGCCCACCCACCCTCGCCCAGGGCGCGGCCATGGCCCTGGAGGACGCGGCGGTGCTCGCCGAGCTGCTGCTGGCCGCCGGCCGCGTCGACGAGGCGGTCCTGACCGAGCTGGTCGTGCGGCGCGCCGCGCGGGCCCGCGAGGTGGTGGAGGCCAGCGTCCAGCTCGCGAGCTGGCTCCTGGCCCACGAACGCGGTGACGTCCCGGGCCTGATGGGCCGCATCGCCGCGCTGGTGAGCGTGCCCGCGTGAGCGCCTCCGGCGCCCGTTCGACCTCGGGGACGGCCTCGTGAGCGTCGTCGACGTCCATGCCCACGTGATCCTCGGAGCCGTCGAGGGCGTCGTCGCCGGCGATCCCCGGCTCGCTACGAACCAGGCGCTCGACCTCCGTCGCAACGGAGCCGGGTCGACCGCCGTGTCCGGCCGCATGGTCGCCGACCGGATCCCGCTGCTCACCCGCCTCGAACCCCGGCTCGCGGCGATGGACGCGGCGGGTGTCGACGTGCAGCTCGTGTCACCGTCGCCGTCGCAGTACCACTACTGGGCCGATCCCGCGCTCGCCCGCACGCTCCACCGCGCGGCGCACCGGGGCCTGGCCGATCTCGTCGAGCAGGCACCGGACCGGCTGCGCGGGCTCGGGCTGGTGCCGTTGCAGCACCCGGACCTGCTCGTCGGTGCGCTGGACGACGCGCTGGCCCACGGCCACGCGGGTGTGGAGATCAGCTCGCATGCGCCCGGCGTCGAGCTGTCGGACGAGCGGCTGGAGCCGTTCTGGGCCCATGCCGCCGCGACCGGGGCGCTGGTGTTCCTGCACCTCTTCGGCTGCACGCTCGACGAGCGGCTGGACCGGTTCTACCTGGCCAACACGGTCGGGCAGCCGGTCGAGAACGCGGTGGCGCTGTCCCATCTGATCTTCTCCGGGGTGCTCGACCGGCACCCCGGGCTCCGCGTGCTGGCCGCGCACGGCGGCGGCTACCTGCCCACGTTCCTCGGCCGCTCCGACCACGCCTGGGAGGTGCGCCCGGAGGCCCGCGGCTGCGCGGACCCGGCCTGTCGCGGCTCATGCAGCACGGCTCGGTCGACCACGTGCAGGGTGATATGGGCCGAGCCGTTCGCGGTCAACCCGGTGAGCCGGTCGGGTTCGTCCTCGATCAGCCGCTTGCTGCCGCCCGACCGAACCTCGTCGAATCCGCCTACCCACAGGTGCTCACCCGGGCCCGCGAGGATCTGGACCTGACCGAGCTGTTCCAGACCCTGGAACACCTTTGCGTCCCATTCTGTGCGCAGGCTGTGCGCCCCTGTGCGTCGGTCAGGCCTGGACGGCCGACGCGTCGAGCGGCTCGTGCCGGCCGCGCAGCGCCAGGCTCGTCACCACCGCCATCACGAGCGCCGCCACGCCCAGCACGCCGATCGCGGGCTGGAGACCACCGACGGCCGCCGCCACCCCGGCGACGATCAGCGGGCACAGGAACTGGCCGATGAACAGCGACCCCGTCCAGATCCCGGTGCCGCGGCCGCGCTGGGCGAACGTCAGGCGGTTCATCGCCCAGGTCAACAGCGTCGGCAGCAGCATGCCGGTGCCGAAGCCGGTCAGGACCGCTCCCACGGCCACCAGCGGCAGCGAGCCGGCTGCCGCGACGATCCCCAGGCCGACCGCGGTCAGCCCGAACTCGACGGGCAGCAGCACGCGGGGTCCGCGCGTCGCGAGACGGCCGAACGCGAACGCCCCGGCGGCGGTGGCCAGCGACATCGCGGCGGACACGGCCCCGATCGTGCCCGGGTCACCCACGCCGAGACCGGTCAGGACGAACGACAGCTGCACGATCAGCACGTAGAACCAGACGCCGCCGAGGAACGTGACGGACACCGGGCCGGCCAGCGCGCGCCACGGCACGGGCTCCAGGCGACGCCGGCCGGGGATGGCAGTCGGACGGGCCGGCTGCCACAGCGCCGTGACCATCGGGATGGCGATCACGGCGGCGACGGCGTACAGCCAGAACGGCGTGCGCCAGCCCGAGGCGCCGAGCACGCCGCCGACGGCGAAGAACACGGTGGCCGACAGCGCCGCAGCGAGCGTCTGCAGGCCGAGGTAGCGGCTGCGCTGCGCGCCCGACCAGTAGTCCCCGATCAGGGTGGTGCAGCAGGTCATGATCGCCGCCTCGCACAGGCCCACGCCGACCCGGCTCGCGACGATCGCGCCGAGGGAGTCGAGGTACAGCGGCGCCGTGCCGACCACGGAGTAGACGACCATGGCGGCGATCAGCAGCCGCTTGCGGTCGATCGCGTCGACGATGATCCCGGCGAACGGCGCGGTGATGCCGATCAGCAGCGCCGGGATGGTGAGCGCGATCGGCACCAGCAGGTCGACCCCCGGCGTGCCGGCGTAGTGGGCCGCCATCTGCGGGAGCACCGGCGCGATGAGCACCGTCCCCAGCACGGACATGCAGCTGCCGGCGATCAGCAGTACGAGCTGCCGTCGGCCGGCGACGGGCACTCCTCTTGTCGACTCGGTGGGCGGTGGTCTCGGCCATCGGGGTTCCTCACGTGAGAAGTGACGCGTCTCACGATTCGAACATCTCGGAAGGAATCCGGGAACGCGATTCTCCCTATCCCGGGCATCAGGCCTACTGATGACCCTCGCTGTCCCGGCTACGCATCCCGCCGGACACACACCACGGTAGGTTCTCCTTTCCCGTGACATCTCGATCTCGTCTGACCTGCGTTCTTCGGACTCTCTCACGCGATGTCAGCATGATCGGTCTCATCAAGGTGTCGCTCCCTCGGAGGCGGCCACAGCCCGCCGGTCACCCGCGCGGTACGCGCCTCGCAACCCGCACCACGTGGTGATCGACGACGTTCCACATCCAGGGTCGTCCTCACACCGGGTGAGCGGTGGGTCGTCGGTTCGATCTGGACGCCGGGTCAACGCATCCGCCCGGCCCCCTCGTGCTCCGCTCCGGCGCCGTCGTGCGTAGCGCCGGGCCCGTCTGCGTGACCCGCCGAGCCGGCGCGCACCGGCCGGGCCGTCGACGGCTCGACGCGCAGCAGGCGCGCCATCCACGGCGGCAGCCACCAGTTCGCCCGGCCGAGCAGCACCACCAGCGCGGGGGCCAGCACGGTGCGGACGACGACCGCGTCGATCAGGATGCCCAGCGCCAGCGCGGTCGCGAGGATCTTGACCTCCGCCGCGGGCACCGTGGACAGCCCGATGAACGCCAGGAACAGGATCAGCGCGCCGGAGGTGACCAGCCGCACCGTGCTGGAGATGCCTGAGACCACCGCCTGCTCGGTGCTCTGCCCGTCGTCGTAGGCCTCGCGCATCCGGGACAGGATGAAGACCTCGTAGTCCATCGAGAGTCCGAACAGGAAGGCGAACACCGCGACCGGTACCCAGGTACCTCGGCCAGCAGCCCGCGGTCCGAGCCGTTCTCCTCGCCCTCCAGCTCGGTCGTGCCGGTCATCTCCACCGGCGCGCCGGCCACGCTGGCCGCCGCGGTGACGCGCTGCAGGCGGTCGAGCTGACCCCGATCCAGTTCGGGGTGCTGGTGCAGCTCGACAACAGCCCCGGGCTCTCCCAGGCGGAGCTGGCGCGGCGGTCCCTGCTGACGCCGCAGAGCATGGGCGAGGTGCTCGTCCCGCCGGAGCGGGCCGGGTGTTGGCCGCCAACCGGGGTGCCGATCTGGCTGCCCGTTCACGCCGTTGACGGTGTCGACGACGGCGTCTTGCCCGACAGGTTCGTCGGCGACGCCACCGTGACGACGAACCTGGGGACGGCGGCCTGACCGCGCGCCGCCGGCGCCCGGAGATCGGCGAGGTGCCGGATCGGGTCGGGTCGGCCGGCTCGGACAGGCGAGCGACCGACCGGACCCGGTCGCCACACCAGCTGACCCCTGCCGCCGACCGCGCTGGAGACCATGCTCGTGCGCCGTGCCCCCACCGAGCCGCGATGATCGGGATCGCCGAGATCGACCTGGCCGAGAGCGATCTCGTCGCCGGTGTGCTGCGGTGCCCGGGATGCGCCGGA
>JBBQEF010000310.1:0-6696 GCA_038320445.1 Mycobacteriales bacterium
GATCACCTGGTTCCTCATCGGCGGTGACCTCTACACCGCGTACACGTTCGTCGCCGTGCCCGCGCTGCTGTTCAGCGCCGGTGCCGTCGGCTTCTACGCACTGCCCTACACCGTGATCCTCTACCCGCTGGTGTTCCTGCCGGTGGTGCGGCTGTGGTCGGTGTCGCGCGTGCACGGGTACGTGACGCCCGCCGACTTCGTCCGCGGCCGCTACGGCTCCTCGGCACTCGCGCTGCTGGTGGCGATCACCGGCCTCGTGGCGACCATGCCCTACATCGCGTTGCAGCTCGTGGGCCTGGAGGCCGTGCTGCGCACCATGGGCCTCAACGGCAGCGGCATCCTCGGGCACCTGCCGCTGCTCATCGCATTCGTCGTGCTGGCCGTCTACACCTACCAGTCGGGGCTGCGGGCGCCCGCGCTGATCGCCTTCGTCAAGGACATCCTGATCTACATCGTGATCCTGGTGGCCGTGGTCTACCTGCCGACGAAGCTGGGCGGCTGGGAGGCGATCTTCGGCAAGGCGTCGGAGAAGCTGGCGACGGTCAACCCCACCACGGGCGCCCCGACGGGCTCGATCCTGCTCACGCCGAACAACCAGCTGCAGTACATCACCCTGGCGCTCGGCTCGGCGCTCGCACTGTTCCTCTACCCGCACTCCATCACGGGCGTCCTGTCGTCGCGCGGCCGCAATGTGATCAAGCGGAACATGATGGCGCTGCCGGCCTACTCGCTGCTCCTGGGCCTGCTGGCGTTGCTGGGCTACGTCGCGATCGCGGCCGGCGCCAAGCCGATCACGAACAACGCCACCGGCCGCCCGGACACGAACACCATCATCCCGGTGCTGTTCGACACCCAGTTCGGGTCGTTCTTCGCCGGCATCGCGTTCGCGGCCATCGGCATCGGCGCGCTGGTGCCTGCGGCGATCATGTCGATCGCGGCGGCCAACCTCTGGACCCGCAACATCTACAAGGAATACCTCCGCCGCGACGCCACCCCGCGCCAGGAGGCTCGGCAGGCCAAGCTCGCGTCGCTCGTGGTGAAGTTCGGTGCGGTGCTGTTCGTGCTGCTGATCGACCCGCAGTTCTCCATCGACCTGCAGCTGATCGGCGGTGTGATCATCCTGCAGACGCTGCCCGCGGTGGCCATCGCGCTCTACACCCGCTGGCTGCACCGGTGGGCGTTGGTCGCCGGGTGGGCGGTCGGCCTGGGCTACGGGCTCTACCTGCTCTACATCATCCCCAACCCGGCCAACGGCAAGCTCCACTTCGGCGGCTCGGCGCTCGCACTGGACAAGCTCACGCTGTTCGGCTGGCACCCGTTCGCGGGGTCCACCGTGCAGATCTATGTGGGGTTCGTGGCGCTCGTGCTGAACCTCGTGGTGGCCGTGGTCGTGACCTTCGCCCTGCGTGCCGGGCACGTGGCAGAGGGGACGGACGCCACCCGCCCGGGCGACTACCACGCCGACGAGGGCTCGGACCGGATCCGGTCGTTGCCCGAACCCGTGGCCGAAGGCGCCGTCCGCGGGTAGCTCCGCCGTCGGTCGCTCGTGGGCGACCGCTCGTCGACGGGACGCCTCGTGGTGCGCGGGGCGCCCGTCGACGGGTCGTGGCGGGCCGTTTTCCTGAGCTTTACCTCGTCCGGGTGACCGGACGCCGCCGACGGTGATCGTTCCGCCCGCCTGCGTTTGCCGATGTACCCGACCGGGGTGCAACATTCTGTGCGGTACAGCGATACGAAGGGTGACCGTCGCCATCCGGCGACGGCGGGCGGAGGTGACCGCATGCAGCACGTCGGATCGGCGACAGGTGACGGTGTCGACCCCGGTGACGATGCCCAACTCGCGGTCTTCGTCGACCGCCTCGCCGCCGCCGGGACGGACCGCCCGACGGCGACGGCGGCCCGCCGCATCCGCCAGGCGATCGCCGGTGGCCACGCTCCTCCCGGCGTGCGCCGCATCGCCGAGTCGCTCGCGGACTCGGTGCCCGAGCGACCCCCGCCGCCCCGGCAGCCGTCCGAAGGGCCGGCCGCGGTGGTCGCCGCGATGCGCAGCAACGGCTTCCTGGTGCTCGAGGACGTCGATTCCGCCGCGGTGGCCGCAGCCGTCGCCGCGCTGCTGGAGGACGGTCTGCGCGTCGTCGTGGCCGGTTCCACCGTCGCCGAGCTCGCCGACGTGCGCCACAGCCTCCCCGCGGCAGCGCTTCCCCGCGTCGTGGAGCAGCTCCCGGCGCTCTCCCCCGGCGAGATCCGGGAACTGCGCACCCTGCTCGCCACGTCCACGCCGGCCCGCCGCGCCCGTGCCGGGCAGACGCTGCCGGAGCCGGCGGTCCTGCCGTCGCCCGACGAGGTGGCGCGGCTGTCGCTCATCGCCGCCCGGCCCGACGGGTCCGGTCCCGTCGGGGGGATGGTCCCCGCACTGCTCGCGGGCCTCGACCGGCCCCGGCGCGACGCCGTCACCTCCGTGGCCGGGTACGTCAGCACATCGCTGGGTGGGATGCCTCGCCGCGACGAGGCCGAGTGGGCCTGGACCCTGCTGTCGGACCTCATCTACGGCCACAACCGCCCGGTGTTCGACCGCATGGCGGAGGACACCGCGCAGTCGGTTGCCACGCTGGAACGCACGCGAACGGCGCCGTCGGTGCAGGTCACGGCGCCGCTCCCGGCCGGTTCGCTCGATGCCGTGCGCCGCTTCGGCGAGTTCCTCCGGGTCGGCAACCGGGCGCGGTCCTACTTCCGCTCGCCCGCCCAGCGGGACGTGGCGCCGGTGCTGCGGATGCTGCGGGTCGGCGGCCGTGTGCCGGAGTCGTACGAGGACGTCCAGCGCGTGCTCGACCACCTGGAGCTCGGCGAGCGGCTCGCCCGCATCGACGTGAGCTGTGCCGAGATCGGGCTGGCGGCGCCCCGCGACGAGGCCGAGCTCACCGAGCTGGCCGACGTGATCGTCCGGGTGGGGGCGGCGGCGCGATCGGTCGGCGCGCTCCGCCACGACGTGCTGTTCCTCGGCACCGACTCGCCGCTCGCGGTGCCGGATGTCGAGGCCGCACGCCAGGTGGCGGCGGCGATCCTGCAGTACGCCACCCACGGCCCGATCGCCGAGGCCGGCCGCGACCTCGACCGGATGGCCCACGAGCTGGCCGGACGCGCGGCCGCGCCCGAGCACGACCAGGCGGTCGCCGCCCTGCGGGAGCGCGACGTCGCCGGCTACGTCGAGGCCCTGGAGGCCATCGAGGGGGCGCGCCGCGAGGTTCAGGACGAGGCCCGGAAGCGGGAGCTGCTGTCCCGGCTGGGCGAGCAGGCACCCCAGCTGGCGGCGGCGTGGACGGCGTCGGGCTCGAGCGCAGCGCTCGGGCTGGTGTGGTTCGCCTCGATCGACGGGTTGCTGTCGGCGCTGCCGGAGGCAGACACGGCCGACGTCGTGCTCGTGCTCGGGGCCGCGCGGCTGGGGGTGGAGCGCCTCCTGCTCGCCGCCGTGGCGCCGCGCATGATCGCGGTGCTCGGCCGTGGCGAGCACGGGGCCGAGGCTCCCACCCTGCTGAGCGTGCTGCACCGCGCGTCGGCCGTGGTGATCCGGGGTCGCACGACCGCCTCCGCGACCGTCGTGCCGATCACCACCTCCCGCAAGATCCCGGCCCCGGTCGGGCGGGTCGGCGCCTGAGAGCGAGCGCCGGACGACGGTTCCGGCCCGCCCTGATCGACCCCCCGGGTCGACGGGCGCTCTATCCTGGTGGTGTGACCGACCACCCGGTGAGCCGTTTCGGCCACGTCGAGCTCGAGGACATGCCCGCCGATCTCCGCACGCGGATCGGGGCCGTCGCGGAGAAGTCGGGCTTCGTGCCCAACGTGTTCCGGGCGCTGGCGCGGCGGCCCGCGGAGCTGCGCGCGTTCCTCGACTACCACGACGCGCTGATGGAACCGTCACCATCCACCTCGGCTGACGGGCTGAGCAAGGCCGAGCGGGAGCTGGTCGTCGTCGCCACGTCGGGGGCCAACAGCTGCACCTACTGCGTGGTGGCCCACGGCGCGATCCTCCGGGTGCGCACGAAGGACCCCGAGATCGCCGACCGGGTCGCCACCAACCCGTACGGCGTCGAGCTGAGCGCGCGCGAGCGCGCCATCGTCGATCTGGCCCTGCTGATCGCCGTCGACTCCGCCGCCCTCACCGAGGCCGAGCTGGACGACGCGCGGCTCGCCGGCCTCTCCGAGGACGAGATCTGGGACGTCGGGGCGATCACCGCGCTGTTCGCGATGTCCAACCGGCTGGCCCACCTGACGGCCCTGCGTCCCAACCCGGAGTTCTACCTCATGGGACGCCTGCCCCGCTGACGTGCCAGGGCCGGATCGCCACGGCGGGGCAGGCTGCCGGCAACACGACGACAACGTGGACGTAACGCCGCGGCGGGACGATGCGCACATGTCGAACCTGTTCGGGCGGCGGGCGGCGATCGTGTCCTACCGCCTCGGAATGGCCGACGGCGTATCCGTGACGGCCACGCAGTGGGCCCGCGCGCTGCGTCGGCTGGGGGTGCGGGTGCGAACGGTCGCCGGTGACGGGCGGCCCGATGTGCTGATCAGGAGCCTCGCGCTCGATTCCCGGTACCCGCCGTCGCATCACGAGCTGGCGGCGGCGCTCGACGACGTCGACGTGGTGGTGGCCGACAACATCTGCTCGCTGCCGATGAACCGGGCCGTCGGCGAGGCGGTGGCCGAGTACCTGCGCGGCCGCCCCGCCGTGCTGCGCCACCACGATCTGCCGTGGGAGCGCGCGCAGTACTCGGACCTCACCACCTGGCCGCCCGACGACCCGTCCTGGCGGCACGTGACGATCAACGAGCTGGCCCGGCACTCGCTCGAGGCCCGCCGCGGCATCCCCGCCACCACGATCTACCACGGCTTCGACGAGCGACCGTGCCCCGAGCAGCGCGACTCCGTCCGCAGGCGGCTCAAGATCGGCGACGAGCCGCTGGTGCTGCAGCCGACCCGCGCCATCCCGCGCAAGGGCATCGACCTCGGCCTGGCGGTGACGGCCGCGGTCGGCGGCACCTACTGGCTCACCGGACCGGCCGAGGACGGCTACCAGGCCGAGCTGGCCGGAGTGCTGGGTGGCGGCGGCGTCCCGATCCGGCGGAGGCTCCCCTTCGGCGTGCAGATGCCCGGCGCGTACGCGGCCTGCGACGCGGTGGCGCTGCCGTCGTCGTGGGAGGGGTTCGGGCTGCCGCTGATCGAGTCGGCGCTGCACCGCAGGCCGATCGCCGTCGGCGCGTTCCCGGTGGCCCGCGAGTTGGAGTCGTTCGGGTTCCGCTGGTTCGACGCCGCCGATCCCGCGCCGCTCAAGGACTTCCTGGCCGATCCCGACCCGGGCCTGCTCGACCACAACGAGGTCATCGCCCGCGCCCACTTCGGCATCGACGCACTGGCCCGCCGCCTGCGACTGCTGCTCGAAGGGGCACCGATGTGCCCGCACTCGGGCGCCCGCGAACGGAACGTCTGCGAGTGCCTGAGCGCCTGAACCGCCCAGGCCCTCCTGGCGTTCCTGGCGACGTAGGTCAGAGCACCTTCGAGAGGAACGCCTTCGTGCGTTCCTCCCGGGGGTTGCCGAGCACCTCTCTCGGGTCCCCGGCCTCGACGATCCGGCCCTCGTCCATGAAGACCAGCGTGTCGCCGACCTCGCGGGCGAAGCCCATCTCGTGCGTCACCACCAGCATCGTCATGCCCTCGCGGGCGAGCTCGCGGATCACGTCGAGCACCTCGCCGACGAGCTCCGGGTCCAGCGCGGACGTCGGCTCGTCGAACAGCATGAGCTTCGGCTTCATCGCCAGTGCCCGGGCGATCGCCACCCGCTGCTGCTGCCCGCCGGAGAGCTGTGCGGGGTAGGACTCGTACTTCGCGTCCAGCCCGACCCGGTCCAGCAACGCGCACGCGCGGTCGCGGGCCGCGGCCTTCGACTCCCGGCGGACGGTGCGCGGCCCCTCCATCACGTTCTGCGCGGCCGTCATGTGCGGGAACAGGTTGAACCGCTGGAACACCATCCCGATGTCGCGCCGCTGGTGCGCCACCTCGGACTCCCGCAGCTCGTACAGCTTCGCGCCCGCCTCGCGGTAGCCGACCAGCTGGCCGTCCACGCGCATCCGTCCGGCGTCGATCGTCTCCAGATGGTTGACGCAGCGCAGGAACGTCGACTTCCCCGAACCGGACGGCCCGATCACGCACGCCACCTCGCCCGGCATGACCATCAGGTTGACGCCACGCAACACCTCGACGGAACCGAAGCTCTTGTGGATCTCGGTCGCCTCGACCATGGGCTGGGCCATCACGGGCCTCCGATCTGGAACCCGCGCCCGAACCGGCGCTCGACGAATACCTGCCCGATCGACAGTACCGACGTCAGCGCCAGATACCAGATCGCCGCGACGATGAGCAGCGGAACGGTCTGGAACGTCCGCGAGTAGATCGTCTGTGCCGCGACGAACAGCTCGTAGTAGCCGATCACCACCACCAGCGAGGTGGTCTTGAGCATCGAGATCGTCTCGTTGCCCGTGGGCGGGATGATCACCCGCATCGCCTGGGGCAGCACGATGCGCCGCAACGTCTGCACCCGCGACAGGCCCAGCGCCCCGGCGGCCTCGCTCTGCCCGCCGTCCACCGACTGGATCCCGCCGCGCACGATCTCGGCCATGTACGCCGCCTCGTTCAGGCCGAGCC
>JBBQEF010000311.1:0-6676 GCA_038320445.1 Mycobacteriales bacterium
GGCTCCCACCAGCACGGGTTCGTCCGCGTGCGTCCGGCGACGTAACAGGGCCGTCCGCAACAACGTCACGCCGACGGCCGCCACCAGCAGCCCGCTGACCACGCCGAGCCAGCGCATCGCGGCCACCGGCGCGAACGCGGCCAGCAGCGACACGAGCACACCGAAGGCGAGCACCCCGGCCGTGTGCGTGAGCGTGACGGCCGCGCCGACCGCCACCGCGTCACGGCGCGTTCCCTGCTTGCCCGCCAGGTAGGCGGCCATCACCGTCTTGCCGTGCCCGGGCAGCACCGCGTGCGACGCCCCGAGCACCAGCGCCATCAGCACGGCCAGCCCCCCGACGGCGGGGGTGAGGTCGGTCGTCGTCGCGAGCCCGGACAGGAACCGCTCGCCCGCGGCCAGCGCCGCGTCCACCCAGCTGACGCCGGTGGTGGGCAGCGCCACCAGCGGCGCGGTGCTCCCGCTGCCCGGCGCGACCGAGACGCGGGCCGAGCGCTGGTCCAGTGGGCTGGTGAGCAGGTCGGCCGGGTAGGCGCGCAACTCCTGCGACGCGCTCCGGGCGGGCACGTCACTCGCCTCGACGCGCAGGCCGTCCCCGACGGCGGTGATCTCCCGCCAGCCGATCCGGTCGGCCTTGAAGGTGGCGGTGAACTCCAGCGTCCGCCGGCCGGACAGGTCGGCAGGTGCGGTGAGCCGGCACGTCACGCGCGTGGTCGCCAGGCCCTGGTTGCCGATCGGGTACGCGGCCCCCGCCGAGGCGACCGTGAACGGTGCGGGCGTGCCGTCGACCACGGCCGTGGTCGTGGCGAGCATGTCGGAGCACTCGGCGGCGGCGTGCGCCGCGCCCTCGGGGGGCGAGACGGTGCCGTCGCCGTCGGTGTCGGTGGTGGCGCGTTCCTGCACCGTGGGGATCTCCGCGGTGTCCAGGATCGCCAGCACGTCGATGCGGTCGGGGTGCAGCGTCAGGCCGTCGTAGTGGTTGACGGTGAAGTTGCCCAGCGGGTGCGCCTGGGCCTGCGGCCCGGCGGGCAGCAGCAGCAGCGCCCCGACGGCGAGCACCAGCACGCCCGCCCGCCGCAGGCCCGTGCGATCCCCCCGGGTCACGAGCCCTGCTCCAGTGACGCGATGGTCGTGCGCGCGACCGGTGCCTGCAGCGGGTTGAAGTGCGGGTTGACCGCCAGCGCCTCGGCCAGCGCGGCGCGGGCCTCGGCCCGGCGGCCCATCCCGGCGAGAATCATCCCGCGGTGGAACGAGTAGGTCGCGTTGGGGCCGCCGAGCGCGGCGGCCCGCTGGGCGTACTCCAGTGCCTGCGCATCGCGGCCGTTCGCGTGCAGCCCCCAGGCCAGCGCGTCGGCGCTGAAGACGCTCTGCCTGCGGTCCCACTCGGCCCGGGCCCGGGTCAGTGCCTCGGCCTTGTCGCCGTGGTCGGCCGCGACGATGGCGCCCACCTGGTCGTCGTTCGACCCCTGTGCCGTGTAGAGCTGCTCCTGCGCGGCGAGCACGGCGAACTGGGCCTTCGCCTCGCCCGCGTGGCCGGTGGCGGCCAGCATCTCGGCGTACTCCAGCACGTACTGCGGGAGCGGGACGCGGGTGGTGATCGTCTGGTAGGCGGCCAGCGCCTCGTCGGCGCGGCCCTGCGCGTAGGCCACCTTGGCGGTGCCCTGCAGCAGTGCGACGTTCTGCGCCGCGACCGCGAGGCCGGCCCGGTACTGCGTCGCGGCGCCGTCGACGTCGCCGGCGTTCCAGGCCAGCTCACCCAGGTAGTAGCGGCAGAACGCGACGTCGTCGGGCGAGAGCGCGGCGGTCAGTGCGCGTTCGAGGGCGGCGCGCGCCTCGTCGCGACGGCCGTGGAGTTCGAGGTCGTAGGACGCGCGGGTGAAGGCGGCCAGGCCGGGCCGGATGTCGAGCATCCGCTGCACGGCGTCGGTGGCCTCGGCCGGCTTGCCGAGCTGGGTGTAGGCGTCGGCGAGCACGCCGTACACCTCGGGCGTGGCGGGCTGCAGCGCCCGGGCGCGCTCCCCGAACGAGGCGGCGGTGACGAAGTCGTGGCGGGCGTTCGCGAGCTGGCCGAGCCCGATCAGCGCGGAGGCGTTGTCGTCCGGGGCGATGCGCATCGACGTCCGGAGCGCACCGTCGGCCTTCGCGTAGTAGCTGGGATCGGCGCTGATCCGGGCCCGTTCCACGTAGGCCGCGCCGAGCAGGGCCCACTTCGGGGCGTTGCCCGGCTCACGACGCAAGGTGTCCTGCGCGTCGTAGATGAGCCGGTCCAGGGTGGTGGCCGGGGACGGCGCCCCCGCGGCCGGGAGGTCGGCGGGACGGGCACTCACGAACCCGGTGACCGCGACGGCGGCCAGCAGCGCACCGGCGAGCACGAGCAGGAGCGCGACGCGGGAGCGCGTCATGGGGAGCCACCTCATGAGACGGGGTGGGGGGCCCGGACGTGTGTCCGGGCCCCCGACCTGACGAGCTGCCGATCGGCGGTCAGGCGCCGACCGGGACCACCGTCGGGCGACGGCGGGCGATGAGCACGCCACCGGCACCGAGCATCATGACGGCCAGGAGACCGGTCAGGATCGACGGGGTGGGCAGTCCGGTTCCGGTACCGCCCGGGACGAACGGCAGGGCCGAGGAGCCCTGCGTGTTGGCCGCGGTGTTCACGCTGTTGTTGTTCGGCAGCGCGATGTAGGGGAACTTGTCGCCGAACTTCTTGTCGTTGGCGTTGACACCGTCACCGGCGGCGAGCGCCTGAACGATCTTGCCGGACTGGGCCGCGCCCTCCGCCGCCTGCAGCGTGATGTCGACGACGTCGTCGGTGAGACGCCGGCCGTTCGGGAAGCCCTGGAAGTCATTGGCCAGCACGCCGAGCCGGTTCGGCTTGGCCGTGGGCGGCACCGCGGTGTTGAGCCGCAGCATCTCCGAGGGCTGGAACTTCTTCGGGTTCGCGTCGGAGTTCAGCACCTGGCTGTTGAGGTCGGCCTGGATCGGGGCCGGCTTGCCGTCGAGCGTCGGCGCCTTCTTGGCGATACCGGTCAGGAAGATCTCGACCAGGTCGTTGCGCGGCTCCTTCGGAGCCGGGATGCCGTAGAGCTTCTCGACCAGCTTCGGGACCTCGGGGCTCGTGACCCGCTTGACGACCGCCGGGATGGTGGCGTCCTTGTCCGGGGTGAGGCCGTTGAAGGCGTCCTTGAGGCTGACGGGCAGCACGACCTCGTTGACCAGCGGGTTGCCCAGGCGCGAGACCTGCACGTAGTCGCCGTTCGGCTTGGCCGCACCCGGCGAGAGCTTCAGCGAGCGGCGCTCGGTGTCGCTCCAGATCCCGACGACCGGGTTCTTCTTGCCGTCGTAGTTGAGCGCGATGTCGCTGATCGGGACCTGCAGGGCGATCGCGTTGACGTTGAAGCCCGCGAGCGTGTCCTGGCCGGTCTCCTTCAGGTTGCCGCCGTAGAGCAGGTCGAACACGCGCAGGTCCAGGAAGAACGGGTCCTCGGACTGGCCGACGTAGGTCTGGGCGCCCTTGCCCACCGGGTAGGTGGCCTGCTTGCGCAGCTTGCTGTAGTCCGGGATGCTCGCCGCGCCCGCGTTGGACGGCGCCGCCTGCCCCTTGGCGATGAGCTCCGACTTACCCTTGTGGATCTTGGTGAGCCGCCAGTACTGCCGGAACAGCAGGTTCTCGTCGTCCAGGCTCGTCACCGGCCCGTTGGCGTAGAGGAACGTGTCCTTCTGCCGCGTGTTGTCGGTGAAGAACTCGTACCGGTACGTGGTGTCGGGCTTCGCGTCACCGTCGGAGTCGATGTTGATGTCGTAGTGGGCGTCGGTGGCCCACGGGTAGAAGTTCGGGCCGCCGTTGGGCTCCTGCAGGCCGAACCAGTTGGCGATGAGCGTGACCGTGTCCGGCTTGTCCGGGGACACGAACGCGTAGACGTCGGTGTTGTCGACGTAGGGGTCGGCCGCGATGAGCGGTGCCTCGCGGTGACTGGACGCGCTGGCGGTGCCCGGCAGCAGCGCGAGCGCGGTGGCGGCGAGCGTGCTGCCGGCGATGATCATCGCCGTGGCTGCTCGCCGTCGAGCGCGGGGAGTCTCGGACATCCTGTGTTCCTTTCCCACGGTGCCGGCTGGGGACCCGGCCCGTTCCAGCAACGGGCTGGAATACGCGGAGGGTACGGCCAAAGGGATGTTTACCCTCGCATTGGGGTGCGTTTCGCGGTGTGAACTAAATCCGCATACCCAAGATGGGGTTCCGGTGCTCCGGAGGCGGTCCCACCCGCACCGGAAACGACAGAGGTTGCCACCCGATCAGGTGAATTCATCAGCACGAAAGGGTGTCAGGAGTCCCATTCGAAACGCAACGCGGCGTCCTTTGCCAGCACCGTGCGCGCCAGCTCCGCCTGGAATTGCGCCATGCGCGCCAGCAGGGCCGGGTCACCCGCCGCGAGGATCCGCACGGCGAGCAGCCCGGCGTTGCGCGCCCCGCCGACCGCCACCGTCGCGACCGGAACCCCGGCCGGCATCTGCACGATCGACAGCAGCGAGTCCAGGCCGTCGAGGCGGGCCAGCGGCACCGGTACGCCGATCACCGGCAGCGGGGTGGCCGCCGCGACCATGCCCGGCAGGTGCGCCGCACCCCCGGCCCCCGCGATGACCACCCGGAGCCCCCGATCCACCGCGGAGGTGGCGTAGTCGAGCATCCGCTGCGGCGTCCGGTGGGCCGAGTACACCCCCACCTCGCAGGCGACGTCGAACTCGGCGAGCGCCGCGGCGGCGGCCTCCATCACCGGCCAATCGGAGTCGGAACCCATGATCACACCGACAACCGGACCGGACGAGCGGCTCATCCGCCGGAACCTATCCGACCACGGCGCGGCTCGTGCTCGCGGCGCCGGAGTGGGGGGACCAGCCGTCCGGCCACTCGCCCGTGCTCAGCCAGGTTGCTGCCCGCGTGGCGCGCTCGCGGACCTCCGCCATGTCCTCGCCCAGTGCCGTCACGTGGCCGACCTTGCGGGCCGGTCGTTCCGACTTGCCGTAGAGGTGCACCTTGACGTCGGGGAAGCGGGCGAAAAGGTGGTGCAGCCGCTCGTCCATCCCCATCGCCACGGGCTCGGCGGCGCCCAGGACGTTGGCCATCACCACAGCCGGGGCGGTGGGGGTGGTGGCGCCGAGGGGGTAGTCGAGCACCGCGCGCAGGTGCTGCTCGAACTGCGAGGTGCGGGAGCCCTCGATCGTCCAGTGCCCGGAGTTGTGCGGCCGCATCGCCAGCTCGTTGACCACGAGCGCGCCCCGCGGGGCGGTCTCGAACAGCTCGACGGCCAGCAGCCCCGTCACGTCCAGCGCGGCCGCGATCCGCAGCGCCAGCTCCTGCGCCTGCACGGCCCGGTCCTCGTCGAGGCCGGGTGCGGGCGCGAGCACCTGCACGCACTGCCCGTCGGCCTGCACGGTCTCGACCACCGGCCACGCCGCGGCCTGCCCGAACGGCGAGCGTGCCACCAGCGCGGCCAGCTCCCGGCGCATCGGCACGCGCTGCTCGACCATCAGCGGCGTGCCCGCCGCCAGCAGCTCCGCCACGAGGTCGGCCGTGAACGACATCCAGACGCCGCGCCCGTCGTACCCGCCGCGGACGGCCTTGAGCACCGACGGCCCGTGCGTGGCCACGAACGCGTCCACGTCGGACGGGGCCAGCACCTCGGCGAACGGCGGCACGGCCGCACCCAGGTCGGCCAGCCTGCGGCGCATCACGAGCTTGTCCTGGGCGTGCAGCAGCGCGTCCGGGCCGGGCCGGACGGTGACCCCGTCGGCGACCAGCGCGCGCAGGTTCTCCTGCGGCACCTGCTCGTGGTCGAGCGTGACGGCGGCACAGCCGCGGGAGAACGCGCGCAGGGCGTCGAGATCGGTGGCAGTGCCCGCGCGGACGTCGGAACAGACCAGCGCGGCGGGCTCCCCCGGGTCGACGGCCAGCACGCGCAGCGACTGCCCGAGCGCGATGGCGGCCTGATGGGTCATGCGGGCGAGCTGCCCCGCGCCGACCATGCCGACGACGGGGAGGGGATCGCGGGTGTCCACGGTGCGGGAAGCCTACGCGGGCCGCCCCGGCACGACCCGGGCACCTCTGGCACGATCGAACAGGTGTCCGTGGTCGAATCGGTGCTCGCCGCCATCCCGCAGCCCTACCGGGCTGTCGCGATCAAGCACCGGGAGCTGGTGAAGTTCGCCGTCGTGGGCGGCTCCACCTGGGTGATCGACACGGCGGTGTTCCTCCTGCTCAAGTCCACGGTCCTCGACACCAAGCCGCTCACAGCCAAGATCATCGCCGTCGTCGTCGCGACGATCGTGTCCTACGCGCTCAACCGCGGATGGTCCTTCCGAACCCGGGGCGGGCGCGAGACCCACCACGAGGCCCTGCTGTTCTTCCTGATCAGCGGCATCGGCGTGGCGGTGTACGCCGGACCGCTGGCCGTCTCGCGTTACCTGCTGCACCTGCAGGTGCCCAACGTCAGCCTGTTCGGCCAGGAGCTGGCCGATTTCGTCAGCGGCCAGATCATCGGCACGCTCGTGGGCATGGCGTTCCGCTGGTGGGCGTTCCGCCGCTTCGTCTTCCCGCACGAGGACGTCCGCCGCCAGGTGCCGGCGGAGCAGGACTGACGTCCTCGCAGAGGTTCTGCACTCCTCACCCGGGGCTACAGGCCCT